>CAYODK010000236.1:0-8054 GCA_964402695.1 uncultured Verrucomicrobiota bacterium
GGGTGGAACAGGGAAATCCAAGGAAATATGTCCATGCCAATATATCCAAGGAAATATATCCCTGTGAATCGGAAACGGAATTGCGAATCGCAGTTCAGAACGCCACTGAAATATCCATGCCTCGAGGGGCATGGGTAAGGTAATGCTCGAATGGGAAATGGATAGGCGAGTAATCCGATCGGAAAGGCAGTGAAACCAGTATCCATGGGTGTAACCAGGTAACGGGTCCGCGGTATCCAGATAAGGGGTATCAGGGAAGTGGTTCAGTGGGTCAGTTTCAAGTGTGTGATCCAGGAAGGGCCTGTCCATATCCTGACCTGCGACGATCGGGCCATGTAGGGTCGTATAGTGCCGCTGTCGGGCAGTTCCAGGGTCATGAAATCAGGGTGGTGGATCCGTATGGGCATTCCACGGATGGATCAGTCGTAAGCTGGAATCCTGACCTGGGAAATGCGAATCATGAAGTTGTTGAGCTGGGCATGGTATCCCTCCTGTGAAATCCAACGGAGCTGCGGTTTATGTCCAGTCCATGGGGTAGCGTATCCATGTACAATCAGTGCTTATGCGGGTAGGGGGTAGTGCATCCCCTGTGATGTCCAGTGACCTGCGATGCTGGTGAGCTTGGTGTTTCCGGCTGGCAGGGTTCATGGCTGCAAAGTAATCTCCGGGGGCATGGAGATGGTGTCATAGACCATGCGAAGGCCTGTCCAGCCCAAGGTTGAGGATTTCCTGCCCAGCTTCATGGGGGTCCTGTTCGGCGCCAATGACGGATTGAGGGTGTCAGAGATCACGCGAGGACCCGGGAAGGGCGACGTTGTGATCCAGAACCATGCCCTGCCTCGGGATGAAGCGGTAGGCTGGGTGCTGACCAAGAACGCGGGTCAGGTACCCAATCTGTATTTCGCCGCCGGAGTCCACGACGGAGGCGGCGCCTATGCCCAAGCCAACTTCACCAAGCTACCCGCGATCTACGTCGACCTGGATGCTGGGGCGGGCAAGCCGTTCCATGGCATTGACGATGCGGTTGCGTTCCTGCTGACCCACCCCATGCGAGCCACGGGAGCTTGGGTAACCGGGCATGGCGTCCAGGCAGCCTTTGTACTGGAAACGCCCCTGCCGTTCACCGCCGGCACGCCCGAGGCTGACCATGTCATGCAGGTATGGCGGCAGGTCAATAAAGCGTTTCTCGCGGATGCCTGCGATGGTCCCCAGCACCTGTTTCGCGTCCCCATGACGATCAACGAGAAGCCGGAAAAGGGCAAGAAGGAGGGATTCCTGCTGTGGTGGAAGCCCACGGATCGATGGACGCTGGAGCGGTTGGAGGCTGAATCTGCGCCATGGATTGGGGATCCGTCCAGCGATAGCAGTGTGCCTGCCCCAGTTCCTGCGAACGGCGAGTCGGTGCCCTACGAGGAGCTGCCCCAGGATATCCGGGATGAAATCGAGTCCGACCATGGGGATCGCAGCCAGGAAATGTTCAGCCTCGTGGCCAAGCTGGCCAAGGCGGGGTACAGCGAGTCCACGATCCAGATGGCCATGTCCCACGGGGTGGATTTCGCGAAGAAGTACGGCCTTAGACTGCCCGAGGAGGTCGATCGCTGCCTGCGGAAGATCACGCATTCCCCTTGGCGGGCGAGCAGCGACAAGTTCACCCCGCTGCCAATCCGTTACGCTGTTACAGAAATCCCCCTCAGAACATGTGGGGGGGTGCCGCCCGAGCTGGAGGCCATGGTTCAGAAGTACGCCGAGGCTTTTGGGGTGCAGCTCCAGCCGTGGGTCATGCATACGGTCCAGTTCCATGAGCATGTGGTCGCGACCCAGAAACAGGGCGTGCTGTTGGCTCCCTGCGGCGCCGGCAAGTCCACGTGGGCCCTGTCCCATATCGCCGCTCATGCGAAACAGGGGGTCAGGTACATCTACGTGGTTGAAACCGTACGGCAGCTCTACGAGGTCGCCGGCAAGCTGGAGAAGCTGACGGATGTCCCCGTGGGGCGCGTGCATGCGTTCAATGCCGAGAAGTGCAAGGAGCTTTGCGGGAAGGATCACGACTGGCGGCAGTGCTCTCGAGACAACCCCAAGGCGGTGTGCCATTCATGTCCGGCGAAGGAGAAGTGCGCCTTCTTCAATCGTCCCGCTGAGGAAGCCAAGCCCATCCTGGTCATGACCCATGCAGGCCTGGTGCGGCTGATGGAGACAGGTTCCAAGCTCCTGGAAGACGCCCACGTGATCGTCGACGAGCATCTGGAGCTCTTTGCCGACTGGGAGGTGTCCGAGGCTGACTTGAAGCTGGTGCAGTCGTTCAGCCGTGTCGATTTGCCATGGGGCGAGCTGGTCCCGTACAGCCGGGCAACGACAGCTTTAGCCGGTTGGGGTCTGGCATCCGATGCGCGCACGTTTGCCGCTCGAAACTACATCTACCGGGATGCGGCAGCCCTTGACCGTGGAACGTCCTTGTATGACAGCCTGCGCCAAATGCTGGCGTCGTCGCTGAGTTCCCCCGACCCGTTCAAGCTGGGGCCCGCTGAAGAGCAGCGCGCGTATGAGGTGCTCGCCACCCTGGTGAATGTGATGCGCCAACCGAAGTCGGGAGGCGGTGCCTATTCATTCTGCGAGGAGCGTCCAAAAGACCCGGGCTCCACGCATGGCTGGAGATACCATATAAGGAAAGAGCGGTGCAGCCTGGAGGCGGATGGGCCATGGGCGTCCTTCTGGATCCTGAACGCCTCGGCCATGCTCAGCGCGGTCAAGTACCCGGAGGGCTTCCCGGTCTACACGTGCCCCGAGATCCCCGATGCCAGTCATCTGCTGCGGCTCCATGTGGTCATTGCCAGCCCGACGAAGGCGGCAGATGAACGGAAGCTCTATCTGACCGCGGTATCGCAGTTGCTGAGCGGGAACCTTCCCAAGCACAAACGCGTCATGATCGCCACGGCCAAAGACGGCGCGGGTTTGAAGGAGCTAGAAGAGGTGATAGGGCGGATCCCGGAGGGGTACCCGAGGCCCCAGATCGAGCACATGACACGGGGCAGGATCCGCGGCGCCAACACTGCGGGGGATTGCAGTGTGGCGATCCTGGCTACCATGCCGCTGTTCACCCAGGTGACGGTGTACGCCCTGCAAGCGGCGCTGTTGTTGAAACGAACCATCCGGCATGGCGAGGTGTTCGACAAGACAGGCGATCAGCTTCAGATGCGAGGAGGCAGGTTCTCGCTGCCGGCCATGCAGGAGTGCTACGCGTTGGGCGCCCTCGACGAGCTCTACCAGGCGGCGTGGCGAGCTGCGGTACGGAATGGCGCGGAAGCTGATGTTGTCATCGCGATTCCCGACGAGGCGTGGATGATCGCGCTGTGGGAGACGGTGATGCCAAGGGCAAGAGTTGCTTCGGCGTATCGGCAGATGGGACCGGCTGCGGCGAAGGAGTGGAGAGAGAAAGGAATGGCCGACTTGGAGAAGATGAAGAAGGCGGCGCATATGGACGGGATGGCTGAGATCATCGCCATGCGCGAGGCGGCTCTTGCGGCACCAGTGTTCGAGGCGGACGAGCGCTTGCCGGGGCTGCAGTCGGTGATCGACATGCCGGCGGGCGAGCGGATCGGGAAGCCCGAGCTTGCGGCACGCCTGGGGTACGCAGGGAAGCACACGTGGAAGGAAAACAAAGAGCGGATCATGACGCTCGTGGCACCGTGGATGGAGGAGGCCGCGGACAACGTTCAGGAGTTGGTGAGGAGGGGCCGGCAGAGTGATACGGCGCTTGATACGGATCTGTGTGTGGATTCGTGTCCCCCTGTGTGAAAATGCTTGGAAATACGCATATATAGTTGTGAAAGTCAGGTTTTCATCCTGGAAACACGGGTTCGATTCCCGTTGGGGTCGCCAATCCTTAATAATCCCTCAAATATCAGCAATATTTGGCCATTTCAGCAGCGTGGAACGGTGGACTGCTAACAGAACCGATAACCGATCCAAGAGCGCGCAGCATCGTCCACGCTTGTTCTGGGGGACGCGGCGCTGCTTGCCCGCATCCTCTGCCGCGCGATAGGCTGGGTCCATGAAGAGGAGCCGGGCGGTGCTGCTGATCGGGGGGCCAGGCAAGAATGTGCCGGGGGAGTGCGCCGGCCTCAAGGTCGTGCGGATTGGCTGTGACATGGTGAGTATCCTCGGCTACCCGGGGGAGAGGCGGTTCTACGATTTCGACGCGGTGATCTACTGGCCTGACGCCACCTGCCGGATGATGCCGGCAACCGCCGAGGCATGGCGAGCGCCCCGAGGGGGCCACTCGCTGCCGACGATCGACCCGACGTATTGGTCCATCCGCACAAAGGGGGTTCTGGCGCTCCCCCGCATCGTATTCGGCGGCCCCACGGGCCCCGCAGATGGCAGCGAGCGACGCGAAGAGGCGGAGAGGGGGGCCGTCCCCGCGGTCAGTCAGTCGCCGAGGAGCTCGGCCGACTGCGACCGCATCGATTGGGAACTCGGAGAGATGTATGACGATCGCCTCCGAGACATCGTTCGCGGGTCGGCAGGGGATCTCCTTGCGTTTGCGGTCATGACGGAGGCGAACCGGCACCCGGGCGCACTGTCGTGGCTCTCTACGTACATCTCGATCCACAGTAGAACGGACAGCCGTGTTCGCATGCCTCGCGGCAAGTGGGAACCGCCGTGGGTACGAAAGCTCATGGGGGGCGTTCAAGAGCTCATGGCAGGGAGATGGCCCCTCGATTTCACCATGACGGGGGGCGAGCCGGGTCTGGAACACGAGTGCCCGCACCGCGCTGAGTGGCGATATCACTGGGGGGCCGGGGGCGTCGGTGACGATATTCGGGATGTGGCCGATCCTCCGCCGGACGATATCTCGGACAAGTTTGCCATATGGCGCTTCCCTCATCTGAGCGGCAGGGGCGGGGGAAAGAGCATCTTGTTCCGAACCCTCACTGCGGAAGAAATAGTCTCGCCGAAGAGAGACTCCGACAATGGCTCGTGCGGTGTTGTACTGGTCATGCCGGCCCCCTCTTCGCTGCCCGCCCTTTTGAGGTGCGTGGCCCCGGTGCTCGATCAGCGAGACGCCATTCGTTCCAATGCTTGCGCCGCACGCGAGCCGAGGCAAGCCCTCCGCAATGGAAAGAACGCACTTATGCTGAAGGTTGCCAAGCAAGCGGGCAGGGCAGCAGTCGAGGGAATGGGAGAGAGTGTGATGAGGAAGGTGAGCGCGGCGATCGCGGACGTTGGTGCAAGTGTCAAGTCCGTGGACCAGAAGATTATGTCCAATAAGGAACGCCTCTCTGCTCGCGCCCGGAAGATGGGCAAGAAGGGCGGTCGTCCGCGCAACAAGAACTCCGGTATCCCTCTATCCGACATCATGCGCGCCATGCACGCACGCGTCAAAGGTGGACTCGGGAGAGGCGCCGCGGCGAGGGCCGTCATCCGCGATTACGGCGCGCGCGGTCAGCCGATCGACAGCGGGCCCGATACCCTGTGCAAACAGTACCGCACTTGGCTGAAGCATCGGACGGAATAAGCTACGGCTTTCGCCGATGTATTTCTAGGGGCCGGACCCGCATGGATCCGGCCCTTTCTGCTCCTCCGTGCGGATTAACCCAGGCCGACTAGTTCGGTGCTGGGGGATTCTCGCGCACGACCCGCACAGGCACTGACGATCCCGCATGACGCGGGGGAGCAGGGACGCCGGAGCGGAATCGGAGACGCGACATGAAGACGAGTGAATCGGTGGGGTTGGGAACGGAGCGCTGGATTCGGATCCCGGCGAAAGGCGTGGAGCCGACAACCGGCCTGCACCGATCCTACCTTTACGAACTGATCAAGGCCGGATCGATCCGAACGGCCTCGATCAAGAAACCCGGCGCGCTCAAAGGCGTCAGGCTTTGCTGGTTGCCGTCTTTACTCTCATACATTGAACGGCACGTCGAAACGACCGGTGACCGGTAGGCCGGCCCATCCCCACAAGCCCGAGCAGCACCCGTAAGGAGCAGCATCATGAACACGACGATCAATCCGAACACACAGGCCGATCCGCAGATCGACGACATCGGCCTTCCTCCGTCCGCCCCGCCGGCGGAGATGGACCTGAAGGGCCTCGCGCTCTCCCAGGACTACACCAGCATGGCTGCCGTCAAGAAGGCCGTCGTCAAGGTGCCGATCCTCAAGCCCTCCGCCCAGACGTGGTTCCAGATCAACGCGGCCCCGGACTGGCAGATCCAGGTTCCCGTGATCGAACTGAAAGAGGACCGAGAGCACTACGTCGTCGCCCCGGACATGCGCGACGAGTTGCTCGGGGAGTGGATCCCCAAGTTGCTGACCGGCGTCATCACGAAGCAGGGCACGGTCATGTTCTGGCCCATCCGGCTCCCGGGCCAGGACGGGAAGCTCGACACATGGAACGAGTCCGCCCTGGAGATCGTCCGGAGCTTCGCCGGCCGGTGGATCCGCATGCAGAGCAACCGGGAGTCCGGCTCCTATGAGGTGGTTGAGCCCATCAGCAAGTTCCCGCCGCCCGAATGGCCTGCAGATCCGCAGGCCATGCTCAAGATCGCCTTCCGTGGGCGCATCATCACCAGCGCCGACCATCCGGTGGTCCGGCATCTTCGCGGGGCGGCATGAGCCTGCTCCACCAGTTCCGGGAGATCTGGCTGGTCGATTTCGAGTTCCACGCGCCACCGGGACACCGGCCCGAGCCGTTGTGCCTGGTGGCGCTGGAACTTCGGACCGGTCGCCGGGTGGCCCTGTGGAGGGACCGACTCGGCGACCGGCCCCCGTTCGACACGGGCCCCGACAGCCTGATCGTCGCCTACTACGCCAGCGCCGAATGCGGCTGCTTCCTCGCGTTGGGCTGGGAGCTCCCGGCCAATGTGCTGGATCTCTACGCCGAGTTCCGTTGCGAGACCTGCGGCCGATATGTGCCCAGCGGGAACGGCCTGCTCGGCGCCCTGGCCTACTACGGCCTGCCCGTCATGGACGCGGTCGAGAAGGCCGCCATGCGGGACCTCGCCATCCGCGGCGGACCCTACACGGCCGAGGAGAGGGCTGCCCTCCTGGACTATTGCGCCGCCGATGTCCGGGCGCTGAACCTGCTGTTGGATCGGATGGAACCCTGCCTCCACCGTCGAGCCCTCCTCCGGGGCCGCTACATGAAGGCCGCCGCCGTCATGGAGTGGCACGGCATCCCCCTCGACGGGGACGCCTGGCGGCGGCTGGTCGCCGGCTGGGACGGCATCAAGGACCGGCTCATTCAGGAGATCGGCGGTCCCCTGGGCATCTACCGGGGCCGGACGTTCTCCCAAGAGGGCTTCGCCCGCTGGCTGGCCAAGGAGGATATCCCCTGGCCCCGCCTCGATTCCGGAGCGCTTGCCCTGGACGACGACACCCTCAAGCTAATGGCCGCCGCCTACCCGCAAGTTGCGCCCATCCGGGAACTGCGGACGGCGCTCTCCCAACTCCGGCTTCAAAAGCTCAGAGTGGGGCCGGACGACCGCAACCGCACTTTGCTGTCCGCGTACCAGAGCTGCACCGGACGAAACCAGCCCTCCAGCACCCGCTTCGTCTTCGGACCCAGCACGTGGATCCGCGGGCTGATCAGGCCACCGCCCGGTCGGGCCGTGGCCTACATCGACTGGGCCCAGCAGGAGTTCGGGATCGCGGCAGCCCTGTCCGGCGATCCTGCCATGATCCGGGCGTATCAGAGCGGGGATCCCTACCTGGAGTTCGCCAAGTTGGCCGGCGCCGCGCCCCCGGACGCCACGAAGGCCAGCCACAAGGCCATCCGCGACCAGTACAAGGCGACGGTGCTTGGAACGCAGTACTGCATGGGGCCGTTCACCCTCGCGGAACGGTTGGCCGTCTCCATTCCGGAGGCCAACCATCTCCTCGCCGCCCATCGGCGGTTGTTCGCCCGGTTCTGGCGGTGGAGCGACGCTGCGGTTGACTACGCCGTCCTCAACGGCCGGCTCCAGACCGTCTTCGGGTGGACGCAACACGTGGGGCCAGACACCAACCCGCGCTCCCTCCGGAACTTCCCGATGCAGGCCAACGGCGCGGAGATC
>CAYODK010000237.1:0-8025 GCA_964402695.1 uncultured Verrucomicrobiota bacterium
ATGGTCCCAGTCGGTCACGGCGAAGTGGTTGAGCGCGGTGAGGGAGTGGAGCAGGATCCGCTCGTAGGGCGCGCCGCGGAACTCCTGCACCGAGTCGTTGACCACCAGGCTGAGCGCGCCCTTGGACAGGCTGTAGGTCTCGAGCCGGCGCACCTCCTCGGCCGCGTCGATCCAGTCCTGCGAGCTCTCCCGGAAGCGCCCCGCGGCCTGGCGGATCGTGCCGCGCTCCATCAGCACGAGGACGCGGTCCTTCTGGGCCTCCGTCGCCTCCTTCGTCAGGAGGGCCTGGTCGGCCTCGGCCAGCCGTCCGCGGCGGAAGTGATCGCGGGCCGCCTCGAGCGGAACCGTCGCGCAGCCGGACAGGAGCAGGGCGGCGGCAAGTCCCGCGGCGGCGCCCGGCCGCCCCGGGGGGCGGCGGGCGGGGATGGAGGTCGCGCGAGGCATCGGAATCCTCTGGGCCGCGGGGACCGGCCCCGCCGCCGGTCACCACCCGAAGAGAGGCTGGGAGGCTTCGCGGGCGAACTCCTCCTCGTGGATCCACTTGATCTCGGCGGTCTGGAGGTCGGTGACCTCGAAGGTCAGCTTGTAGTAGTTGACCTTGGTCTTCGACACGCGCACCTGCCGGGGCGACTCCTCCCGCATCTCCGCGAGCGTGCCGGTGATCATGTACTTCGCCCCGAGCTGCCGTCCGATCGCCACCTGCGTCTCGGGCGTCGCGTTCGCGGCGCTGTATCCCTGTTCCTTCAGGAGATCCTCGCGGCGGGCCTCGTTGACGAAGCGCGCCTTGCCCCCCTGGATCAGGAGGGTGCGGACCTTGTCCGTCAGCATCTTCGTGTTCACGTACCCGGCCGTCTGGTTCTGCACGCCGGCGATCATCATCATCGGCGCCTCCGGCAGGGGGGCCAGGAATTGCACGTGCATGGCGCCGGCGATGTTCTGCGCGACGTTCCGCATGTCGCTGTAGTCGTACTCGCTGTTCATGTGACGGACCTGCGTGACGTCGCGGGTCCGCGTCGATGCGCGGAAGGCGGCGCAGCCGGACGAGCCGATCGTCGCGGCGACCAGAACCCCTGCGCCCGCCAGCCTGAGAAACCGATTCTTCATGATGTATCCTCCTGGGGTCTCCATCCGGTATGGACGCGCCCCCGGTGCATCTATTCAGTACCACACGCCCCCCCTGCGGGCAACGGCGGGCATTGACAAGCGGCGGCGGGGTGGGCCATGCTGCGGCCAAGCAACACGCGGGAGATGCGCCATGGCCGTCTTGATCGGAATGTCGCCCGAGGTGAAGGGCAAGAACTACGAGCTGGACCGGGAGAAGGTCTCCATCGGGCGCAATGCCACCAACATGATCGTGATCGATCATGCCACGGTGTCCGGCCGGCACTGCTGCGTGATGAAGAGCGGGAACCATTTCTCGCTGACCGACCTGGGGTCGACCAACGGCACGCGGGTCAACTCCAAGGAGATCAAGGAAGTCGAACTGCATCCCAAGGACCTGGTCCAGGTCGGGTCGATCGAGTTCCTGTTCGACGCCGAGGGCGCGGAGGTGACGGCCGACGCGGCCGCGTTCTCGCATGCCAAGGTCGAGGTGACCTCGGGGCCCGCGACCGCGCCGATCTCGTTCGGCAGCATCTCGCCCTTCGGCGCCCGCCGGAAGGAGAACACGGCGCTGTGGTACACGCTGATCTTCGCGATCGGTGCGCTGGCGATCGCGGGTATCGCATGGTTCGTCATCACGATCCTGCGCGCCGGGTGACCCCTTTCCCCCGCCGGGGGGCCGGCGGCTGGACGTTGATCGAGACCCTGATCGCGGTCGCCCTGACCGTCGTGCTGGCCGCCGTCGTCCTTTCCACGTGGCTGACCGTGCACCGGGTCCTCCAAGGCCGGGGCGCGCGTGTCGCCGGCCCCGCCGCCGCGGCCGGGGCGCTGCGGCGGCTGGCCGCGGACTTGGAATGCGCCTGCGTTCCGGCCGACGGCATTGCGTTCGAACTGAAGACGGCCCCACGGTCCGCCGTGGCGGCCGACCTCCGGTTCTTCTCCCTGGCCGACGGGTCTTCCGACGGCCTGCGGCCCTCCCCCGGGGTCATCGACGTCTGCTACCAGGTCGTGCGCGGCGACGGGGAACGGCTGGCCCTCGTCCGGATCGACCGTCCGGCCGCGGGCCCCGGCGCGATGTCGGCGGGCGCGACGAACCGGCTGGTCGACCGCGCGGAGGCGATGACGGTGGAGGTGTTCGACGGCACCAATTGGTTGTCCGCCTGGCCTGTGCGGGGCGGCGAGCCGCTGCCGAGGGCGGCGCGGGCCTCGATCGCGTACGCCGCAACGGCGGGGGCCGCGACGGCGAGGGTGCAGACCGTCATCCAGGCGGGGGTCCCGGTGACGCCGCGGATCGAGCGCCGCCTCGCCCCGGCCGCCGGCCGGTGAGGCCGGCGAGCGTCGCCTCGAGCCTCTGCACGCTGCGATCCCACGAGAGCCTTCGCAGCACCAGGTCCCGTCCCCGCCGGGCGATTCGCTGGCGCAGGGGCTCGTCCTCGAGCAGCAGGCAGATCTGCTCGACCATGACGTCGGCGCTGTCCGCGAGCAGGCAATCGCCGCCCGGCTGGACCGGGATGCCCTCGACGCCGACGGTCGTGGTCACGACAGGCACCTCGCTGGCCATCGCCTCCAGCAGCTTGCCGCGCATGCCCGAGCCCATGCGCGTCGGGCTCACGAACACCGCGGCGCGCTGCAGGTAGGGTCGGACATCGTCGACCTCGCCCGTGACGATGATGCGGGGGTCCTTCCACGGGCTGTCGCGGATGTCCGGCGGCGGATCGGGACCGACGATGTAGAAGAAGAGGTTCGGGTGCCGCACGCGGACGCGCGGCCACACGTTCGCCAGGAACCACCGCACCGCGTCCCGGTTCTGCTCGTGCGAGTAGTAGCCGGTGAAGATGAGGCCATCCGGCGGGGCCGCGCGCTCGGCGGGGCGGAACCGGCCCGTGTCGACGCCGCTCGGGATCGCCACCGTGCGGAGATCGGGGGCGTACTGCAGCAGCTGGTAGCGCTCCTGCGGGGTGAGCACCAGCACGCAGTCCGCCGCCCGGTAGAGCCCGAACTCGAATCGCTGCAGCCGCTCGCGGTGGCGGCGCTCCAGCAGCCCGGCCGGCGTGTAGCCGAGCAGTTCCGCGCGCTTGCGGCTGGCCACCGTCTCGCACTGGTGCACGGAGACCACGCGCCGCACGGCCGGCAGGTAGGGGTTCCAGTGGACGAACTGCGCCATCACCGAGAACTCGGCCACCACGACGTCGTAGCGCGACCGGTCCACCATGTCGCCGACCCGCCGGGCCATGGCGGCGGACCGGAAGTTCCGGAAGGGCGGGGGCATGCCGGCGAACCACCGGGCGAGCCGGGCCCCGGCGCCGGGCTCCGGCGGAGGCACCATCTCCAGTTCCCTGAGCGTGCCGCCCCACTCCTTCGCCGCATCGGCCTCGGCCGGGCGCGCGAAGCAGGCGACCCCCACCTCGTGCCCCCGGGCCGCCAGGCGGCGGATCCGTTCGTAGACGATCCGGTGGCCGCTCAGCACCCGGCTGTGCGGCACCTGCGGCGTCAGGAAGAGGATCTTCACGGCGTCGTCACGGTCTTCGCGGCGGCCGCAGCCCCGGCGGCGGTTGCGGGGGATGGCGCACCTCGCGCGTGCCGCACGAAGTGCCGCACGTCTGGCAACGGTACTCCATCAGGTCGCCCTGCGGCAGCACGAGCAGCAGGCGCTCGCGCACCGGCTGCGCGACGCGGCATCGCGGGCAGTAGAGCTCGGAGGCGCGGAGGTTCTCGAATTGGCGGGGCATGGGAGGTTTCAGGTGTCAGGTTTCAGGTGTCAGGAGGAGGAGGAGTCTCAAGTTCCAGGTTTCAAGTTGGCGCAGAGGGCATCCGGGAAGGATGCCCTGACACCTGAAACCTGACACCTCTCACCTTCGGTCACGGCTTGCCCTCGACCTCGTGCGGGTCGGAACTCTCGACGAGCTTGTCCCGGTCCCAGCGCTGCTTCTTGATCACCTTCCCGGCCTGGTCCCAGTAGGTGTTGGATCCGTGCCGCTGGTTCTTCTCGAAGTTCGTCTCGGTGCTCTTCTGGCCGTTGGCGTACCATTCCTCGACCAGCCCGTGGATCCTCCCCTCGAGGTAGGCGTAGCGCGCCTTGAGCTTCCCGTCGCGGAACTTCTGCTCGGCGACCCCGGTGAACGGCTTCCCGTCGAGCACGAAGAGCTCGTTCTTCCAGTCCAGTTTCGCGTAGTCCACCGTGCCGGTCACGGCGGGTGCCGCCGGCGCGTTCGTGGTGGCGGGCTCGGCGGCGCAGGCCGTCGCCGCGAGGGCGGCGACCGCCGCCCCGAGGATCATGGCATGACATCCCGACATCATTTCCTCCTGGTTCCTGCCGCCGCCCGGCCGCGCGACCGGCGCGGCGGGCGGGACAGCAGATGCTTCCGGTAGAACGCCAGTTCCGCGGCCGAGGCCTGCGCGTCGTAGTAGGCGTCGTGCCGCTCGTCCGGGCCGATCAGCGCGCCGGGGAAGTAGCGCCGCACGATCTCGCCGGATTCCTTTTCGAAGTCGAACGACGGATCGCGCCGCAGCCACTCGAGCTTCAGCGCCGTCACGTCCATCTGCCGGTAGTGCAGCCGAGCCAGGAACCCCGGCAGGAAGCGGCGAGCCAGCCACCAGTCGGCGTGAACGCTGTTGCCCGCGAGGACCGGCCGCTTCGTGACGGAGTCCGGGTCGGGGCCGAGCGCCTTCGCCAGCGCCGCGACGAGGCGGCGGTCGGCCTCGGCGGCGGTGACGGCCTCCGCGGACCGGCATTTCCCGACCAGCGGACCGAGGTTCTCCTCGACCCACGGGCTCAGCCGGGCCGAGGGCGGGAGCCGGATCGCCAGGCGCACGTCGTCCTCCGGCGGCCCGACGCGGCGCAGATCGCCGTCGGTGATCATCATCGCGACCTGGAGAAGCCGGGCCCGCTCGAGATCGAGGGTCGTGTACTCCGTGTCGAACCAGACCAGGTACGACGACAAGTTCCTCGCCCGCCGGTGCTTCGCCTTTCCCGTTCCCACGCCCTTCGTCCGCCTTTCCCGGTCGCGCCCTTTACAGTCCCGCGGCCGGCCTGTACCGTATCGCAACCCGGCCGTGGAATCCAAGGCCGGAGGAGGCGGACATGGGCGGAATTTTCAAGGCGTACGACATCCGGGGCATCTATGGCGACACGCTGACCGACGACCTGGCCTACCGGATCGGCCGGGCCTTCGGCACCTTCCTGAAGCCCCGCACCGTCGTCGTCGGGCGCGACATCCGCCCCCACTCGGTCCCGCTCTTCGAGGCCCTCGCCCGCGGCCTCACCACCCAGGGCGCCGACGTGATCGACCTGGGCCTCTGCAGCACGCCGATGTCCTACCACGCCAACGGCGTGCTTGGGGCCGACGCGAGCATCATGATCACCGCCTCGCACAACCCCAAGCAGTGGAATGGCTTCAAGCTCTGCCGCGAGAAGGCCATCCCGATCAGTGGCGCCTCGGGCATCGCGGATATCGAGACGATCGTCATGGCCAACGCCTTCGACGCCCCCGCCGCGAAGCCGGGCTCGATCCGGAAGCACGACATCCTCAAGGCGTACGGGGAGCACGTCCGGTCCGTCGCCGCCCTGAAGCGCCCCGTGAAGGTCGCCGTCGACTACGCCAACGCGATGGGCATCATCGAGGCCGAGGCCCTGCGCGGTGTGATCGAGGCCGATTGCCTTTTCGACACGCTCGACGGTTCCTTCCCGAACCACGAGGCCAACCCCCTCGACCTCGAGACGCTGCACGCGCTGCAGGCGAAGGTCCGCGCGGGGTCCTACGACTTCGGCGTGGCCTACGACGGCGACGCCGACCGCGCCGGCTTCATCGACGAGACCGGGGCCGTGATCCCGATGGACATGATCACCGCGCTGATCGCGCAGTCCCTGCTGCAGGCCCACAAGGGGGCCGCGATCTTCTACGACCTTCGCAGCAGCTGGGCCGTGAAGGAGGTCATCGAGGAGAACGGCGGCCGGCCCATGATGTCGCGCGTCGGCCACGCCTTCATCAAGCAGCAGATGCGCGAGGCCGACGCCGTCTTCGCCGGCGAGCTCTCGGGCCACTACTATTTCCGCGACAACTTCTACGCCGAGAGCAGCTCCATGGCCGTGCTCTACGTCGCCAACCTCGTCAGCGCCTCCGGCAAGCCGCTCTCGGAGATGATCAAGCCGCTCCGGCGCTACCACGCGAGCGGCGAGATCAACTCGCGCGTCGCCGACACCCAGGCCGTGCTCGACCGGCTGCTCAAGAAGTACCCCGACGGCAAGGTCATCCGCCTCGACGGCGTCACCGTCGAGTTCGCCGACTGGTGGTTCAACGTCCGCGCCTCCAACACCGAGCCGCTGATCCGCCTCAACCTCGAGGCGAAGACGCGCGAGGTGATGGAGTCCCGCCGCGACGAACTCCTCGCCGCCATCCGGGCCTGATGGCCGACATCGTTCTCGCCACCGTCAACGCCGGGTACGCGCATGCGTCGCTCGGGCTGCGGTCACTGCGGGCGAACCTGGGCCCGCTGCGCGAATGTTCGGTGATCGTCGAGGCCGACGGCCATGCCGCGCCGCAGGCCGTGGCGGACCGGATCCTCGCCGCGCGCCCGGCGGTCTGCGGACTGGGCGTCTACGTCTGGAACATCGCCCTGCTCACGCGGGTCGCGGAGGCGTTGAAGGCCGCGCGGCCGGACTTGCTTCTCATCCTCGGCGGCCCCGAGGTCAGCCACGGCACGGATGGCCTTCGCATCGCCGGCCTGGCCGACTGCGTTGTCGCCGGCGAGGCCGAGCACGCCTTCCGCGACCTCTGCGGCGCGGCGCTCGCGGGCCGCCGGCCGCCGCCCCTCGTGCGGGCGGAGGCGCCGGATCCCGCCACGCTGGCGCCGGCGGACGCCGAGTTCACGGCGGACGACCTTGCGCACCGGATCGCCTACGCGGAGAGCGTGCGCGGCTGCCCGCACGGCTGCGAGTACTGCCTCTCCGCCGTCGACCGCCGCGTGCGCCCCTGGCCGCTCGACGCCGTGTTCGCGTCGTGGGGCCGGTTGCTCGACCGCGGCGCGCGACGCATCAAGATCGTCGACCGAACGTTCAACCTCGATCCCGGCCGCGCGGCCGCGCTTCTGCGGTTCCTGGCCGCGCGGCTGCCGCCGGACGGCGTCGCGCAAGTCGAGATGACGCCCGTCGCGCCGCCCGCGGTGCTCGCCGATGCGTTCCGGGCCTTCCGCCCCGGCGCCCTGCGCGTCGAGGTCGGCGTGCAGACCTTCACGCCCGAGGTCGCCGCGCGCA
Source organism: uncultured Verrucomicrobiota bacterium (assembly GCA_964402695.1). Classification (GTDB taxonomy): domain Bacteria; phylum Verrucomicrobiota; class Kiritimatiellia; order PWTM01; family PWTM01; genus VGWF01. Next base: position 7,352 of record CAYODK010000237.1, read on the forward strand.
TCGGCCGGCGTCCGGACGACGGCGGTGCGGCGGCGATGGTCGGCGCGCTGCGCAGCGCCGGCGCCGTCGTCCACGCGGACCTGATCGCGGGGCTGCCCGGCGAGACGCCGGAGTCCTTCGCCACCGGCTTCGACCGTCTCCTCGCCCTCGGCCCCGACGAGATCCAGGTCGGCATCCTCAAGCGCCTCCGCGGCGCGCCCATCGCGCGCCACGACGCGGAGTGGGGGATGCGCTACGCGCCCGATGCGCCCTACGAGGTGATGGAGACGCGCACGTGGTCCGCCGCCGCCCTGGACGCGACCCGCCGCTTTGCACGCTACTGGGAGGCCACTCACAACCGCGGCCGCTTCCGGACGGCGCTGCCGCTGCTCTGGGGGAACGCCCCGTCGCCCTTCGCTGCCTTCTCCGCCTTCAGCGAGGCGCTCCACGCGCGCCTCGGTCGCGCCCACGCCCTCGACCCCGAGGTCCTCGCGCGCCGGCTCTTCGACCACCTCACCGGCACCTGCGGCATCCCGCCCGCCCGCGCTGCGGCCGCGCTCCTCCGCGACCGTCCCCCGACCCCCGCGCGGCCGCCGAGGTGGATCCGGGAAGCGATGAGCGATGAACGATGAGTGATGAGTGTCACGTCCTAACTTCCGTTTGACACTTATTCATGGTTTTCGGTCCTATGCCTA
>CAYODK010000238.1:0-7975 GCA_964402695.1 uncultured Verrucomicrobiota bacterium
GTCGCGCGCGTCGAGCAGGCGCACGTAGCGCGATTCGCCGGGAAACGCGAAGCCGATCGCCGACCACCCCGCGAGGGGCCCGGCGAGATGCGCGCCGGCCGGAACGATCGCCTGGCCCGGCGCGGCGACGGCCTCGCGGATGTCGTCGAGGCGGTAGACCTCGTAGTCACTGCCGACCGGAAGCTCGAGGTCGAAGACGCCCGGCCGCGGAACGGGACTGGCGGCCAACGCGACGCGGTCGATCCAGAACGTGTGGTCGCCCGGCAGATTGCCGGTATGGCTGAAGGACTGTCCGACGGTCAGCTCGCGCGCCTTCGCGAGGTTGAGCCCGTCCCCCGCCCCGCCGCGGCCGGTGACGCGGCTGTCACGCCAGTACTCGAAACGCCAGGCGGGCAACACGTGGCGGCGCCACTCCGTCGAGAGGTCGACCGTCGCGATCCAGCGCGAGCCGTCCTCCTCGCGCAGTTCGACCGCGAGCTTCGGCGTGGCCGCATCGCCCTTCGCCCACAGCGCCAGCGCATTCGCGCCGCCCGCCGATGCGCCCGGGAAGGCGGCGCGGACGTTGTCCCACCCGCTGAGGCCGCGCACGTCGACCCGCAGGCAGCGGCCCTGTGGTCCGGCATCGACCGCGATGACGCTCGGATTCGTGGCCGCGTTGGAGGAGCGCGTCCAGCGGTGGGTCCACCCGTCCTCGAAGTCGTGCAGCATCGTGCCGTCCGGCGCCGCCTCGACGGCCCCGGCCAGCTCCGCCTCCGACACCCACTCCCCGCCCGCGGGCCAGACCGGTTCGGCGAACGGGAGGCCGCCGAGCAGGACGAGATCCCCGCCGGCCCGCAGGAACCGCGAGAGCGCATCCGCCGCGGGGCCGGGGAAACGGCGCGCGTCGGGAAGCACAAGCGCGTCGAACCGCGCGGCGGAGAGCACGCCCTCCTCCGCGAGCGACGCGCAGGCCAGCGGGGTGACGCCAAATCCGGCGGCGCGCAGGGCGGCGGCCAGGGTCATCGCGGTGGACCGGTCGACCCCGCGGATACGGTCGTCGAGGATCGCGACGCGCCCGACGGGGCCGTCCTCGGCGCTCACGGCCGATGCCGTCTCCGTTGGCGGGGCGAGCCGCGCATCGAGGCGGCGGAACGACGCGGTCATCGCGCCCGCCGCGAGCGCGGGGCGGCCCTCCCGCACGCCGCGCGCGCCCGCCCACGCGAGGCGGAAACGCGTCCGCACCCTGCCCGACTCCGGCTCGATCACCTCGCCGGTGACGGCCTGCTCGTCGCACGCGAGGCGCAGGAGGTAGTCCCGGCCGTAGTCCCATCGCTCCCACTGCCCCTTCGGCGGCTCCGCCTTCAGCGCCGTGCCCGGGCTGGTCTGTGCCTGCCACGTCCCCCGGAACTTCTCCGCGAGTTCGGCATAGCGCTTGCCGTCCGGCGACTCGACGAGCGAGAGCTGCCAGTAGTTCTCGGGATCCAGGAACATCGCGACCCCCGCGACGGCCCAGTCGTTCGGCCGGCCGCGCGCCTCGAGCCGCACCGCCGCCGAGGCCTCGAAGCGGCCCGCCACCGGCGCGGCGGCCAGCACCGCCACGCCGCGCCCGACCGGGGCGTCGACCCGCAGCGCACCGCCCGTGACCGTCCACGCGGCCCCCGAGAACTCCCAGCGGTCGGCAAGACCATCCGCCGTGGCGCCCGCGCCGAAATCCTCCTGCACCACGATCGCGCCGCCCTGTCCGTGCGCCGCCACCGACAGCGCCCACGCAACGACCGCCATCCCCGCAACAACCCGGTTTCCACTCATACGGCCACCTTCGCCGAACCCGGGCGGCGGGGCAAGCGGCCGGGCCTGCGCCTTCCCCGACGCCCTCCCCGGTCCGCTATGGCGCCCGGAACGCGCAGGCGGTATGCTGGAGGGCACATGCGACGGGTCCTCCAATCCTTCGCCGCTATCGCGGCGCTGACGCTGCGCGAGATGCTGCGGCAGCCGCTGACGCTGCTGCTGATGGCGACCACCGTCGCCGGCATGACGCTGATGCCGGTGCTGACCACGCACACGCTGGGCGAGGGCGAGAAGATCATCGCCGACAACGCGCTCGCGTTGCATTTCTTCCTCGGCCTGCTGCTGGCCGGGACGGCGGCGTGCCAGTCGCTTTCCGGCGACATCCGGCGCGGCACGGCGGCGACGATCCTGAGCAAGCCGGTCGACCGTGTCACGTTCCTGCTGGCCAAGTTCGCGGGCATCGCCGGGGGCATGCTGCTCTTCTCCGCCGTCGCGACGCCGGCCTCGATGATCGCGATGCGCGCCGCGGCGCTCTCCTACGAGATCGACTGGCCCGTGCTTCTACCCCTGGCCGGCGCGATCCCTCTCGCCTTCGCGGCGGCGGCGGCGGTGAATTACCTCACGCGGCGGCCGTTCGTCTCGGACGCGATCGTGCTGCTCGCGGTCGCGGTGGGCCTGGCCTTTGTCGTGGCGGGCCTGCAGCCGAAGGAGGGGGAGGCCGCGGCGCGGTTCGGCGCCCACCTCACGTGGACGCTCGTCCCGGTGAACGTGCTGATCGCGATGGCGCTGCTGCTGCTGGCCGCGATCGCGCTGGCGCTGGCGACGCGGCTCGACGTGGTGCCGACGGTGACGCTCTGCAGCATCGTCTTCCTCGTCGGCCTGATGTCGGACTACCTGTTCGGCCGGCACGCCGCAACCAGCCGCGCCGCGGCGGCCCTCTACGCGGTCCTGCCGAACTGGCAGCACTTCTGGGTCGTCGACGCGCTGCACCTGGACGTCCGCGTGCCGGCGTCCTACGTCGCGCGGGCCGCGGCCTACGCGGGCCTTTACTTGATCGGTGTGCTTTCGCTGGCTATCCTCTCGTTCCGCAACACGGAAGTGAAGACCTGATGGAGCGCACCCCGGAGCGCGCCGCCCTCTTCGCGGCGATTTCCTCCCTTCTGCTGGCCGTGGCCTCCGCGGTCGGACGGACGGCCGAGGGTTCGTTCCTTTTCGCGCCGCTCGCGGCGCTGCACGCGTGGGCGGGTCTGGTCGCCCTGGCCGTGGCGCTGCGCGAGTTCTTCGCACGGCGCGCTGCCGAGGAGGCGGTCGAGGCCGAGGCGGCCCGCCGCGAATCGCCGGACGGCTCCCTGTTCACCCGGCCGGGCGACGTCGCGGACGAGCCCTTCTCGATGGCCCGCAGCGCGCGGCTTTTCGAGCGGTGGGCGGTGCCGGCGGTCGCCCCGCTGCTGGGCGCCGGGCTGGGTGCCGCGGCGTGGATGCAGGGCCGCGCGCTCGCCGCGCTGCCGCCGCCCGAGGCCGCGGCGCGGCTGCCGGCCGCGGGCTGGTTCGGCGCCGCCGGGCTCGCACTGCTGGTGCTCGGCCGCTACCTGGTCGTCCACGCCCGCGCCCCGGGCCGCGGGCGCGTCCGCGCCGCCGGCACGGCGGCGGGCGCCACGGCGCTGGCGGCCCTCGCGGCGGCGGCGGGGTGCCTCGCGTCCGGCGCGGGATATCCGGCGGTCGAGCGCGGCATCGCCGCGGCGCTCGTCGCGGTCGCGGGGCTCCTCGGCATCGAGCAGATCCTCAACGCGCTGCTCGAACTCTACCGGCCGCGCGGGCGGGACGCGGAGCCGGCCTCGCCCTACGAGAGCCGGATCGCGCGGCGCCTCTGCGACCCCTCGGCCTGGATGCGCGGCGCGGCGGAGTCGCTGGACTACCAGTTCGGCTTCAAGGTCTCGCAGACCTGGCTCGCCGGATTCCTGGGCCGCACGCTGGCGCCGCTGCTGCTCTTCCAGATCGCCGTGCTCTACGCGCTGACCTCGGTGGCGGTCCTCGGGCCGGACGAGGAGGGCATCCTCGAACGCCTCGGCCGGCCGCGCGCGGAGTCGGCGGGCGGCTGGCACCTCGGCCCCGGGTTCCACTGGAAGCGGCCGTGGCCGTTCGAGACGGTCCGTCGCATGCCGGCGCGGCGGCTGCTCGAGACGCACGTCGGTTACGAGGGCCGCGTGACGAACCCCGACGAGACCCTCTGGACCCGACCGCATTTCGAGCGAGAGGACCCGTTCCTCACCGCGGCGCGCGACGGCGCGACCTCCGCCGTGCCGTCCGCCGGCGAGGCCGCCGTTCCGGTCAACCTCGTCAGCGTCAACCTTCCGGTCGAGTACCGCGTGACGAACCTGCTGCAGTACGCCTATGGCCACCGCGACCCGGCGGCCGCGCTGCGCGCCGTGGCGACGCGCGCGGTGACGCGCGAGGCGGCCGGCCGCGACCTCTTCGACGTGCTGGGCGCCGGCCAGGCCGGGTTCGCGAAGGCGGTGGGCGACCGCATCCGCGCCGACGCCGAGGCGCTGGGCCTCGGCATCGAGGTGACCTTCGTCGGCGTGCAGGGCGTGCATCCGCCGGTCCCGATCGCCGACGCGTTCGAATCGGTCGTCGGCGCGCTCGAGGAGAAGGAGACGGCGACGCTCGCCGGCCGCGCCCACGCCGCGCGGGTGCTCCCCGCGGCCTCCGCCGCGGCGGAGTCGGTGCGCCTGGCGGCGATGGCGCGGCGCGACGGGCAGGTGCTCGGATCGCGCGCCGAGGCGGCGCAGTTCCTCGTCCGCAAGGCGGCGCACGACCGGTCGCCGGCCGTGTACCGCGGCCGCGCGCACCTGCAGACGGTGCAGGACGCGCTGGCGAAGCCGCGGCTCTTCGTCGTCGCCGCCCCGTGCGACACGGAGGTGCTGCAGCTGAATCTCGAGGAGAAGATCCCGTCCACCCTGTTCGACCCCGGCGCGATCCCCGTCGCGCCCGCGGCCGGACCGGGGGCGGCGGGAACGGAGAACCGGAAATGAGCGGGCACGACCACCCCCACCCCCCGCGCAACCGCTGGATGCTCGCGCTCGGCGCGCTGGTCCTGGCGCTGTTCGCGCTCTCGCAGACCGTCGTCATCGTGCGGCAGGGCGAGGCCGCCGTGCGCACGACGTTCGGGCGCGTCGACGGCGCGATCGCCGAGCCGGGCCTCTATGGGCGCTGGCCCTGGCCGGTGCAGAAGATCGAGGTCTTCGACGCGCGCACGCAGGTGCTCGAGGGCGCGCTGGAGCAGACCCTCACGCAGGACGGACGCCCGGTGCTGATGTCGCTCTTCACGGGCTGGCGCATCGCCGACCCGGTGCGCTTCCTCGAACGCGTCGGCACGCCGGAGCAGGCGCGCCGGAACCTCGCGGGGCTCGTCGGGCACTGGCGCAACGCGACGGTCGGCCGGCACCCGTTCGAGGCGCTGGTCAACCCGGACCCGAAGGCGCTGAGGCTCGAGGCGATCGAGAGGGCCATCGCCGAGGCCGCCGGCCCCGAGGCTCGCGAGCGCTACGGCATCGAGATTGCGACCGTCGGCATCCGGTCGCTCGGCCTGCCGCAGGCGATCACCGAGAAGGTCTTCGACCGCATGCGCGCCGAGCGCAAGGCTGTCGCCGAGCGCTACCGCTCCGAGGGCGAGAGCGAGGCGGTCCGCATCCGCGCCGAGGCCGACAGCGCGCGGGACAGCAAGCTCGCCGCGGCCGACGCCGAGGCCCGGCGGATCCGCGCCGAGGGCGATGCCGCCGCCGCCGAGGCCTACACCGTCTTCGAGAAGGATCCCGGCCTCGCCCTGTTCCTGCGCAAACTCGAGGTGCTCGAGCAGACGCTCGGCCAGCGGTCGACCGTCGTCCTCGGCGCCGACGCGCCGCCGTTCGACCTGCTCGCCGGAGCCAGCAACGCCGCACCGGCCGCCGCGCCCTCCGCGGGGGGCGGAAAGTGACGCGATGAGCGGTCCCGTCCACGGCCCGGACGACGTCGCCCCCGCGCTTGCGGAGGCGCTCGCGCTCGCCGCCCGCCTTCTGCGGGGCGCGCTGCTGCTGCTCGCGCCGCTCTACCTGCTCTCGGGCCTTCACATCCTGCGGCCCCAGGAGCAGGCGGTCGTGCTGCTCTTCGGCCGCGCCGGCGCGCCCGGCGGCGAGCGGGTCTGGGGACCGGGCGTCCACTGGACCCTGCCCCGCCCCTTCGCCGAGGTCGTCCGCCTCGAGACCGGCCGCGTGAAGACCGTCGACCTCGGCGCGACGGAGTCGGACGCCGCCCTCCCCGGGCAGCCGGCGCCGCCGGACGCCGACGAATGGAAGAAGCTGCTGCTCACCGGCGATGCCAACCTCCTTCGCGCCCGCTGGGCGCTGCGCTACACGATCGACGATCCCACCGCGCACGTCTTCGGCTTCGACCGCCCGGCCGCGATGGTCTCGAACGAGTTCCGGCGCGCCGTGCTCCACGCAACCGCCGCCTGCACCGCCGACCGCGCGCTGCGGACGGACGTCGAGGGCCTGCGGGCCGCGATCGAGGATGCCGCCCGCGCCCGCTTCGCCGCCCTGCGCAGCGGGGTGCGCGTCGAGCGCGTCGAGGCCGTCGTCCTCGCGCCGCCGCCCGCCGTGGCCGCCGCGTTCGACGAGGTCGTCCAGGCCGAGCAGGAACGCAGCACACGGATCAGCGAGGCCCGCGAATACGCCGCCCGCCGCGCCAACGAGGCCGAGGGCGAGGCCGCCCGCCGCCGGAGCGAGGCCGCCGCGTGGCGCGACCGGCTCGTCGCCGGGACCCAGGCCGACGCCTCCTACTTCGAGCGCCTCCTGCCGCACTACCTGCGGCAGCCCGGCGTCGTCGGGCCGGTGCTGCTGCAGGACGGCGTCCGCCGCGCGCTGGACAAGGTGTCGGAGAAGTACATCCTCCGCCGTGGCGCCGACGGGAGGCAGGAACTGCGGCTGTGGCTCGGGCCCGAACCCAAACGACCGGGGGCGCATGCAGACGTCCGCTAGGGAGACGCGCCACGACGGGCACTCGCACGGCTCCGCCGAGGGCCTGCTGCTGTGGGTCCTGCTCGCCGCCGCGTTCGTCGTCGCGGGCTACGCCGTGCCGTGGCTGCAGCCCGACAACCCGGGCGCCGGCGACCTCGCCGCGGCGATCGGCGCGATCATGCTGGCCGTCCCGATCGTCTGGAACGCCGCGCGCGACCTGCTCCACGGCCACCTGCACATGGACGAGCTCGTCGCGATCGCCGTCCTCGCCTCGATGGCCCAGGGCGACTTCCGGACCGCCGGGGTCATCGCGTTCTTCATGCTGATCTCGATGGTCGTCGAGACGCGCACCGCCGAGGGCGCGCACAAGGCCATCGAGGGGCTCGTCCGCCTGACCCCCACCACCGCGCGCCGCCTCCGCGCCGACGGCTCCGAGGAGGAGGTGCCCGCGCACCTGCTCGCCGCGGGCGACCGCATCCGGATGCGCCCCGGCGACAGCGTCCCGGCCGACGGCCGCATCGCGGAGGGCCGCACCACGCTCAACGAGGCGACGATCACCGGTGAATCGATGCCGGCGGAAAAGGGAGCGGGCGAGGACGTCTTCGCGGGCACGCAGAACCTCACCGGCGCCGTCGAGGTCGTAGTCACGCGCGCGGGCGAGGACACGACCCTCGGCCAGGTCCGCTCCCTGATCATGGCCGCCGAGAAGACGCGCCTCCCGTTCACCGCGCTGATCGACCGCTACGTCGGCTACTACACGCCCTTCGTCCTCGCCGTCGCCGCGTTCGTGTGGTTCTTCACGGGCGACTGGGACCGCGTCGTCGCGATCCTCGTCGTCGCGTGCCCCTGCGCGCTGATCCTGGCGACGCCGACCGCGATGGTCGCCGCGCTGTCCGCCGCCGCGCGGACCGGCATCCTCGTGAAGAACGTCGCGGACCTCGAGGCAGTGTCGCGGACCGACGCCGTGGTCTTCGACAAGACCGGCACGCTGACCACCGGCGAACTGGCCGTCGCCCGGCTCGCGCCCGCCGGGGACGTGCGGCCGGCCGACCTTCTCGCGGCCGCCGCGGCGGCCGAACGGCACAGCAACCATCCCGCGGCGCAGGCGATCCTGCGGCTGGCGACCGAAAGCGGATTATCCCCCGCGACGGCGGAGGATCTCCACGAGGAGCCCGGCCGCGGCGTGCGCGCCCGCGTCGCGGGCGCCGCGGTCGTCT
>CAYODK010000239.1:0-5081 GCA_964402695.1 uncultured Verrucomicrobiota bacterium
ACACGTCGGGCTGGGCCAGGCAGAAGCGGATGGCGCGCCACCCCATGTAGGGGTTGAGTTCCTGGGGCATCTGCAGGGACGACGCGAACTTGTCGCCCCCCAGGTCGAGCGTGCGGATCACCACCGGGTCGGGGGCGATCCGGCGCGCGACCTCGTCGTACGCCTTCGCCTGCTCCATCTCGTCCGGGAGGTGCGTGCGGGAGAGGAACAGGAACTCGCTCCGGAAGAGGCCGATCCCCCGCGCGCCGTGCCGCAGCACCGCGTCGACGTCCTGCGGCAGCTCGATGTTCCCGGCCAGTTCGATCTCGTAGCCGTCGCGCGTGCGCGCGGGCTCGTCGCGCAGCGTCTCCAGCCGCGTCCGGATCGTCTCGCGGGCGCGCGCGATGCTGCCGTACCGGTCGAGGGTCTCCTGGGACGGGTGGATGACGACCCGTCCGGTCGTCCCGTCGACGAGGACCCGGTCGCCGGACGAGATGCGCACGCCGGCGTTGTGCAACCCGACCACGGCGGGGATCTCGAGGGCCCGGGCCATGATCGCGGTGTGCGAGGTGGGGCTTCCCTGGTCGGTGGCGAACCCGATCACCCGGTCCCGGCTCAGGGTCGCGGTGTCGGAGGGGGACAGGTCCGCCGCGACCACGATGCAGGGCTCGGCCAGCCCGCCCACCTCGGACAGGCTCTGGCCGGCGAGGTTGTGCTGGATGCGGCGCACGACGTCCTTGACGTCCGCCGCGCGCTCGCGCAGGTACTCGTCCCCCATCTGGGCGAGGGCCTCCGCGTACCGCGCGGCGACCTCCTGGAGCACGACCTCGACGTTGACCCGGCGGGCGCGGACGCCGCGGATGACCTCCTCGACGAAGGAGCGGTCGTCGACCACGAGGAGGTGCGCGTCGAAGATGCTGGCGTTCTTGCGGTCGAGCGCCTTCTCCATCCGGCGCTGGATCTCGTGCAGCTGCCCGCGCGTCGCGATCAGCGCCTCCTCGAAACGGACGATCTCGCGGGGCACCTCGTCGGCCTCGATCGCCCGCTCGACGATCCGCGCGTCGGTCCGGGTCATCAGGAACGCCGGGCCGATCACGACGCCCGGCGACACGCCCATCCCCTGCAGCACGATCTCCTTGTGATCGCCGTTCATCCCGCCTCAGTCCTCGAAGAACTTGCGCTCGAACAGGTCCGCCAGCGCGGCGGCGGCGGCCGCGGCGTCGTCGCCGCGGGCCAGGATGCGGATCTTCGCGCCCTGGTGGCCCTCCATCGTGAGCAGGCCCATGATGCTCTTCGCCGACACCTCGACTCCGTCCTTCTCGAGCAGCACGTCCGAACGGAACGTCGAGGCGGTCTTGACGAGCAGGGCCGCCGGACGGGCATGGATCCCGTACTGGTTGATCACCTTCACCTCGCGGACGACGGTGCCGTCCGCCCCTGGAGTGGCGTCAGTCACTGGTCCGGGGCCTTTCCGCCATGAGCTGCTGCATGAGCCGCTGGTCGAGTTCCTTCGCCGCGTCGTGGCCGAGCTGCCGGAGCCGGAAGTTCAGCGCCGCCGCCTCGACCACGTTGCTGATGTCCCGTCCGGCGACGACCGCGATGCGGATGAACGGAACCGCCACGCCGAGCACCTCCTTCGTCTGGGGGTCGAGCCCGGTGCGCTCCTCGTCCGCCGCGCTCATGGCGCGCTCGAGCCGCACGATCATGTCCAGCCGCTTCTCGCGGCGGACCGAGGTGACGCCGTAGAGGCTCGGGACATGGATGATGCCGAGCCCGCGGATCTCCATGTGGAACCGCGTGATGTCGAGCGCCGTTCCGAGCAGCTCCCCCGAGCTGACGCGCCGCAGTTCGGTCAGGTCGTCGGCCACGAGGCTGCAGCCGCGGACGATGAGGCTCAGGGCGGTCTCGCTCTTCCCCACGCCGGGCGGCCCCTCGATCATCGTGCCGATGCCGTTGATGTCGACCATGGTGCCCTGGTAGCGCGTCCGGGGGGCGATCAGTTCCTCGATCAGCACGGAGGCCATCTGCACGAAGCGCCCCGTGATCTGGTGCGTGCGAAGCAGCGGGACGCCGTACTCGTCCGCCAGGGCCGGCATCTCCGGCAACGGGCGGATCCCCCTCGACAGCACGACGCACGGGATCCCGGCCGCGAAGAAGGCCTTGAGCCGCGCGGCCCGCTCCTCCGCGGGCAGCCCCTTGAGGTAGGTCAGTTCCGCCAGCCCGATCACCTGGATGCGCCGGTGCGCGAAGTAGCGCAGGAAGCCCGCGAGGGCGAGGCCCGGCCGGTTGAGGGCCGGCTCGCGCACCCCGCGGCCGAGGTGCGGCTCGCCCTGGAGGAGGCCGAGGTCCAGCGCGCCCCGGCCGGCCTCCAGGAAACGGCGTACGGTCAGGGTCATCCGGCGGCGGGCTCCCGTCCGCTCTTGGCGTGGACCGCCTTGTCGACCCGTCCGAGTTTCTCGGCCTTGTGCTCGTGCCGCTTCTCGACCCACTTGCGGAGTTGCACGGCCGTCTTCTCGATCGCCGCGTCGATCGAGGCGTACATGTCGTTCGATTCGTGTTTCGCCTCGACCGTCCCGTGGTGGGGCACCTGGGCGACGATCTCGGCGACGTGCCGGTGCTTCTCGACCATCAGGATCACGTGGACGCTCTCGATCCGCGGGAATCCCGCGAATTCCGCCTGGAGGCGGCCTTCGACATGGTCCCGCAGCGTATCGTTGATCTCCACATGCCGGCCCGTGACGTTCACGATCATGACGGTGTCTCCTGGTTGGTTCGCCCTACATGCTGAAACGCGGCCCGAGGTACAGCTCCCGGCTGACCGGGTCGTTGATCAGGAAATCGCTGGTTCCTTCGCGCAACACCTTCCCTTCGCAGATGAGATAGGCCCGATCCACCACCGCGAGGGTCTCGCGCACGTTGTGATCCGTGATCAGGATGCCGAGCCCGCGCCCCTTGAGATCGATGATGATCTGCTGCACGTCGTACACCGCCAGCGGGTCGACCCCGCTGAACGGCTCGTCGAGCATGATCAGCGACGGATTCGTCACCAGCGCCCGCGTGATCTCGAGCCGCCGGCGTTCGCCGCCGCTGAGCGTGTAGGCCTTCTGGTTCGCCAGGTGGCCGATCTTGAGCTCCCCCAGCAGATGCTGCAACCGGAGCGTACGCTCGCGGGGGGGGATCGGCAAGGTTTCCAGAATGGCCATCACGTTCTCCGCCACGGTCAGCTGCCGGAAGACCGACGGCTCCTGCGCGAGGTACCCCATGCCCATCCGCGCCCGCCGGAACATCGGCATCCGCGTGACATCCTGCCCCTCAAAATACACCCGTCCGACCGTCGGCGCGACCAGGCCGATGATCATATAGAAGCTGGTGGTCTTCCCCGCCCCGTTGGGCCCGAGCAGGCCGACGATCTCGCCCGCGCGGACGCGGATGTCCACGCCGTCGACGACGCGGCGGCGCCGGTACTCCTTGACCAGCCCCTGCGTCTGCACGAGCGAGGTGCCGCCGGTGTCCACTCAGCGCGTCCCCTTGAAAACGCCCGACCCGCCGGTCGTGCCGGGCTGGATGATGAGCCGTGCGTCCTGGTCGCACTCCATGCGGTCCTCGCCGCGCCAGAAGGTGATCTTCTTTCCGAGCATCATGTCGCGCCCGCGCATGACGCGGGGGTTGTCCTCCAGCACGAAGACGCCCGCCGGAACGTCGTAGGTCGCCCGGCCCGCCCACGCCGTCTTGTCGTCCTGCGAGATCACGACATGGCCGGCCGCCTTGACCATCTTCACGTCGTTCGTCCCCTCCAGGTCGATGCGCACGGCGTCCGCCTTCATCTTCATGCCCGGGTCGCTGACGACGACCCGGCCCTGCATATCGATGAACTGCCGCTGCCCCTCGTAGACCATGCGGTCGGCCGTGATCACCGTCAGGTCGCCGAAACTCGGCACATCCGCCGTCGTTCCCTCCGGCAGCGGCGGCAGCGAGGCCGCCACCTGCGCCGCGACGGCCTGGGCGGCCTCCGCCGCCTGGGGCAGGGCCTGGGCCGCCGCCCGCACCGCCCCGGCCGCCCGGGGCACGGCCTGCGTCACCGCCTGCACCGCCGTCCGGACCGTCGCGGCGCCGCCCGGCACGGCGGTCTGCGCCGCCGCCGGAAGGACCCCGCACAACGCCGCCGCCATCCATCCGATCGGCCTCATGGCTGGACTCCCGTTTCCCGCGCGGGCGGATTCGTCGCGGTCGCATCCGGACCCGGACCGCCGCCGGCCGGCTTCCTGGGATGCGACAGCCCGCGCACATTGCGCAGGACGACCCGCGCGTTGGTGTGGATCTCGAACCGCTGTCGCTTCGGCGAATAGGCGTAGTCGTCGCCCGTGATCACGACCTCGCCGCGCGTGATGCGCACCGAGGACGTCGATCCGGCCGCCTGGCGGACGTGGTCGTAGAGACAATGCGGCGACGAGACGCGCGTCTCGACCTGCCCATCCTTGTACATCTCGATGCGGAGCCCCCGGATCTCGATGACGTTGTTCGACAACGCCCGCGCGTGGTCCCCGAACAGCTGCGACTTCAGGGTTCCATCCTCCGCGTACTCCGGAAGCCGGAACCCGCCCGCCTCCATGCCCGGCCGGAGGCCGGTCTGCGACCCCGCCAGGGGTTGCGCCATCCCGGGGTCCGGCGCCAGTTGCGCCCACGCGCAAGCCGCCGCCAGCCCGAGGCCCAGCTCCGCCAGGAGCCGCCCGCGCCGCGTCATACCCGCTCCCTCCGGACGGCGCGCCCGCAGACGCGGTCGATCTCCGTCAGCTGGCGCCACAGCCCCGGCAGGTAGGCGAGCGCGACCGCATTGTCCCGGTCGGACATCGCCCGCGCGGGATTGACGTGCGTCTCCATGAACACCGCGTCGCATCCCGTCGCCACCGCCGCGCGCGCCAGCGCGGGCGCCCAGCGCCCGTCCCCGCCGGACCGGTCGCCCTCGCCGCCCGGCCGCTGCACGCTGTGCGTCGCGTCGAACACCACGGGGTACCCCGTCTCCCGCATCACCAGCAGGCTCCTCATGTCCGCCACGAGGTTGTTGTAGCCGAAGGTGGTACCGCGCTCGGTCACAAGAATCTTTG
>CAYODK010000239.1:5091-7903 GCA_964402695.1 uncultured Verrucomicrobiota bacterium
TACGCCGCGCTCGGTGAGCAGGATCCGGTGGCAGCCCGCGGCCTCGATCTTCTCCACCACGTGGCGGATGTCCCACGGGGCCAGGAACTGCCCCTTCTTGACGTTCACCACCCGGCCGGTCCGCGCCGCGGCCACGATCAGGTCCGTCTGCCGGCACAGGAACGCCGGGATCTGCAACACGTCGGCCACCTCCGCGGCCGGCCCGACCTCGGCCACGGAGTGGATGTCGGTCAGAACCGGGACCTTGAAGCGGCGCTTGACCTCGGCCAGCACCTCGAGGCCGGCCTCCAGCCCCGGGCCCCGGAAGGACTCGATCGATGTCCGGTTGGCCTTGTCGTACGACGCCTTGAAGATCAGCGGGATCCGCTTCGCGCGCGCCAGGCGGACCAGCCGCGCCGCAAGATCCAGGCAGCCCTCCGGGGTCTCGATGACGCACGGCCCCGCAATCAGCGCCAGCGGCCGTCCGCCGCCCACCATCACCGTTCCGATCTTGATCGAATGCGTCCTCATCGCAAGGGAAGTCTACGATCCGGACCGCGAAAACGCCAGCCGAACGGCGCCCGCGACGGCGACGCGGCGCGGCATCCCGCCGCCCGGCCGCCGTTCGCGCTGTCGTTTGCGCTTGCGGACGGCACGGACACGGGCATCATGGTCCCCGTGAGCGAACCCCACTCCACCACGGATCGGATGGTCCGCCGGAACCGGCCGGTGCATGTGGCCCGGCGGGATGCCTGCGTCGAGCGCGCGACCGAGCTCCTGATCATGCCGCTCGAGCACATGGACACCGGCGCGCGGATCGGGCACGTCGGCCGCGTGATCCACCTTCTGGAGAAGGCCCTGGCCGAGGCGGAACTCGCCGCCCGCGGCGGGACGGTCTCCGAGATCGAGCGGGATTTCGCCCATTTCCTCCACCTGATCCTTGCGAACGTCCGCTCCGCCGACGCGTTCCTCGAGAACCAGGCCCACCTCGAGTCCGACGAGCATTCCTTCCTGACCAAGTTCCTGGGCATCGGGCAGGACGAGATCGCCCTGTCGGCCATGAACTACCAGCGCCTCTCCATCGAGGTCCTCGCGGCGCTGTGGCAGATGCTCCGCCTGATGCACGTGCCCTACCACGCCCTGCAGCAGAAGAACCAGAGCGAGTTCGACGAACCCGACCGCGGACGCTACCAGACCGCCTACCAGCACATCCGCGGCGAGCTGCAGGCCCTCCCCGCCGGCGGCTGAACCCGGCACGAAGACCCAACGGCCGGCGTCCAGCCCCTGGAACCTCCGAACCTGGGGACACCCGAACCTTGGAGACCCGAGGGAGGTGTCAGGTGTCAGGAAGGAGGAGTTTCAAGTTCCACGTTTCCAGTTTCAAGTCGGTGTCCTCGGACTTCGGAAGGGACGAGGGTCGAGGGACGAGGGTCGAGGGACGAGGGGGAAGAGAGTGGCGAGTGGCGAGTGCCATCCGGACCTCCGACTTCCGACCTCCGACCTCCCCACTCCCGCCCTACGTCCGGCCGAACTTGCGGTAGAGTTCCGGGAAGCCGAAGTGGATCAGGGTCGGGCGTCCGTGGGGACAGGTGTAGGGCATGTCGGTGCCGGCGAGTTCGACGACGAGCTTCTCGATCTCCTCCAGCTTGAGCGTGTCCCGCGCCTTGACCGCGGCCTTGCACGCGGCCGTCGCGATCCGCTCCTTGAGCCAGCGCTCCGTGCCGCCGCGCGCCCCTCCGCCCTCGAGCGTCGCTGCGATCTCCGAAAGCGTGTCCGGCGCGAAGGTCGAACCGAGCACCGCCGGCACGGCGTCGATCACGAAGGCGTCGCCGCCGAACTCCGCGATGCCGAAGCCCATCGACTGGAGCGCGGGGAGGTTCCGCCGGACGACCTCCGCGTCGTGGCCGCCGGCCTGGACCGTGACAGGCATCAGCAGGCCCTGGCTCTTCACCGCCCCGGCGAGCGCCTCGCGCATGAACCGGTCGAAGAGGACGCGCTCGTGCGCGGCATGCGGGTCCATCAGCACCAGCCCGTCCTCCGTCTCGAGCACGACGAAGAGACCGCCCACCTGCCCGACGACGCGGCACCAGGCCCAGGGGGACCCGCCGGCCAAGCCGGCCGGCGAATCGGCCGCGGGCGGCGCCGCCGCCGCTGCCGCGGGCGCGCCCGGCTCGGGCGGCGGCGTCATCGGCAGGCGCGGATAGGCGAACACGCGGGCCGGGGGGAGATCGGGGATCGAGAGCGGCGGATGGTTCCAGGACCCGGGCGGCGGCGCGGGGGGCGCGGGCGCGGCGGCCAGCGCCCCGGCGGACGGCGCGCCGAGGGCTCCACGGACGGCCTCGATCAACGCGTCGCGCACGTCGCCGGGCCGGCGGAAGCGGACCTCCTTCTTCGTCGGATGGACGTTGACGTCGACGTCCCCCGCGTCGAGCCGCAGGAAGAGGAACACGACCGGGTAGCGCCCGCGCGGCAGCAGCGTCTGGTAGGCCTCGTTCAACGCATGCTGGAGCACGGGGGCCCCGGCCGGCCGCCGGTTGATGAAGAGGTACTGCTCGGCCCGGTCGGCCCGGCTGGCCTGGGGCAGGCTGGCGAACCCCTGGACCCGGACGCCGTTCTGTTCGTGCTCGACCGGCCTCAGCGCGTCCGTGACCGGCCGGCCGTAGAGCGACGCCAGCCGGTCCAGCAACCCCGCCCCCGGGGGCAGGTTGAAGATCTCGCGCCCGTCGGACACCAGCCGGAAGCCGATCTCCGGCCACGCGAGCGCATAGGGCATCAGCAGCTGCCGGACCTGGGCGAACTCGGTCTGCTCGGTCCGGAGGAACTTGCGCCGCGC
>CAYODK010000240.1:0-7898 GCA_964402695.1 uncultured Verrucomicrobiota bacterium
CTCCGCCCCCGAAAAATACTCTTCGCGCTGGTCCAGTTGCGAAGGACGGGTTAGGGTCGCGGCGGGTTGGTTGATGATTCACGTCCACCAGCGGGACAGGCACGGGCTGCATCCCGCCGTGCGGATCGCCGCGCTGGCGGCGCTGCTGGCGGTCCCCCTCGCCCTGCTTCGCGCGACGCCCGGCATCCCCGGCGGTCCGATGCGCTGGCTGGGCGCGGGCGACGTGCACCTTGCCCGGGCGCTTCCCGAATTCGCCGCGCTGCGGCCGCCGCCGGTCTCTGCGGCCGGCTACGACGGACAGTTCTACGCTCAGCTCGCGCTCGATCCCGCCCTCCGCCGCGCGGACGAACTGAAGCGCGCGCTCGACTCGCCCGAGTACCGCGCCCGCCGCATCGGCCTTCCCGCCCTCGCGTGGGCCGCCGGCCTCGGACGGCCCCGCACGGTTGTCACGGCCTACGCACTGTCGAATCTCTTCTTCGCCGCCGTCCTGGCCGGACTCCTCGCCGCGCGCACGCGGATGGAGCGGCCGCGCGACCTGCTGCTTGCGGCGGCGCTGCTGTGGACGACCGGCACGCTGACCTCGATCGACCGCGCCCTCTCCGACCTGCCCGCCTCGGTCCTGATGCTCGCGGCGGTCTGGATGGCGGCGCGCCCGGCCGGCGCCGCCGGCGTCCTCGCGGCGGCCGCGCTCATGCGCGAGACCTCGGTTCTCGGACTCGCCGCTTGTGCGCCCTCGTCGCTTCGCCCCCGGGATCTCCTGCGCCCCGCCGCCGCCGCGGCCGTCGTCGCAATCCCGCTCGGCCTCTGGCTGGCCTGGTGCCGGATACGGCTCGGCGGCGCCGGCGCGTCGCCGACCGACGCCTTCGGCCTCCCGCTGGCCGCATGGGCGGAACGGATCGCCGGGGCCGCGGGCGACCTGGTGCGCGACGCGCCGGCCGCCGCCTGGAACCAGCGCGGCCGGCTGGTGTTCGAACTGCTCGCCCCGCTCTCGCTCGCGGTTCAGGCGGCGTTCTTCGCGATCCGCCGCGAGTCCGGCGATCCGGCCTGGCGGTTCGGCGCGGCATGGGCGGCCCTCTTCCTCGTTCTCGGCCCGCAGGTCTGGTGCGAGCAGTACGCCTCGACGCGCGTGCTGCTGCCGCTGACCTTCGCGTTCAACGTGCGCCTTCACGCCGCGGCCGGCACGCGCCGCGACCTTGCATGGTTTGCCGCCGGAAACGCCGGGCTGGCCTGGATGGCGCTCGCGGCCTTGTGGTGAGCCGCGCCCCGCACCACGGATCCCGGATCCCCACTCCCGGATTCCGACGCTGCGTCATGGCGGCGCCGCCGCCCGTTCCGCTCATTCGGCGGGCCGCGGCGCGACCGGCGGCGCCCGGCGGAGCTCGCGCTCACGGAGGGCGCAGTAGAGGACCGGCGTCAGGTACAGGGTGAGGGCCTCGACCAGCATGCCGCCCATCACGGGCAGGGCCATGGGAACCATCAGATCGGCGCCGCGGCCGGTCGACGTGAGGACCGGCAGGAGGGCGAGCACCGTCGTCGCGGTGGTCATGAGGCACGCGCGGATCCGCCGCCGGCCCGCGTACACGACCGCCTCGCGCACGGCGGCGCGCGTGGCGGGACGCGTCTCCGCGAAGCGCTGGTCGAGGTACGTGCAGATCACGACGGCGTCGTCGGTCGCGATGCCGAAGAGAGCGAGGAACCCGACCCAGACGGCGACGCTCATGTTGACGGGGTGGATCTGGAACAGGTCGCGGAGATTCAGGCCGAGGACGGAGACGTCGAGGAACCAGGGCTGCGCGTAGAGCCAGATCAGCAGGAGTCCGCCGGACCAGCACACGAAGATCGCGACGAACACCAGCGCGGTCGTCGTCACGCGGCGGAACTGGAAGTAGATCAACAGGAAGATCGCCAGCAGGGTCAGCGGGACGATCAGCGTCAGCGTCTGCTGTGCCCGGACCTGGTTCTCGTAGTTCCCGGCGAACCGCCACGTCACCCCTTCCGGCAGCACGAGGCTTCCGGCCGCCACGGCGGCCTCGAGCCGCGCGCGGGCCTCCTCGACCACGTCGACCTCCGCGTGCCCGGGGCGCCGGTCGAGGAGCACGTAGCCCGTCAGGAACGAATCCTCGCTGCGGATCATCTCCGGGCCCCGCTCGTAGCGGATGGACGCCAGCTCGCCCAGCGGGATCTGCGCGCCGGTGGGCGCGGGGACCGGGATGCGCCGGAGGCTTTCGATCGAGTCGCGCCGCTCCCGGTCGAGCCGGACGCGCACCGGACGGCGGGCTCGGCCGTCCACGACCGTGGTCAGGTCCATCCCGCCGACGGCGGTCTCGAGGATCTCCTGCACCCCCGCGACCGACAGGCCGTGCCGCGCGAGGGCCCCGCGGTCGAGATCGATCTCCAGGTAGGGCTTCCCGACGATCCGGTCGGCGATGACGGTCGCGGGGTCGACGGACGGAACGTCCTTCAACGCGCGCTCGATCGCCAGACCGGCCTCCTCGACCGACTCAAGGTCCGGCCCCTGCACCTTGACCCCCATCGGGGCCCGCATGCCGCTCTGGAGCATGACGATCCGCGCGGCGATCGGTTGCAGGCGCGGTGCGGACGTGACGCCCGGCACCTGCGCGGCATGGACGATTTCATTCCAGATGTCGTCCATCGTGCGGATGGAGTCGCGCCACTGCCGGTACGGGCGGCCGCGAGGATCGGGGACCAGGTCGCCGTTCTCCCGGACGAACGTGCCACGCGCGCGATCCCAGGCGAACCGCTGGACCCGGCCGTCGGACCCGGTCCGGAACTCCGGCCGGATGTTGATGACGGTCTCGATCATGTTCACGGGCGCCGGGTCGAGCGCCGAGTCGGCGCGGCCGATCTTGCCGACGGCGGATTCCACCTCCGGGATCGCAAGGATGGCGCGGTCCTGCTTGGAGAGGATGTCCATCGCCTCGCCGATCGACGCGTGCGGCATCGTCGTCGGCATGTAGAGGAACGAACCCTCGTCCAGCGCCGGCATGAACTCGCGGCCGAAACCGGGAAAGGCGCGCGCGGCGGCGCGCAGGGGGGCGCTGTCGAGTGCGGCGCGCGGCAGGAAGCCCAGGATCCGGTCCGTACCGAACAGCGCCACGTAGCCCGCGGTCGTGACCGCCGCGATGACCGTCAGCGGAACCCACTTCCTCGCGAGGAAGCGGCCGAGCAGCGCGCCGTAGAACCGCTCGAGCAGGTGGTAGCCGCCGAGCAGGACGCCGAGCGTCAGCACGACGAAGACGAGATTGGGTAGCAGCCCGCGCCCCGTGCCCAGCGGCAGCCAGTGCCGCGTCAGCAGGATGCCCACGACGACCGCGACCGCGGCGTTCGCGAGGACCGGACCCGCATGGCGCACCCGTCCCGGAAGGCGGTCTGCAAGGGCCGTCCACAACCCGATGGCGGCCAGCAACGCGGCCGCAAGCCACCAGCCCAGCGCGAGGCCGAGCACCGCGCCGCCCGCCGCCGTCCCGCCGCCGAGCCATCGGCGGACACGCTCCGGCTGCGGACGCCTCGCCAGCAGCAGGTGCGCGACGGCCGGGATCACCGTCAGCCCCGCAACGACGGACCCGATGAGGCAGAACGTCTTCGTGAACGCGAGCGGCTTGAAGAGCCGTCCCTCCGGGCCGGTCATCGCAAACACCGGCAGGAATCCGATCACCGTGGTCGAGATCGCCGTCAGGATCGCCCCGCCCACCTCCGACGCGGCGCGGTAGACGATTTCCAGTGAAGAAGGAGGAGGGGCAAGGGGCGGGGCGATGGGGTCCCCCCCCCCAGATGCCTGAATCCTGGCACCTGAAACCTCCCGGGCCTTTTCGAGGTGCTGCACGATCGCCTGGCCCATGATGATGCCCATGTCCACGATCGTGCCGATGGCGATCGCGATGCCGCCGAGCGAGACGATGTTGGCGTCGACCCCCAGGAGCTTCATCGCGATGAAGGAGAAGAGGACGGCCAGCGGCATCACCCCGCTGATCAGCAGCGAAAGCCCGAGCCGGCCGGCCATCAGGATCACGACGATCGTGGTGATGAGGACCTGCTCGTAGAGCGCCGAGCTGAGCGTGCCGAGCGTCTCGCGGATGAGCCCGGTCCGGTCGTAGAACGGCACGATCGTGGCCCGGCTGATCGTCGCGCCGGCGGGCCAGCGCTCGCGCGGGACCGAGGCCATCCACCGGGTCCATGCCTCGTGGTCGGTCTCCGCCCCGCGGAAGCCCGCGAATCCGTTCGCCGCGGCGAACCGCTCGAGGTCCGCGCGGGGGGTCTTCGCGTAGTCGAAAACGGCCCGCGCGGGCATCGAAGGCGCGATCTCGGCGATGCGCCGTTTCACGTTGTCGATCGTCTCGAGGGGGTTGGCGCCGTGGCGAACGACGACGACGCCCCCGACCGCCTCCGCGCCGCCCTTGTCCAGCGCGCCCTCGCGCATCGCCGGGCCGGTCGCGATGCGCGCGACGTCCCGCAGCCGCACGGGGCGGCCGGCCTCCACCGCGAGCACCGCCTCCTCGAGATCCGCCGTGGACTTCAGGAATCCGCGGGAGCGGATCAGGTATTCCACCCCGTTGATCTCGAGCTGCCGCGCCCCGGTGTCGAGGTTCGACCGCCGGACCGCCTCGACGACCCGGTCGAATCCTATTCCATGGGCGCGTAGCGCGTCGGGGTCGACATCGACCTGGAATTCCTGCACGAAGCCGCCGACCGACGCGACTTCGGCGACCCCGCCGGCCGCCTGCAGGTGGTAGCGAACGTGGTAATCCTGCAGGGAGCGAAGGGCGTCGAGATCCCAGCCGCCCGCCGGGCGGCCGTCGGGATCGCGCCCTTCGATCGTGTACCAGAAGATCTGCCCCAGCGCGGTTGCAAACGGACCGAGCGCGGGCTTCACTCCGGCAGGCAGGGTGTCGGGGGAAAGCGAGTTGAGCCGCACGAACAGCCGGTTCTGGGCCGCCTCGAACGGGACGCCCTCCTCGAAGATCACGTAGACCATCGAGAATCCCAGGTAGGAGTAGCTGCGGACGGTCCGCACGCCGGGCACGCCCAGCAGCGAGACGGTGAGCGGGTACGTGACCTGGTCGTCGACGTCGCGCGGCGACCGGCCCATCCACTCGGAGTAGACGATCTGCTGGTTCTCGCCGATGTCCGGGATCGCGTCGACCGCGACGGGGCGCCGCGGAAGGACGGGGATCCGCACGTCGAACGGCGCGACCAGGGCGCCGCCCACGACCAGGGCGGTGACGAGGATCCACACGACCAGCTTCTGCTCGAGGCAGAACCGGATCAGCCGGTCGACCGGCGTGGGCCCGCGTGGGGTGGCGTCGTTCATGTCAGGGATGCGCGTGGCCGGCATGGGGGTTCGCGGTCGCCTTCGGGGCGGCCGGCGGCCCCGGGCTTCGCTCGGGCTCGACCCCCTGCGCGCGCATCTTCGCGATGTACGCGGCGGGGTTCTTCCGGAACGTCGCGTCGCAGCCGGCGCAGCAGAAGTGGATCCGGAGGCCTTCGTGATCCACGAAGACGGCTCGGTCGATGTCGCCGCCCATCACCGGACACTTCGTCTGCGGCCGCGGCGCGTCCCCCGGCGCCGCCGCGGGGGGAGAGTCCTTCGCCGGCGGATTCATCATGCTCGGCTGCGCCTGGATCTGCAGCGAGCTGTCGATCTTGAAGGCGCCGCGCGATACGACCCGCTCGCCCTCCCCCAGGCCGGAGGCGAGGATCTGCCAGTCTCCGGCACGCGCGCCGAGGACGACCTCGCGCCCCTCGAACCGGCCCGCCTGGACGGGGTCCGCAACGTAGACGACCGCGCGCTCGCCCGTGACCAGCGGCGCCGTGGCGGGGATCACCAGCGGCGTCTCGCCGCCCTCCGGCGCCGCGTGGACCACCAGGCTGGCATACAGGCCCGGTTTGAGGCGACCGTCCGCATTCGGCGCGATCACGCGCACGCGTGCGGACCGCGTTGCGCCGTCGATCACGGGATCCACGAAGTCGACCCGCCCGGTGAACGTGACACCGGGAACCGCCTTCGTGGTGAACTCCGCGGCCTGGCCCGGACGGATCCAGGGAAGGTCCGCCGCATAGGCCGCCGCCTGGATCCACACCGTCGACAGGTCCGCCATCGAGAAGAGCCGGGCGCCCTCCTCCACATACGCGCCCTCGACGACGGCCCGCTCGAGCACCGTGCCCCCCGCCGGAGCGAGGATGGCGACCGTGGTCGAGGGTTCGGCGAGCCGCTCCATCCCCGCCACCTGCTCCGCCGTCAGCCCCCAGAGCCGCAGCTTCTGTCGTGCCGCGTCGAGAAGCCGCCCCCCGGCGCGCGCGGCCTCGATCAGTTCACGCTGCGCGCTGACCAGTTCGGGGCTGTAGATCTCGGCCAGCGGTTCGCCCGGTCGAACCACGGCGCCCGTGAACGAGACATGGAGTTTCTCGATCCGTCCCGCGACACGCGCGGCGATCTCGACGAGCCGCGTTTCGTCCGGCTCGACGGTCGCGGCGAGCCGGAGCGGGACCGTCACCGCGCGCCGCTCGACCGGGGCGGTCTCGATCTCCGCCAGCGCAACCGACGCCGGCGGCAGGGTGAGATCGCGCGCGCCGGACGGCGGCGCGCCGGCGCCGGCGGGGATCAGGTCCATCGCGCAGAGCGGGCACTTGCCCGGGCCGGGCTGGCGGATCTGCGGGTGCATCGAGCAGGTCCACACTTGTGCGGCATCCGCGGGGGCGGCTGCCGGCAAGGGCGTGCGGCGACCGCATCCGGCGGCCCCGAGGCCGGCCAGGATGATCGCCAGCGGAACCGCCAGGCATGGAATTTTCATGGGGCCAAGTCCTCCGCGGATCGTACGGCGGTCGGGGGGGGCCAGGGCTCGCGCGGATCGAGTCCGGCCGCGCGCGCCAGGCGGGCGGCCGCCGCGCCCGCTTCGCTGTCCGCCATCGCAAGCATCCGCCGGGCCTGAAGCAGGGATCGTTCGGCGTCCAGCACCGCGAGGAACGAACCCCGACCGGCGAGGTAGTCCGCCTCGAGCGCCGCCAACCGGCGTTTGGCCTGGGGCACCGCCTCCGTGGCGACCAGTTCCCTGGCCCGGGCCGCGGCCTGCCAGCGGGCGTGCGCCTCGCGGACTTCCTCGACGGTGCGACGCGCCGCGTCCGCGGCCTCCGATTCGCCCGCGCGCACCCGGTGCTCCGCCTCCCGGACACCCGCTCCGACGGCCCTGCGCCAGACCGGAAGGTCGATGCCGATCTTGAGCATCGCCATGTCGGACTCGTCCTCGAAGGCCCGGTACTCGAGCCCCACCATGTAGTCCGGGTGCCCCTCTCGGCGCATCAGGTCCCGCTCGATACCCAGGCGCCGGACCTCCGACGCGGCGCGGCGGACCTCCGGCCGCTTCGCGGCGCGGTCCAGCAGGGCGTCGAGCGTCCAGGGCAGCGCCGGCGGCGCACGAACGACCGCAAGGGGCGGCAGGGCATTCGCGTCGCGGTCGAGAAGGCGGCCGAGCCGCTGCTCGAGCGCCGCGATCCGCGCTTCGAGGTCCGGAAGCCTGAGGGCCAGCATCGTCCGCTCCCCCTCCGCCATCACCAGGTCCGCCTGGCCCGCCCGTCCCGTCCCCACGCGCGTGGCCGTGACGTTTCCCATCCCCCCGGCAATCTCCATCTCCCGGCGCAGGAATTCCGCGGCGGCCCGGGCGCCCTGCAGTTCGTAGACGGTCTCCCGGACGTCCATGGCGAGATCCGCCTCCAGGGCCTCGACCTCGATCGCCATGGAGTCCGCCGCCGCCCGGGCGGCACCGGCCCGGAGCCCGCGCTTGCCGGGCCCCGGGAGCATCTGCTCGACCTCGATGCGGCGCTCGGGCGCGTCGACGGGATCGGGGGACCGGGCTTCGTTCATGCCCATGTACGCGGCGCGCGGA
>CAYODK010000241.1:0-7758 GCA_964402695.1 uncultured Verrucomicrobiota bacterium
AGCCCATGCCGCCCATGTCGGCGGCCAGGTTGTAGACCTCGACGGCGCCCTCGCACGCCCGGATGCAGCTCTCGCGGTCGCTGAGGTCGAGGCAGAGGCTCTCGACGCCCGGCACGCGCTGGTACCACGCCGGGAGCGGCTTCTTGTCGATCGCCCGGATCCGCGTGAATCCCTGGTCGTGGAAGTACCGCGTGAGGGCCCCGGCAATGAAGCCGCCCGCGCCCCCGATCACGATCAGGTCGTCCTTGGCCCGCATCGTCGCCGCCGTCGCCCGCTTCCCTGTCGCCATGTCCGTCCATCCTTTCCCGGCCCCCGTAGCGGAGCCCGTCCGATCGATGCGCGCCATCCTACGGCCCCGGCGCCGCGGGGGGAATGATCGAAGTTGGCGCCCGCATGCCGCTTTTTGACTTCCCACGGGAGCGGGCCCGCGGCAGGATGACCGGCCATGAAGGGCGTTCCGGGGTTCTTTTCCGCGCAGGTGTCGGAGGCGCGGCGGTTCTATCTCGACCTCGTGCCCCCGCCGTCGGCGCGGCTCGCGGTCGTCTCGGGCGGCTGCGAACACTGCGCGCCGGACTACCGCGTGACGCGGCCCGGCTTCCGCTACGCCTCGATCGAGTTCGTCGCGGGCGGCTGCGGGACGCTGGCGCTGAAGGGGGTCGCGCACCGGCTGACGCCCGGCACCTTCTTCAGCTACGGCCCGCGGGTGGCCCAGGACATCGCGACCGATCCGCGGCGTCCGCTCGTGAAGTACTTCGTCGACTTCGCCGGCGCCGACGCGGTCCCGCTGCTCGCCCGCCACGGCCTGGCCCCGGGGACGGTGGCGCAGACCTCGGCGCCGGCCGGGATCCTGGCGGCCTTCGAGGACCTGATCCGGAGCGGGCTCCGCGACACGCGCTACACCCGGAGGCTCTGCCGCCTGGGCCTGGAGGCGCTCGTGCTCCGGCTCGCCGAATCGGCGGTCGCCTGCGGGGACGCCGCGTCCACGGCCTTCGCGACGTACGAGCGATGCCGCCGGCACATCGACCATCACTGGCAGCGTCTCGGATCGCTGGACGAGATCGCGCGCGAATGCCACGTCGACCCCGCCTACCTCTGCCGCCTCTTCCGCCGCTTCGACCACGAGAGCCCCTGCCGGCACCTTGCGCGCCTGCGCATGAACCGGGCGGCGGAGCTGCTGCGGAGGCCCGGCACCATGGTGCGCAGCGTCGCCTCCGAGCTGGGGTTCTCGGACGCGTTCCACTTCTCGAGGAATTTCAAACGCGTCTTCGGCGTCGCCCCCGCCCGCTTCATCGGCCTCCAGCGCGAGTAGCCCTGACTCAGGGTTTCCCTGATCCCACGTTCAGCCCGCCCCCGGATGGCCGGGGCGCCCGGCCGTCCGTAGACTGCGTCACGCGGAGCCGACACAGCGTGAGCGACATCTACAAGACGCCGGAGACGACCGAGAGCCGCTACCGGACGCGGCCGGGGCTGTACGTGTCCCGGCCGCCCGGGGTGAGGAACGCGGACCTGCACGTCGGCCTGTGGATGGGCATCGGCCTGCTCGCGGCCGCCATCCTGGTCGTGATTGCGTTCACGGCCTGGATCCTGCGCACTCAGGCGCCCTGAGCCGGGGGCCCGCCGGCCAGCCGCAGGCGGCACGTCGACATCACCTCGTCGACCGAGACCGCCCGGAGCATTCTCCCCGCCCCATCGTCGTGGCGTCCGACGTCGCGCGATTTCGCTCCCGGGGCCTGCAGGATGTCCCAGGCCGGGCCGAGCGGTCCGGTGCGGTCCGGGTCCGTCCGGCCGAAGACGGCGACCCCGGCCACGCCGACGGCGGCGGCCAGGTGCATGCCCCCGCTGTCGTTGGACACCGCCAGCCCGCACGACGCCAGCACGGCGGCCCACCCGGGGATGTCCGTGCGCCCCGCCAGGGACCGCCCGCGCGCGCCGGCGGCGGCGGCCACGGCGGCGCAATCGTCGCGCTCGGACGCGGCGCCCAGGGCGAGCACCGTGCAGCCTCCGGCCGCGAGGCCCCGGGCGACCTCGGCGAACCGGTCCGCCGGCCAGCGCTTGGACGGACCGCGCGCGGCGCCGGGCATCACGGCGACCCGCGGACCGGGCGGCAGGTCCTCCGTCAGACTCGCCGCCGCCGCCGCCGCGTCGGCCGGGATCCGCAGCCGCGGCGCCCCGGCATCCGGTCCGGCCCCGGGACCGAGCAGGAGGTCGAGGTACTCGTACTGCTGGTGCCGGCGCCCGGGCTGCGGGCGCGGGCGGACGACGCGCAGCCCCAGCAGGCCCCGCGCCAGGCCGGGCAGGCCGATCCGCACGCGCGCGCCCGCCCACGCCGCGATCCACGCCGAGCGGAACGAGTGCGGTAGGACGTAGGCCGCGTCGAAGCGGCGCGCGCGCATCGAGAGGCCGGTGCGGACGGCGCCCGACGACCCCGGCAGGATCGCGACCACCTCGTCGGGGGCCTCGTGCATCCGCCACAACGGAACGAGGGCGGGCTTGACCAGCATCGTCAGCCGCGCCGCGGGGTGGCGGGCCCGCCACGCCTGGAGGGCCGGCATCGACAT
The DNA here is from genome assembly GCA_964402695.1 of uncultured Verrucomicrobiota bacterium. Taxonomy (GTDB): domain Bacteria; phylum Verrucomicrobiota; class Kiritimatiellia; order PWTM01; family PWTM01; genus VGWF01. The sequence continues at coordinate 2,559 of CAYODK010000241.1, forward strand.
CACAGCGTCGCCGATCCAGTTGACGCCGACGGCGAGGACGCTCCCGGCGGGCCCCGCGGGATCAGCGGAAGCAGATGCGGGCGATCCAGTCACGGAAGGCCTCCGATCCCGAGAGCATCTCGATCTCGACGCGCAGGAAGTAGACCGGCAGGTCGCGCCGCTCGATGTAGGGGAACCGGACCGCGTCCTTCTCCGTCGTGATCAGCGCCTTCGCCCCGCGCGCGAGGCCGCGGTTGATCGCCTCGATCAGCTCCTGCTGCGAGTAGCGGTGGTGGTCCGCGAACCGGCTGTGGTGCAGCACGCGCGCGCCGAGGGACCGGAGGCTGTCCTCGAACCCCTTCGGCGCCGCGATGGCCGAGATGGCCGTGACATCGAGCCCCTTGAGGAACTCCAGGGGCTTGCGCTCGCGCGTGAAGACATCCTGCAGGTGGCGCGGGCAGTGGCGGCATTCCGAGATCTCGGCGTCCGGGTTGAGGCGGCGGAGCATCGCCTTCAGATCCTCCGCCCCGTCGCCGTTGGACTTCGTGATGAAGATGAACCCGGCCCGCCGGATGTTGCGCGCCGGTTCGCGCAGCAGGCCCCGGGGGAGCAGGCGCCCGTGGCCGAAGGGGTTGGTGCGGTCGACCAGCGCGATGTCGAGCCGGTGCTTGAGGCGGAGGTACTGGAAGCCGTCATCGAGGATCAGCGTGTCGCAGCCGAGCTTCTGGATCGCATACCGGCCGCTCTTCACGCGGTCGCGCCCGACGATCACGGCGACGTCCGGGAGGTTGGAGGCCAGCATGAAGGGCTCGTCGCCGCCGGTCGCGGAGTCCAGCAGGAGCCGACGGCCGTCGGAGACCACCAGCGGCTCCTGGCTGCGCCGGCGGCCGGTGAGCAGCCCCGACACCCGCCGTCCCAGCGTCGGCTGGGTCTTCTTGTAGCCGCGGCTGAGGATCGCCACCTTGCGGCCGCGCCGCTGCAACTCCCGGGCGAGCGTCTCGACCACCGGGGTCTTGCCCGTGCCGCCGACCGTCAGGTTGCCGACGCTGAGCACCTGGCAGCCGAGCAGGTGGTTGCGGAGGATGCCCTGCCGGTAGAGCCACAGCCGGGTCTGGACGACCGCGTGGAAGAGCAGGGACAGCGATCCGAGCACGCCCCGCAGCGCCGTCGGTCCGGCCCCGGTCCGGCGGCCCTCGATGACCGCCAGCACGTGGTTTTCCAGCTTTTCCAGCCTGTTCTGCCCCACCGTTCCATCCTCCGCCCGGCCGGCCCGGCCGCCGCTCGCGGCGCGATCGTGCCAGCCCCCCATCCGCCGGGCAAGCCCAAACCGTCCCGGCACCGGCCGCCGGCCCTACATCTCGAGAATCTCCTTCACATCCTCCCACGTCATGCGCTGGATCGACGCGCCGCCGGCCTCGATCGCGGCGTCGATGAGCTGCTGCTTCCGGCGCTGCATGGCGACGACGCGCTCCTCGACGGTGTCGCGCGCGATGAGCTTCACGCTGTAGACCGTCCGCTTCTGCCCGATGCGGTACGCGCGGTCCGTCGCCTGGTTCTCGACCGCCGGGTTCCACCAGGGATCGAAGTGCACGACCATGTCCGCGCCGACAAGGTTCAGCCCCGTGCCCCCGGCCTTCAGGCTGATGAGGAAGACCGGGATGCCGCGGTCGCCGTTGAATTGCTTGACCACGGCGAGACGGTCCTGGGTCGCGCCGTCGAGGTAGCAGTGCCGCCACTGGCGCCGGTCCAGCTCGGCGCGCAGCAGCGTGAGCATCGAGACGAACTGGCTGAAGACGAGCACGCGGTGGCCGCCGTCGAGCGCCTCGTCGAGCAGCTCGAACAGCAGGTCCATCTTGGCCGACGGGAACTCGCTCTGCAGGCCCTCCATCCGGAGCAGGCCGAGGTGGCAGCAGGTCTGCCGAAGCCGCAGCAGGGTGCGGAGGATCTCCATGCGCGAGGCGTCGAACCCCCGTTCGGCGACCATGTCGGCGATGCGCCGGCGCGACGAGTCGAGCAGCTCCTTGTAGACGCGCTGCTGGTCGCCGGTCAGCGTGCAGTGCGCGATGCGTTCGATCTTCGGCGGCAGCTCCCGGGCGACGTCGCGCTTCATGCGGCGCATCAGGAACGGGCGCAGCTTGCGCCGCAGCCGCACCAGCGCGGCCTCGCCGGCCTCGCCGCCCTGGGCGATCGGCTGCTCGTAGCGCCGCCGGAAGCCGTCGCCGGAGCCGAGGTAGCCGGGCATCAGGAAGTCCATGATCGACCAGAGGTCGGCGACGCTGTTCTCCATCGGCGTGCCGGTGAGCACCAGCTTGTGGAAGGCCTTGAGCTGCTTCGCGGCGATCGCGTTGCGCGTGGCGCGGTTCTTGATGTGCTGGGCCTCGTCCAGCACGAGGACCGAGAACTGGGTCTGCAGATGCCGGTCGAGATCCCGCCGCAGGAGCGCGTAGGAGGTGATCAGCAGGTCCGCCTCCCCCACCGAGTCCCACTGCTCGTGCCGGTCGAGGCCGGCCACGATCCGGACGCGGAGCGACGGCGTGAAGCGCGCCGCCTCCTCGGCCCAGTTCTCGATCAGGCTCGTGGGGCAGACGATCAGCGCCGGCCGGCCGCGCGCCTCGGGCAGGAGCCGTTCCATGCGCAGCCAGGCGAGGGTCTGCACCGTCTTGCCGAGGCCCATCTCGTCGGCCAGGATGCCGGCGAATCCGCACTGCTCGAGCGAGCGGAGCCAGGCGACGCCCTCCCGCTGGTACGGACGGAGGAAGGCCTGGAGCGCGGGATCGATCGTCACCGGCGCGTCGCCGACGCGGCCGGACTGCTTCTCGACCGCGGCGCGCCAGGACGCATCCGCCTCGATGTCGACGCCGTCGAGGGCGTGGAGCGACTCCCGCACGTACGAGGCGTAGACCCCGGCGAGGCGGAACGAGCCGGGGCGCGAGCCGTCGGCCGAGGCGCAGTCCTCGAAGACCTCCTGCATGGCCTCGACCGCGCCGGCGTCGAACAGCACGGGGCGGCCGCCGCAGTCGACAAACGACTCTCCCTTGAGCAGGGCGCGGCGGATGTCGGAGGGCGAGAGGCTGACGCCGGTCGTGTCCTCGAAGTGGAACTCGACCTCGAACCAGCGGCCGCCCTCGGTGGGCGCGATCTTCACCACCGGCGTCGCCCACGACGACTGCTCGAGGAAGCCGCCCGCCCGCCCCTGGATGTCGACCTTCCATCCGCGGCGCCGCAGCGCGGGCAGGTGCCGGCCGAGGAAGTTGAGCACCGACCGCTCGCCCATCAGCGGCGACAGGCGGTCGCCGACCTCGCCGGCGATCCCGAGGCCGGCCAGGAGCCGCAGCGCGTCCGTCTCGGCGCCGGGGTTGCGGACGAGGTAGCGCAGGATGTCGGACGGATCCGGGATCGCGAACTGCCCCGCCGGGTCGGCCTTCCCGGCGACGAGCGAGGTGCCGTCGTACTCGGCGAACAGCGTCGCGGTCAGCGAGGCCAGGCTGCCGCGGCCGACGAGCCGGAACCCGGGCCGGGCCGGCTCGATCGAGAACAGCTCGGGCGAGATGGTCGTCTCGATCGGCAGCCACTGCGCGAGCGCCGGCCACTCGCCGTTGAGGAACCGCGGCACCGCGAGGCGCGGGATGCGGATCCCGTGCGCGTACGCCCCGTGCAGCGGCTCGGGCAGGATCCGGCCGAGGCGCCAGAGCGCGGCGGCCGTCCCGGCCCAGCCCTTGTGACGGTGGACGAGGTGGAGGGTCGCGTCGGCGCCCGCCGGTTCGGGCAGCGCGGTGTGGAGGGTCATGTCGATCTCGCCCGTCTGGGCGTCCAGGACCAGCCGGATGCGGGACTCGACCCGGGCCCCGGTGTGGACGACGACCGGGGGACCGCCGCCCGCGACGGGGATCGGCCGGCCGGCGCAGACCTCGAGCAGGTTCAGGAAATCGGCCCGCCCGAGATCGATCCGGCCGCGCGGCCCGCCGCCGATGTCCTCGAGCACGAACAGGAGGGCCTCGTCCTTCGGCGACAGCACGAGGGCGAGGTCGCGGGGGACCTGGTCGAGCGGGACGCGGCGGCCGCCCGCCGCCGCCAGGCACTCGACCGGCACGCGGCCCGCGGCCCACGCGGCGGGCCAGTCCGCGGGCAGCACCGCCTCGATGCGCGCGACGACCCCGCCGCCGTTCCCGCCCTTCGCTCGGCGCAGGTAGGCGCCCTCGGGGATGGAGGCCAGCTGCGCCGCCCGCCGGCGCTCGGCCTCGCGCCGCTCCGCCTCGTACGGGTCGGCGGACCGGCGGCGCACCTCGATGGCCAGCGCGACGACGTGCGAGCAGATGATGCCGCGCTCGCGGTTGTCGTAGCAGGGGCAGAGGCTCTCGACGCAGGTGGGGCTCACGACGCGGAAGCCGGTGCGCAGCGACCGGGCGCCGTTGTTCAGCGTGCCGCGGACGAGCGGCGGGGCGATCTCGAGATCGCTGACCGTCTCCCGGTCGAGCAGCTGCCGGGCCTCCAGGTACTTCTTCTGGCCCGCCCACTCCAGCAGCATCTTTTCGGTCAGGTGGATCATGCCGGGCCCGTCACGGGGCCTCCGGGAAGCGGATGCGCACGTCGCTGCGATGGATCTCGCGCCCCGCGGACGACGCGCGCACCTCGACGCGGCCGCTGCGGCCGGGCGCCCCGGCCACGGGCAGCGCCAGGGTCTTGGATTCCTCGGGCTCGAGCACGGTTTCAAGCCGGTCGCCTCGGAAATCGCCGTCCCATGCGAGCTCGACGGACTGCCGCTGCCGTGAATGATTGCGCAGCCCGACCTCGATCTCCGCCACCGTGCCGGCCGCCGCCATCCCGGCGCGCGCGGGCGTCACCTCGACCGGCGCGACGAAGGCCGTGCGCAGGCGCCGCGTCGAGATCCATTCGCGGTCCCCGCGCTGCAGCCGCCACGTCAGCGTCACCCAGGGCGTCGCGCCGGGCAGGTCGTCGGTCAGCTCGCCGGTGAATCCCGCCGCCTCGCCCGCGCCCAGGATGCGCGGTTCGGCCAGCATCGCCGACGCGCCGCCCGCGCCCGTCAGCCGGGCCTCCGCGACGACGAGCGGCGAGTCGCCGCGGTTCAGGATGCGGACCGCCACCGTGTTGCGGCTGCCGCGGATCAGCGGAGCGGCGCACGACACCCACACGCCGACCCCGGACTCCATCTCCTTGCGCAGCGCGCGCAGGTTCGCCGCGACGGCCTCGCCCTCGCCCGCCG
>CAYODK010000242.1:0-4555 GCA_964402695.1 uncultured Verrucomicrobiota bacterium
GGTTGGATGAGGGGCCGGAGATGGCCTGCCACCCAACCATCCAATCAACCAGCCCTCCGTTCATCCACCGACCCGGTCTTCGATCCATCCACTCATGCATTCATCCGTTCGTCGAGGATCTCCATGGCGACGTCCCGCGCGGCGAGCCGGAGATTGAGGTGAAATCGGAGGAAGGCGCCGAGCAGGCTGGCCATGGAGCGTTGCTGCCCGGCGGTATGCCGCACGGCGGCGAGATCGTCGGGCGACTTCGCCCGCTGCCAGACGCCGAGCATCGCGAGAACGTCCGGGGCGACGGGATCGGACGGAGACGTCAACCGGGCGGCGCAGGCGGGGCAGACGAGGCCGCCCTTCGAGGGCGAGAACCGTGCCGCGGTGTCGGGCGGCAGGTCGGTCGCGCAGGACGAGCAGTGCTGCAGCTTCGGTTGGAGTCCCTCGAGGTCGAGGAAGCGGAGTTCGAACCAGTGGAGGGCGGTGGCGGCGGAGCCCGGACGCGCCAGCGCGTCGAGCATCGCGGCGAAGGCCGCGTAGACCTCCGGGTGGGGTTCGTCGGACGGCAGGGCCTTGATGAGCATGTCGGCGGCCCCGGACGCGGCGGCGGCGGCGCGCCAGTCGGCACGGAGCCACGGGCGGGGACGGAGCAGGGCGCACTCGCGGGCGGCATGCACATGGTCGCGGGGATGGCGGTAGAAGACGAGATCGCTCGTCGCGAAGAGGTCGTACTGGCCGAGGAAATGGCTCTTCGGACGGAGCGCGCCCTTGATCAGCGTGACGACCCGCCCGTGCGAGGCGGTGAGCCAGACGACGAACCGCGACGTGTTCGAGTAGGGGCCGAACCGCAGGGCGATGGCCTCGTCGTGGAGGATCACGCTCATCGCCGGGTGCCGGGGCGGCCGAGGATCCGGTCGACCGGGAGTCCGGCGAGGCGCGCGTCGCGGACCCACCGCCGTTCGCGGTCCAGCATGCGTCGACGCGCCGCGGGGGTTTCATCATGTCCGCCACAGAGGTGGTCGCATCCGTGGGCGACGTAGAGGGCGAGTTCGGAGGCCGGGCGGGTGCAGCGGCCGGCGCGCTCGGCATTCACCAGGATCTCCCCGGTCCAGGCATCCGAGCCGGGCGCGGGGCGATAGGCCTGGCTGATGACATCGGTCGGCGTGTCGCGGCCGAAGACCCGGGCGTTGGCCCCGGTGATCGCGGCGTCGTCGAGAAGGACGACGACGATCTCACCCCAGGCTTTCGGCCCGTTCCGCGACGAGGCGCGTGTCATCAGATACGCCGTCAAGGCGCGCAGGTCCGGCGCCCGCACGCTCCGTTCCGCCGGGTTCAGGATTCTGATCTTCATGATCGGGATAGGGGACGCGGCCATGATGCATGCTGGTCAGGGTGAAGACGAAGGCCTTCCGGACCTGCGCCAGTTCGGCGAGGGTGAGGCCGGACTCGTCCAGCTGTCCCTCGGCGACGCGGCGGCGGATGATCTCGCGAACGAGGCTGGCAATGCGGCCCGCGGATGGCCGGTGCAGGGTGCGCGAGGCGGCCTCGACCGCATCGGCGAGGGCGAGGATGGCGATCTCGCGGCTCTGCGGCCGCGGCCCGGCGTAGCGGAAGTCCTTCTCCGCGGGACGGACCGGGGCGGCGGGGCCGCGCAGGGTGTCGGCATCGGCGGCGCTGACCGCGCGCTGGTAGAAATAGGAGACGAGCGACGTGCCGTGGTGCTGCTGGATCGCATCGAAGATCGGCGGCGGCAGGCGATGCAGCCGCGCCAGGGCGACCCCTTCCTTGACGTGCGAGAGAATCACCAGCGTGCTCATTTGCGGCAGCAGTTCGTCGTGCGGGTTCCGATCGCCGCCTGCGTTCTCGATGAAATACCGCGGAACCGCGAGCTTCCCGATGTCGTGGTAGAGCGCGCATACGCGGGCGAGCAGGCCGTCGCCGTCAACCTCGTTGGCGGCGGTCTGCGCGAGGTTGGCGACCATGAGACTGTGGTGGTAGGTGCCGGGCGCCTCGACGGCCAGGCGTTCCAGGAGCGGGTGCGAGGGATCCGAGAGCTCGAGGAGGCGGATGTCGCTGGTGAGTCCGAAGATCCACTCAAAGGCGGGGAGAACGAGAAGGGTGAGAACCGACGTAAGGAGGCCGGTCGCCAGCACGGCGGCGCCCTGGGATGCGACGACGGACGCGGGGTTGCGCATGAGAAGGGTGGCGCAGACGACGAAACCCGCGCCGGCGAGGCCCATCCAGAGCCCGGCGCGGAAGACGTCGGCCCGCTTGCGCGTGCGCCCCGCGGTGAGGCTGGCCGCAAGGACGACCGAGGCGCCGAGGAACAGCACGTGGAATTGGTTGCCTGCGAAGACGGCCACCGAGAGGGCGCTCCACGTGCCGAGGGCCACGGTGAAGCCGCGTCCGGCCAGCAGGGTGGCCAGGAGGGCGCCGAGACCGGTGGGCAGCAGGTAATCGCCCAGGGCGCGGGGGAGGACGCCGGAACTGACGAGGATGTACACCAGGCGCGAAAGACCGACCGTCAGAAGTCCAAGGGTGACGAAGAGGGCCAGGCGGGTCCGGCTGCGCCGGTGGCGCGGCTCGATCAACTGGAGGAGAGCCAGTCCGCAGAATGTGGTCAGGGCGAGCAGCCCCGCGCGGCCGACGTAGCCGAGCCATTCGTCGAGCCGGGTCATGCGTTCGCGGAGGGTGCGCTCGTGGGCGGCCAGCATCTCGACGGCCTGTGGTGTGGCCGTCTCCCCCGCGTTGATGAGGGCCGATCCGGCCCGGACGACGGTACGCACGGGACTGACCCGCGCCGCCGCCTCGGCACGCCTCGTGTCGGTCAGGGCCGGCGCATACGCGAGATTCGGCGTCATCCACGGTTCCGACAGCCGGCGCAGCACGTCCGGGGCGGTGGAGTGGGGCGCCATGGCGGCCGTCACCAGGGCGCCGAATCGCGCGGCGGCCTCGGAGGGCGTTCGGAGAGCGGACACGTCGGCGATGCGGGGCGGCCGGCCCTCGGCCGACTCGACGGAGATCTGCCCCTGCCGGGCCAGCTGGGCCAGGGACCCCTCGCGATCGCGCTCGGCGGCGATGCCCTCCGACCATACGGTCCGCAGGGCATTGGAGATCGCGGCGAGCACCCTGTCCGGGTCCGCCCCGGCCGGGACGAGTGCCATGGCATCGTCGGGACTGACATTCACCCCGAGCAGGTCGATGATGCCCGACAACTCGGCGGAGGCGTCGCCGGGCGGGCCATGGGTCGAGCGGAGGTCGGCCACGCGGCCGACGAGCTTGCCCGCGGCCCGCAGATGGGCCGCGACCGGCCCCACGTTCACCGTGAAGACGGGCAGGATGGCTTCCGAGGCCTGCTGCCGGCGCAGCTGGGTCGCGACGAGGTCGGTGCATTCGAACTCGGCGGCCGCAAGAATGGTCACGGACGCCCGCTGGCCGACGACCATGGCGTCGTGGAAGACGGGGGCCTGCCCGATCAGGAGAAGGGATGCGCCGGCCCAGAGGATCAGTCCGGCCAGAAGCGGGGCGCCGGGGCCCTGCCGGCCGCGGGTCCGGACGCTGCCGGCACGGCGGTAGCGCTGCTGGCGGATCCTGGAGATGATGTCGGTCACGCCGGCCCCGCCGCCCCGGATCCCCCGCGCCGTCGTGCGGCCGACCGGCCCTTGCGGTAGGCTTGGATGATCTTCTGGACGAGTTCGTGGCGGACGACGTCGGCGTCGTCCAGTTCACAGATCGCGATGCCTTCGATGCCGCGGAGGGTCCGGCGGGCTTCCAGGAGACCGGAGGTCCTCCGGCCGGGGAGGTCGACCTGGGTCAGGTCGCCGGTGATGACGCACTTGGCGTCGAAGCCCAGGCGCGTGAGGAACATGAGCATCTGCTCGGGCGTGGTGTTCTGCGCCTCGTCGAGGATCACGAAGGCGTGGTTGAGCGTCCGGCCGCGCATGTAGGCCAGGGGGGCGACCTCGATGACCCCGCGATCGGTGTTCCGCTCGATCTCCTCGGCCGGCATCATGTCGTAGAGGGCGTCGCGGAGGGGGCGCAGGTAGGGCGACACCTTCTGGTCGATGTCGCCCGGGAGGAACCCGAGGGCTTCGCCGGCCTCGACCGCGGGCCGGGTGAGGATGATGCGGCTGACATCGCCCCGGAGGAGCGTCGAGACGGCCATGGCCATGGCCAGGTAGGTCTTGCCGGTGCCGGCCGGGCCGATGCCGATCGTGAAGTCGTTGGCGGCGATGGCCTCGACATAGCGAAGCTGGCCGAACGTACGGGGCAGGACGGCCGGCATTCCCGGCGTCACGGGGATGCGGGCCTCGTACAAGCGCTCCAAGTCGCCCTCGCGCCCTTCCGCGAACGCGCGAAGGGCGAAGGCGACGCCGTGCTCGCGCGGGATGGCGCCGCGGTTCCGGGCCGACCTCAGGATGCCGAGCAGCCGGACGGCTCGGGCGACCGGCTCCTCGGGGCCCTCGACCCGGACCCACAGGTCGCGGGCCGTGAGCCGGACGCCGAAGGCGGCCCCGATGCGGTCGAGGAACCCGAAGCCCCGGCCGGCCACGTCCTGGGCCTCCCG
>CAYODK010000242.1:4565-4900 GCA_964402695.1 uncultured Verrucomicrobiota bacterium
ATTCGGATACTCTCGCCTCTCCGGGAGCCGCGGTCAACGCCGGAGAGGCCGCGAGGGGACACTGGAAATTGACAGCGGGACGGGTTCCGGACAGACTCCGCTCCCGTTGGACGGGTGCGGCGGGCGGGGGGAGAGGGCGGGATGTGGGAATATGCCATGTACGGGTTCGCGGCCTTCCTGAGCCGCCATCTTCCCCTTCCGTTCTCCTACTGGCTCGGGCTGCGCCTGGCCGATGCGTTCTACGCGCTGGACCGCCGGGGGCGGAACGGCATCACGGCCAACCTGGAGCGGATCCTGGCCAGCAAGCGATTTGTGGGGCGGCCCAAGGATCTGGC
>CAYODK010000242.1:4910-7739 GCA_964402695.1 uncultured Verrucomicrobiota bacterium
CGGATCCTGGCCAGCCGCGGGATCCATCCCGCCCGGGGGGCCGTGCCGGGCATGGTCCGGAAGACCTACCAGTACTTCGGGAAGTACCTGGTCGACTTTTTCCGCTACTCGAGTTCCTTCTGCAGCGAGATCGAGGGCAAGGTCAGCATCGAGAATGCGTCCTACCTGCACGAGGCCGTGCGCGGCGGCCGCGGGGCCATCGTCGTGACGGCGCACGTGGGCAACTGGGAGCTTGGCGGGCTGATGCTCTCCCGGATGGGATACCCGGTGACCGCCGTGTATCGGCCGCTCGGGCTTCGCCATCTCGACCAGATGTTCACCGGCCAGCGCATGAGCCGGGGAATCCAGCTGATCCCCCTCGGCCATGCCGTTCCGGGCCTGGTGCGGGCCCTTCGGGCGGGCCGGGTCATCTCCCTGCTGGCCGATCGCGATTTCACCGGCCGGGGCCAGCCCCGCAGCTTCTTCGGCGCCCCGGCGCGGATGCCCCTCGGGGCGGCCATCCTTTCCCTCAAGACGGGGGCGCCCATCGTGCCCGCCTTCATGCTCCGGCAGGTGGACGACCGCTTCCTGCTCAAGTTCTACCCCCCGATCCTCGCGGCCGACGGCGGCACGGTGGACGAACTGCAGGCCGCGGTGGTAACCTGCATGGAGGACATCATCGGGGAGTATCCGTATCAGTGGTTCATCTTCCATGACTTCTGGCGGGACGCCGAATCCCGCCGGGGATCCGAAGGCGGGGAACCCCCGGCTCCCTCCGCCGGCGGGGCGGTCTGAGACCGGCCGCTGCTGCGCGATCGTCCCGGCCTACCGGGAGGGCGCACGCGTGGCCGGCACCGTATCGGCCATCCTCCGCCAGGGCATCGAGGTGATCGTGGTCGACGACGGCTCGGACGACGACACCGCGGATGCCGCCCGGACCTCCGGCGCCATCGTGGTGCGTCATCCGGAGAATCGCGGAAAGGGCGCGGCCCTGCTGACGGGGTTCCGCGAGGCGCGGGCGCGGGGCTTCGAGGTGGCGGTGACGATCGACGCCGACGGCCAGCACGACCCGGCCGAGATCCCGAAGTTCATCGAGGCCTACGAGCGGACCGGCATCCCCGTCCTGATCGGGAACCGCCTGTGGAACCCCGCCGGCATGCCGTGGATACGCCGCATGACGAACCGCTTCATGAGCTGGCTGCTCAGCCGGGAAATGGGGCGGTATGTGCCCGACACGCAGTGCGGCTACCGCCTGTTCCGGTGCGACCTCATCCCCCACGTGGAAACGAGGGCGGAGCGTTTCGCCGCCGAGTCGGAGGTGCTTCTGCACATCGCGGCCCGGGGCATCCCCATCGATTCGGTGCGGATCCGCACGATCTACGGCGACGAGCGCAGCAAGATCAACCCGGTGACCGACACCGTGCGGTTCTACCGGATGCTGCGGGCCCACCGGCGAACGCGACAGCATTCCGGAGCCCGGTGAGCCGGTCCGGCGGCGCGGGCCGCAGGACTCCGTGCCGCCGGTTCAGGTTCCGGGGATCACGACCTTGGCCTTCTCGCGAAGGCCGCGGATGAAATCCTGAACCGCCTGGCCGCGCGAGCGGTCCTCCATCATCTGCTTGATCCGCGGCGACGCCTCGGCGAAGCCGACGGTGCGGGCCTCTTCGCGCTTGGTCGTCTGGATGATGTGATACCCGAACTGGGTTTCGACGAGCGGGCCGATCTCATCGATCTTCTGCGTGAAGGCGGCGTCCTCGAAGGGCTTCACCATCTGGCCGCGCGGGAACGTGTAGGATCCGCCCTTGTCCTTGCTTCCCGGATCGTCCGAATGCTGTTTCGCCAGCGCCGCAAAATCGCCCCCGGCCAGGAGTTCCTTGCGGATTCCCTCGGCCTTGGCCTTCGCCCCGGCCTTGGCCGCATCATCGGCGTTCTCCGGGAACTTGACGAGGATGTGCCGGGCGGTGGCCTGCTCCTGGACCTTGAAACTCTCGGGGTTGCCGTCGTAGAACTCCTTCACGGCGGCATCCGTGACCTCGGTCTTGGGAATCACGGACTCCAGCAGCGCCTTGATCTTCAGCGCGCGGGTGAGGTCGGCATCGAGACGGGCCTGCGTGAGATTCTGGGCGGCCAGGGCCTGCTCCAGCGTCTGCCCCGGGGGGAGGGGAATGGCCGCGCGGGCCTTCGCGACGTCCTCCGGCTTGGCCGTGAGCTTCCTCGCGTCGGCCTCGTGCTCGAGGATCATCTGGATGATCATCTCCTCGCGGGCGCGCTGCGAGATCTGGGCGCGGAACTCAGCCGCCCGCTCGGGCGGAATGCGGGACCGGTTGGCCGCCATGGCACGATCGACCATCTCGTCGATCTCGCCCTGGGTCAGCGTCTTTCCCTCCACGATCGCGACGACGGTGGTCGGGGCGACGGCGGCGGCGGGTTGGGCAAACAGGTTGTCAGGAATCGCGAGGCCGCCGGCCGATGCGGGGGTGGCGGCCGGCTTGTCCGCCGCCGCGGCGATCCCTGCCATCCCGATCAGCGCGCCCACGGCCAGACCCCGGAACATTGCTTTCATCTGCATTCCTTTCGATTCCGCCCCGCCCGTGGTGGATGGGCCCGGGGAACGGAAGGCGGCAGGATGCGCCTTGCCGGACAGGAAGTCAACCGCGGGCGGCGCCGCCCATCCGCGCGAAGACCGGGCGTATCCGCGACCCTCCGCCGACGAGGTCAGCGGCTGACGATGGAATACACGACGTAGGCGACGATGGCCACGACCACCATCATGACGATCGCCCGGTTGCGCTGGACGCGGCGTTCCTCGCGCAGAGGGCGTCCGCCGATGAAGTTGCCGCTGAAGTAGCT
>CAYODK010000243.1:0-7669 GCA_964402695.1 uncultured Verrucomicrobiota bacterium
TGACGAACGCGCGATCCCTCGCCACGCCCTCGACCATGCGGTCGGGAAAGGAGCCGTCCGCCATCCAGCGCGCCAGGATGTCGGCCGCGACCGCGCGGCTGTTCACGGGTTTTGGTCTTTCATCATCATGGGAAGTCAGCATAATGCCCGCCTTCCGGCAGCGTGGCAAACTCGGGATGGTGGACATGGAAGCGATCGTCAACTGGGTGGTGGGCGTGGTGGACAGGCTGGGCTACCCCGGCATCGTGCTCGGCATGTTCCTGGAGAGTTCCTGTTTCCCGTTCCCGAGCGAGGTGATCATGATTCCCGCGGGCTACCTGGCCCACGAGGGCCGGATGAACGCATGGGTGGCGGTGGGCATGGGCATCGCCGGAAGCTGGCTCGGGGCCCTTTTCAACTACTACCTGGCGCTGGTTCTCGGCCGGCCGCTGCTGCTCAAGTGGGGGAAGTATTTCTTCATCAACGAGGAGAATTTCGCGAAAGGGGAGCGGTTTTTCCAGCGCCACGGCGAGATCGGAACGTTCACGGCGCGGCTCATCCCGGTGGTCCGGCAGTACATCTCCCTGCCGGCCGGCCTCGTGCGCATGAACATGGCGCGGTTCCTCTTCTACACGGGCCTAGGCGCCGGCATCTGGGTGGCCGTCCTCACGTGGATCGGGTACGTGGCGGGTCAGAACCAGGAGCTGATCCACCGGTATTCGCGCGAGGCGACCATCCTGGCGATCGCGGGGTGCGCGCTCCTCATCGCCGTCTACGTCTGGATCCACCGGCGCCGCAAGTCCGGGACGCCGTCGAAGTAGGCGGCCCGGTATGGACGACGTGGCGGCATCCCGGACCGGCAGCGCGTCCCGTCCGCCGGATCTCACGGTGATCGGCGGCGGCCTGGCCGGCTGCGAGGCGGCATGGCAGGCGGCGGGGCGCGGGCTCCGCGTCCGGCTGGTCGAGATGCGGCCCCTGCGGATGACCGGCGCGCACCGGACGGACCTTCTCGCGGAACTCGTCTGCTCGAACTCGCTGGGCTCCGCGCTGCCCGATCGCGCGCCCGGCATCCTGATGGCCGAGCTTCGCCGCATGGGCTCTCTCCTGATCCGGTGCGCATCCGACTGCGCCGTGGCGGCCGGCGGCGCCCTCGCGGTCGACCGCGACCGGTTCTCCGCCGCGGTGACCGCCGCGGTGACGGGCCATCCGGGGATCGAGCTGGTCCGGGAGGAGGCCGTGCGGGTGCCGGACGGATTGACCGTGCTCGCCTCGGGACCGCTTACATCGCCCGCGCTGGCGGAGTCGCTGGCGGCGGTGACCGGCGAGCGGCATCTCTTCTTCTTCGACGCGATCGCCCCGGTGGTCAACGGCGACACGGTCGACCGCACGATCGCGTTCCAGGCTTCGCGCTACGGCCGCGGAGCGACGGAGGAGGGCGACTACCTGAACTGCCCGTTCAGCCGGGAGGAGTACGAAGGCTTCGTCGATGCGCTGCTGGGCGCCGAACGGATCCCGCTGCGGGATTTCGAGCGCGGGATCGAGAACGGGGTCAGGGCGGGGGAGGGGGTCTTCTTCGAGGGCTGCCTTCCCATCGAGATCCTGGCCGCCCGCGGCCGGGAGTCTCTGGCCTTCGGCCCGCTGCGCCCCGTCGGGCTGCGCGATCCGCGCACGGGGCGCCGTCCCCATGCCGTGCTTCAGCTCCGGCGGGAGGACGCGGCGGGGGAGAGGTACAACCTCGTCGGCTTCCAGACCAATCTGCGCCATGCGGAGCAGGACCGCGTGTTCCGGATGATCCCCGGCCTCGCGGGCGCCGTGTTTGCGAGGCACGGGGAGATGCACCGCAACACGTTCGTCAACGCGCCGCGGACCCTGGACCGTTCGCTCCGCCTGCGGGCCCGGGCGGACCTCCTGCTCGCCGGGCAGATCGCCGGGGTTGAAGGCTACCTGGGCAACATCGCGACGGGCCTGGTCGCGGGATGCAATGCGGCCCGCATGGCACGGGGCCTGGCGCCGGCCGAATGGCCGGAGGACACGATGACCGGCGCGCTGCTGATGGCGATCGCGTGCGGCGACCCGGACCACTTCCAGCCGGTGAAGGCCAACCTCGGCATCCTGCCGGTTCTCGATGCCCCGCCGCGCGGCAAACGTGAACGCGCCGCCGCCCACGCGGCGCGGGCATCGGCCAGCCTGGACGTTTTCCTTCAGGAGACGGATGGGCAGGAATGCCTGCTCGGCCGGGCGGATCAAGCCGTCAACGGGCTCCCGGGCCCGAACCTGCGAACCTGTGACCCTCCGAACCTGTGAACCTCCAAACGTGCCATGCGCGGACGCCCACCCCCGCTACGCGGCGCTTCCGTTGCCGCCGCCATTCACGAAGACCCGGCGGAACAGCAGGCGGATGTCCTCCACGATCATGCAGATCGAGGGCAGGAGGATGAGGGACAGACCCGTCGAGAAGAGAATTCCGAACCCCAGCGACAGGGCCATCGGGATCATGAACCGCGCCTGCACCGACCGTTCGAGGATCATCGGGGCCAGGCCGAGGAAGGTGGTCAGCGAGGTCAGGAGCACGGGGCGGAAACGGCGGACGGGGGCCAGGATCATCGCCTCGCGCGCGTCGTTGCCCTCGGCCCGGAACTGGTTGCCCGCGTCGATGAGCAGGATGCTGTCGTTGATCACGACGCCGGCCAGCGCCAGCATGCCCATGATGCTGACGAAGCTGAGCTGGTAGCCCATGATCAGGTGGCCGGCGATGGCGCCGAGCAGGCCGAACGGGATCGCGATGAGGATGATGAGCGCCTGGACGTAGCTGCGGAACGGAATGGCCAGCATGGCGAACAGACCGAACAGGACCAGCCCGAAGCCCGGGATGATGCTGGCGAAGGCGCGCCGCTGGTCCCGTTGCTCCCCCTCGAAGGTGTAGGTGAGACCGGGGTAGTCCTCGTGCAGCCGCGCGAGGACGCCGGACTCCAGGGCGTCGAGCACCTTGCGGGCGTCGGTGACGTTGACCTGGATATCCGCCGTGACGCTGATCACGCGGCGGCCGTCCGTGTGCCTGATCTCCTCGTAGGCCCTCGACCGGGAGACCCGGGCGGCCTCGCCGAGTGCGATCTCGCCGCCGGCGGGGGTGCGCAGCAGCAGGGTTTTGATCGTATGCTCGGTCTGCCGCTCGGCGAGCGGCCGGCGGACGTAGATGCGCATCTCGTTTCGACCGCGCTGCTGACGCCGGGCCTCGGCGCCGTAGAAGGCGTTGCGGACCTGGCGGGCGAGTTCGGCGGCCGTGAGCCCCAGGCTGCGGCCGAGGTCGGTCATCCGGAACTCGTACTGCGGCTTGCCGCGCTGGATGCCGTCATCGATCTCGATGACCCCCGCGACCGTGCCCAGCGCGTCCGCGACCCGCAGGGCGGCCTTCTCGATGATCTCGGGGTCGGTGTGGCTCAGTGCGATGTCGATCGGGCGCGATTGGGTGGGGCCCAGCGTGAAACGGAACGAGAGCGATTCGAGGCCCGGGATCTCGCCCACGCGCCGGCGCCACGCCTCGGTGAAATCGGCCGCCCCGAAGTCGCGCTCGTCGCCCGGGACCAGGGACACGGTGACGGTCGCCAGGTGGCTTCCGGAGGAGATCGTGGCGGAGGACAGGGCGCTGCGCGAGTCGCCGCTGTTCGACCCGATGGCGGTCAGGATGCCGCGGAGCACGCGGCGGCCGCCGCGGGACTCGATCTCGGCCTGTGCGGCCTCGAGGATGTGCCGTGTGACCTCCTCGGTCTGGGCGAGAGGCACCCCGTAGGGCAGGACCGCCGTGGCGGTGCACGTGTCGCTTTCGACCTTCGGGAAGAAGATGAACGGCATGCGTCCGCCCGCCATCCAGCCGTAGCCGAGGATGAGAATGGCGACGCCGATGGAGACGGTCAGGTACCGCTGGTCGATCCGGCGCGTGATGAACCGGCGGTAATGGGTCTCGACGAATCGCTCGAGTCCGCGCCCCACCTTCTCCTGCGGCCACTCGAGCCATTTCCAGATCCAGCCGGTCATGCGCTTCTTCTGGTGCGCCAGGTGCGCCGGGAGGATGTAGAGGGACTCGACCAGGGAGACGCTGAAGACCAGCGTGACGATCAGGGGGATGCTGCGCCAGAGCTGGCCCATGGTGCCGGGGATGAAGAGGAGCGGGATGAAGGCGATGATGTTGGTCAGCACGGAGAAGACGACCGGTCCCGAAACCAGCCGCGCCCCGCGGATGGCGGACCCCTCCTGCGGATGGCCCTTCTGTCGTTCGTAGTAGACCGATTCGCCGACCACCGTCGCGTCGTCCACGACGATGCCGAGCGTGATGATGAAGGCGAACAGCGACACCATGTTGATCGAGACATCGGTGGCGGGCAGGAAAAGCAGGCAGCCGAGGAAACTGGTCGGAATGCCCAGCATGACCCAGAAGGCCAGTCGAACCTCGAGAAAGAGCCCCAACGTGATCATGACCAGGACGAGGCCCATCAGGCCGTTCCGGACGAGCAGGCTCGTGCGGTCGCGGTAGAGTTCCGAGCGGTCGCCCCAGACGGTGACCTCGACCGACGGCGGGAGCCGCGGCCGCAGCTGGTTCACGTAGGCGTTGACCGACGCGGCGACCTCGTTGGGACTCTCGTCGCCGACGCTGTAGATCACGAGCCGCGCCGCCCGCCGCCCGTTGAAGAGCATGACCTCGTCGGTCTCGGAGAAACCGTCCCGGATGTCGGCGATCTCATGGAGCTTCACCGACGAGCCGTCGGGCCGCGTCACGACCGGCAGGTCGAGGAACTCGATCCCGTAGTCCTTCCGCTCGTTGGTCCGCAGGAGGATCTCGCCGGCCGGTGTCTTGACGCCGCCGCCTCCGCTTTCCACCGTGGCGCGGTTGACCTCCTCGGCGATCCGGCCCAGCGTGAGCCCGTGCGCGCGCAGGCGCGATTCCGGGACCTCGATGCTGATCTCCAGCGGGCGCACGCCCGCGAGCGACACCTGCGTGATGTTGGGCTCGGCCTCGATCTCGTCCCGGGTGCGCTCGGCGAGGTCGCGAATCGTGGCCTCGTCGACGTCGCCGTGCAGGATGATCGAGACGACCTCCCGACGGCTGATCAGCAGGCTGACGATGGGCCGCTCGGCCTCCTCCGGGAAGGTCACGATCCGGTCGACCGCGCTCTTGATGTCTTGGAGCACGCGGTCCTCGTCCGCCCCCAGCAGGATCTCCGCGGAGACCGTGCCGACACCCTCGTTGGCCTTGGAGGTCACGCGTTCGATGCCGTCGAGGCCCCGGATGGCCTGTTCGACCGCCAGCACGATTCCCTGCTCGACCTCGGCGGGACTGGCGCCGGGGTAGGGGACCGTGACCTGGACCGTGTCGAGTTCGATGACCGGGAAGACCTCCTTCTTGATCCGCGGGAGCATCAGGAGCCCGCCGATCATGAAGGTCAGCATCAGGAGGTTCGCCGCGACGGGATTCCGCGCCATCCAGGCGATCGGTCCCTCGTATCGGGATTGGAGATCAGGATCCGACATGCCCGTCGACTATGCCGGGCGCCCGAAGGGTTTGCAAGCGGGCGGGAGGCCGAGGGGGAGTCGGGAGCCGGGAGCTGGAATGGAGCGGGGCGGAGGACTGGACCGAACCAGGAGACGCCGGGCCCGCGGCCCGCCTCCAAAGGGGAGACGCAGGACCACCGGTTCCCGACTACCGGTTCCCGACTCCCGGTTTCCGGCTCGCCCCCGGGCTTACGGCGCAGCGGATTCCACGTAGGGGCTGGGCGACCCCTTCTTCCGGTACGAGGTGCCATGGAAGGATGCGACCAGGTCGCCCGTGTCGTCGGTCACCTCGACGAGATAGTGGGCGAGGCGCCGGGTCTCCGCCAGCAAACGCGGCCGCGCGTGGAGAGTGCCGGAGACAACCGCCTTGTAGTTCGAAATCTGCGTGGCGACGCCCAGGGAGAGAACCCCGCCGGCGTTGGCCGCCGCCCCGAATGCGATATCGGCCAGGGCGAAGATCAGCCCGCCGTGCGCGCAGGACGCCCCGTTCATGTGGCGGGCGTCAAGGGTGACCCGCGCCACGAGCCCGGTGGTTCCCTCGGCCTCGAGACGGATGCCCAGGGTTCCGGCCAGCCGGTCGAGCGCCTGAAACCGGCGCAGGTAGCCGTCCATGCTCATGCGGAAGCCCTCCGGGCGGGACGGTTGTCGAGATCCGAGATCGCAATCCGGTCGAAAGCCATCAACGCGGCGCCGCAGGCCGCGCCGGGGCCGGGGACGCGGGCGGCCTCCACGCGGATCTGCCGCTCCGCGTACCAAGGCTGGATCTGCTCGTTGACGCGCGCCTGGAGATGGGCCAGGAGAGCGCGGTTGTTCCAGTCCAGTGCGCCCCCCAGCACCACGCATCGCGGGTCCATGTAGCCGGCCAGCGTCGCGATGTAGGGGGCCAGGGCGTCGGCGACGGCCTCGAGCCGCTCGTTGATCGCGCCGTCGGGCGCTTCGATCAGCGCGAGATCGTCCCCCGTGAGGGGCGGGGGCGGCGGCGGGCGCAGACGGCCCCACAGTTCCCCGGCGCCCCGGTGCGCGCCGCGGTGGATTCGTCCGTCGAGCACGATCGCCGAGCCGAAGTCCGTGAAGATGAAGTTGCCGTTGTCGGGACGGTGGTTGATGTAGAGGAAGACGAGATCGCCGCTCGCGCCGTCCCCGGGCTGGTTCATGTGCGCGGTGGCCTCGAGGCGAGCGTCGTTGTCGATCGACGCCGGCGCGGCGAAGGCCGCCGCCAGCGACTCGGCCAGGGGGTGGTTCCGGATCCGGAAGTACTCGGAGTAGATCAGCACGCCCCGCTCGGTGTCGGTGATGCCCGGCACGGCCACCCCGATGCCGTGGAACCGGCCGGCCGGCCGGCGGTCGGCGAGCCATGCGTCGGCGTGGGCCTTCAACTGCGCGGCCACCTGCGTGATGTCGCGCCCGAGCTTCAGCCGGCTCTCGCCGATCAATTGCCCGGCGGCGTCCACCGCCACCAGACGCGCCCAGTCGATCGTGATGCCGACGCCGAGCGTCCAGCCGACGTCGCCGCGGATCTCGAGCAGGATCTGGCGCTTGCCGACGCGCTTGACCGGCGGCTCGATCCGGCCCACCTCCCGCACAAGACGGCGCTCCAGGAACTCGGACATGATCTTCGAGAGCGTCGACCGGTGCAGGTCCGTCGCGTCCGAAATCTGCTGCCGCGACAGGCGCCGATGCCGCCTCAGGAGCTGGAACACCATCCGACGATTGTGTTCCCCCGTGAGCTTCAACGTGGCCTTCTCGCTTCCGAACGGCATCAGCATCCCTCCCAATCGCGACTGATTATAGACATGTCGGCCCAGATTGCAAACAAATAGGAATATGGTAACCTACTAGTGGGAAGCATCTTGCATTAGACATATCGCAGCGTGGACAAACGCAGGGACTCGGCCGTTTCGGGGGGGGGCGCATGCGCGACGGGAGGCAATCCGCTGGTCGTCCCTCCGGGCGAAGCCCGTCCCGGCGGGCCGCCGTCCCCGACAGGCTCACCGGTCCGAACGGAATTCCTGCGCATTGACCGGCGAGGCGGAACGTGGTCTAAGCGGCCGATGCATGCGGCGTGCGGTCGGTCGTTGCGTCCAATCCTTGGAAGCCTCCTGCTGCTGGGCTTCCAACCCTTGGAACTTCCGGCGGCGCCGCCCGT
>CAYODK010000244.1:0-7622 GCA_964402695.1 uncultured Verrucomicrobiota bacterium
GGGCGCGCGGGGGCGGGGACGGCATGCACGAGACGGAACGGATGGACCGGGACCACGTGTGGCATCCCTACACGCGGTTCTCGACGATGGACGACGAGCCCCTCCCGGTCATCGTGCGGGGCGAGGGCATCCACCTGGTCGATGACCGGGGCGGGCGCTGGGTCGATGCGATCTCGTCCTGGTGGTGCTGCGCGCTCGGCCACGGGCACCCGCGGGTCGTCGAGGCGATCCGCCGCCAGGCCGGCGACCTTCAGCACAGCATCCTCGGCAACCTCGCGCATCCCGCCGCCGCGCGTCTCGCCGCCCGGCTGGCCGCGCGGATGCCCGACCCGCGGTCGCACGTGCACTTCGCGTCCGATGGGGCGAGTGCGGTCGAGGCGGCGCTCAAGATCGCGCTCCAGCACGCGCACAACACCGGGCGGCCGGAACGGACGGACCTGCTCGCGTTGCAGGGGGCCTATCACGGCGACACGCTCGGCGCGGTATCCGTCGGCTTTCTCGACGCCTTTCACGCGCCGTTCCGCCACGTGCTGCGACCCTCGGCGCAGGTTCCGGTGCCCGCGTCCCCGGGGGACGAGGCGGCCTGCCTCGAGGCCGCGGGCAGCCTCTTCGCCGCGCACCGGGGCCGCGTGGCGGCGCTGATCGTCGAGCCGCTCTGCCAGGGTGCCGCCGGCATGAGGATGCATCGTCCCGCCTTCCTGCGAGCGCTCGCCGACCTCTGCCGCGTGGAGGGTGCGCTTCTCATTGCCGACGAGATCGCGACGGGCTTCGGGCGGACGGGCACCTGGTTCGCGTTCGAGCAGGCGGGGATCGCGCCGGACATCGTCTGCGTCGGCAAGGCCCTGTCGGCGGGCTACCTCCCGATCAGCGCCGCGATCGTCCGCGACGGGATCTACGCGACCTTCGCGGACACGCCGGTCGACCGGACCTTCTACCACGGCCACACGTTTGCCGGGAACCCGATCGCCGCGGCCGCGGCGCTGGCGGCGCTGGACGTGTACGAGGAGGAGGGGATTCCCGCGCGGGCCGCCACGCTCGGCGCGAAGCTCGCGGAGTGGATGGCCCCGCTCGCGGGGCTGCCGCAGGTTGCGGAGGTCCGCACGCTCGGCCTCATCGGCGCGGTCGAACTGCGCCCCGACCCGCCCGGGTGGGATGGCGAGCCCCGTGCGCGCCGCGTACGCCGCCGGCTGCACGCGCGGCGCGTGCTGTCGCGTCCGCTCGGCGCCGTCGTCTACCTGATGCCCCCGCTCGTCATCGGCGAGCCGGACCTGCGGGAGCTGGTCGACCAGCTTGCCGCCGCGCTCGACGCCGCGGGGTAGGGATCAACCGGCGGGCGGGGCCGGCGGCGCGGGTGGCACGGGCGGAGCGGACGGGCCATCCCCGGCCGCCGGATTGCGGGCCGCCTCCTTGCGCAGCCGTTTCTCCTCCTTCTTCTGTTTCTTCGCAAGATCCCGCTGACGCTTCGCAAATGCGTAGTTTGGTTTTGCCATGGGCCTGTCCCCTTTGCCGGAATTCCGTTCAGTGTCCGCATGATGCACCCGTCGGGGAGCCCTCGGCGAGCGGTATCTGCGGGCCCCGCCCGGCCGGATTATGCAACCAGCTGCGGAAAAGCATGTTGCCATTGAATCGGCCCGGCCGTCCGGGTGCCCGGGCATCGAACGCATGTCCGGGGGCCGGGGGGTGCCCTGGAGGACGCTGCCGGGGCTTTCGCCGCTTCTCCGTCCCGTCGGGATTGCGGGCGCGGGACGCGTCGGCTATGATGCCCGGCCCGTTTCGCGGAGGGAGGGTCCCCGCGTGCGGAGTAAGGAAGGGCGCATCATGAGCAGGACGTACAAGATCGCGGTGGTCGGCGGCGATGGGACGGGGCCGGAGGTGGCCCGGGAGGCGGTCAAGGTTCTCCAGGCCGCGGCGGCCAAGCACTCGTTCAAGCTGGAGCTCCAGGACTACGACTACGGCGGCGAGCGGTACCTGCGCACCGGCGAGGTGCTGCCGGCGAACGCGGCGGACGAGATGCGGAAATTCGACGCGATCCTCCTGGGCGCGATCGGCCACCCCGACGTGAAGCCGGGAATCCTCGAGAAGGGGATCCTGCTGAAGCTGCGCTTCGACCTGGACCAGTACATCAACCTGCGCCCCGTCAAGCTGTACCCCGGCGTCGAGTGTCCGCTCAAGGGCAAGGGCCCCGAGCACATCGACTACGTCGTCGTGCGCGAGAACACCGGCGACCTCTACTCGGGCGCCGGAGGCTTCAACATGCGCGGCTCGCCGCACGAGGTGGCGATCCAGACGAGCGTCTACTCGAGGTTCCAGGTCGACCGCTGCCTGCGCTACGCCTTCGACCTCGCCCGCCGCCGCGGGAAAAAGAAGACGCTGGCCCTGTGCGGCAAGACCAACGTGCTGACCTACGTGTACGACCTCTGGGAGCGCGCGTTCCACGAGATGGGCGCGAAGGATTACCCGGACGTCAAGCGCGAGTACTACCACGTCGACGCGACGTGCATGTGGATGGTCAAGAACCCCGAGTGGTTCGATGTGATCGTCACCGGCAACATGTTCGGCGACATCATCACCGACCTCGGCGCGATCACGCAGGGCGGCATGGGCATCGCGGCCGGCGGCAACATCAACCCCGAGGGCGTCAGCATGTTCGAGCCGATCGGCGGCTCGGCGCCGAAGTACACGGGCAAGAACGTCATCAACCCGCTCGCCGCGATCTGCGCCGGCGGCATGATGATGAAGCACCTCGGCGAGGAGCGCGCCGCGGAGGCGATCGAGAAGGCCGTCATGGACGTCACCGCGAACAAGCTCCAGAGCCTCGCGGCCGGCCGGATGGGCTACGGTACGACCGAGGTCGGCGACCTCGTCGCGGAGCGGGTGTAGGCGGCGCGGCGGCGGTCGCACGCGGTGCGGAACCGTCCGGGAGGGCCGCGGCCTCGCGGTCCGGGTCGCCGGGGCCGGCGACCCTCCCGGGTTTCTTGAAGAACGGATCGTGGTGGCGGAAGGTGAAGTCATGAAGCAGTACTCGGTGGTCGTGGTCGGGGTCGGGGCGGTCGGAACGGAGATGGTGCGCCTGCTGAAGGCGCGGAATTTCCCGGCGAAGTCGATGAAGATCCTCGCGCGGCGCGCCCGCACGGAGACGATCGACGGCCACGACTACGAGGTGCTGCCTGCCGCCGCCGAGGCGTTCGACGGCGTGGACTTCGCGTTCTTCGCGGGTACCGAGGGCGACAAGGGCGCCTCGCAGACGCTGGGATGGGAGGCGGTCCGCCGCGGTGCGATCGTCATCGACAACGGGGACGACTTCCGCATGGACGAGCGCGTCCCGCTCGTGATCCCCGAGATCAACGGCGACGCCCTCGCACGGCACCAGGGGTTCATTGCGAACCCGAACTGCAGCACGATCATCGCGCTCATGCCCCTGGCCGCGCTGCACCGCGCCGCGAACCTTCGCCGGCTGATCGCCAGCACCTACCAGGCCGTCTCCGGAACCGGCAGCGCCGCGGTGAAGGAGCTCGACGCGCAGGCCCGCGCCTGGGCAGCCGGCCAGCCGCTGGCGCGCGAGGTCTACCCGCATGCCATCGCGTTCAACCTCCTTCCGTCGGTCGGGTCGTTCAAGGACGACTCGGGCGAGAGCACCGAGGAGATCAAGATGCGCCGCGAGACGCACAAGATCCTCGGCGACGACACGATCCGCGTCTGCACGACCTGCGTGCGCGTGCCGGTCTTCAACGGTCACAGCATCTCGATCAACGCGGAGTTCGAGCGGCCCCTGTCGCCCGGACAGGCGCGCGAGCTTCTGGCGAAGGAGCCCGGCGTCGTGGTCGCGGACGATCCGAAGAAGGCCGTCTACCCGATGCCGGTCGACGCGTCAGGGAAGTACGACGTCATCGTCGGCCGAATCCGCCGCGACCCGACGGTTCCGAACGGCCTCGCGCTGTGGTGCTGCGGCGACAACATCTGGAAGGGCGCCGCCCAGAATGCCATCCAGATCGCCGAGGAAATGGTCCGCCGCGGCTTGCGCTGAGCCGGCGCAATGCCGCCGACCTTGAGGCATGGAGATCCGTGGGCACCGCTCCGGAAGTCGGGAAACTCCAAACTCCAAGGAAGTTGGAAGTCTCAAGGAAGCAACGAAGGAAGTCGGAGGGGCTTCGGGTGCGGATCCGGGGGCGTCCCGGGAGGTTCCCTCCCTTCGCGTCCCGGGTCGCGCCCCTGACCACCCGGCCTTCTTCCCTTCTCGTTTATTCGACTTTCCTCTTTCCGGAAGATTTCCTTTCCGTGCCGTCCCGGCCTGCGATCCAACGGAATCGTTCCGACGAAGCCGAGGATTGGGAAACGCTCCCCGCGCTTGAAGACGGGCCGGAAATGCGCATAATGGGAAGACTGCAACCATGCTGTCCGGCGGCCGTCGCGGGTCCATTTCGGGATCCCCGGCGGGGCGCCGGAGGGGCAGCAACCGGGCGGGGGCGAACGAGATGGACGCGTTGAAACGGATGGCGGGCTACGCGGGGCCGGAGGGGCCGGTGGTCCTCCTGATCATGGACGGCGTGGGGATCGGCAGGCACGAGGACGGGGACATGGTGCGCGCCGCGCACAAGCCGCATCTCGACTGGCTCGCGCGGAACGCCGTCACGAGCAGTCTCAAGGCCCACGGCACGGCCGTCGGCATGCCGAGCGATGAGGACATGGGCAACAGCGAGGTCGGCCACAACGCGATCGGCTGCGGCCGCGTCTTCGCGCAGGGCGCCCGGCTGGTCAGCGAGGCGATCGCCTCGCGCGCGCTTTTCGCGGGGCAGGCCTGGCGCGAGGTCGTCGGCAACGTCACGGCGAAGGCTTCGCAGCTCCACTTCATCGGCCTCTTCTCCGACGGCAACGTCCACAGCCATATCGACCATCTCGAGGCGATGCTGACGCAGGCCAAGGCGGAGGGGGTCCGGCGGGCCCGCATCCACATCCTGCTCGACGGCCGCGACGTGCCGCCGACGAGCGCGCTGACCTACGTCGATCGCTTCGAGGCGTTCCTGAAGGCGATCAACGCGGACGGGACGGTCGACTTCGCGATCGCCTCCGGCGGCGGCCGCATGAAGGTGACGATGGACCGCTACGAGGCCGACTGGCGCATGGTGGAGACCGGCTGGACGACGCACGTGAAGGGCGGGGGCGACGGCTTCGCGAGCGCCCGCGAGGCGATCGAGGCGCTGCGCGCGAGGAAGCCGGGCATCCTGGACCAGGACCTTCCGGCCTTCGTGATCCACCGCGGCGGGAAGCCGCTTGGTCCGGTGGTCGACGGCGACAGCGTCGTCTTCTTCAACTTCCGCGGCGACCGCTCGATCGAGATCTCGCGAGCCTTCGAGGAGGAGACCTTCACGAAGTTCGCGCGCGGGCCGCGGCCGGACGTCGTGTTCGCCGGCATGATGCAGTACGACGGCGACCTCCGGCTTCCGAAGCGGTTCCTCGTCGAACCGCCGGCGATCGACCGGACGATGGGCGCGTACCTCGCGGCCGCGGGCGTGCGGCAGTTCGCGTGCAGCGAGACCCAGAAGTTCGGGCACGTCACGTATTTCTTCAACGGCAACCGGTCGGGCAAGTTCGACGCGGACCTCGAGGACTACGTCGAGGTGCCCTCCGACCGCGTCCCGTTCGAGGAGCGGCCGTGGATGAAGGCGGCGGAGATCACGGACGTCGTTCTCAAGGCGATCCGCGAGAACCGGCACAAGTTCATCCGCCTCAACTACGCCAACGGGGACATGGTCGGCCACACGGGCGTCTTCCAGGCGGTCCGGATCGCGGTGGAGGCGGTGGATCTCAGCCTCGGCCGCGTGATGCAGGCGGTGAAGGCGGCGAAGGGGATCCTCGTCGTCTCGGCCGACCACGGCAACGCGGACGACATGGCCGAGCGGGACAAGAAGACCGGCAAGGCCGCGATCGACCCGGCGACGGGCGAGCCGAAGCCGAAGACGGCGCATTCGCTGAACGCCGTCCCGGTGCACGTGTACGACCCGGCGGGCGTCGCGAAGGCGCGGCTGTCGGCGGCGAAGGACCTGGGCATCAGCAGCCTTGCGGCGACGTGCCTGACGCTGATGGGGTTCGAGCCTCCGCAGGACTACACGCCGAGCGTGGTCGACGTGGGGTGAGGCGGCGGAGCGGCGGACGGATGCGGGGATGACGGGGTGAAGGGATGAGTGGATGGGCGGAATGAATGGAGGGGGGCGGGGCCCGTCATGCCTCCGGCCCTCCCGTCTGCCGTTCCTTCCTTCATCCGTGCGGGGGTCTCCGGGGAGGAAACCATGAGCGCGTGGATCCGTGGGTGGACCGTGGCGGTGTCGGCGCTGTCGTTCGCGGCGGTCGCGGGCGCCCAGACGCCGGAGGCGGGGTGGCACGCGGACATCGACGCGACGCGAATCGCGAGCGGGGCGCTTGACCTGCGCGAGGCGGGGCTGTTCCGGCTGGCCGACGGCAGCCTCGTGGCCCGCGTCCGGTGCGGCGCGGTGCCGTCGCCCGAGAGCGTGCGCATCCTGCTCGACATCGACGAGCCGACCAACGGGCTGGCCGGGACGGGGGCGGACCTCATGATCGAGGGCGACGTCCTCTTCCGCTACCCGCGTTTCGCCAAGGGGTGGGAGTGGAACGAGGTCTCCGGCGTGGCGTCGGTCGCCTCGGAGTTCGGCACGCGCAGCACGCTGCTTCCGACCGGCGTCACGGCGCCGCGGATGCGGTGGGCGGTCGAGACGCTGGACCGCGAGTGGAAGGTGGTCGACCGGCTTCCCGCCCAGGGCATGATCGAGTCGCGCCTGGAGCAGCTCGCCGAGATGGGTCCCTCCGCCGGTCCGCCGCCGTCCTCCGGGGTCACGATCACCGCGGCCCCGCCGCTGGCGGCGCGGTTTCCGGCCCTCCTGCAGGGCGCGTGGGCGGAGGATGCCGCGGCGAAGACGCTGACCTTCCCGCTGCACGGCGGGGCGGCGGCCCCGGTGCGGTTCGAGATCCGGCCGGTGGGCGGCGCGGCGGAGGCTCTGGCGCCGGCGGCGGCGTGGCGCGACGGCGAGCGTGTGAAGTGGAGCGGCACCAACGCGGGTCTCGCGTGGACGCTGCTCGCGGTGCCCGGCCCGGCGGGCGACCTCTGGCTGGCGGCCGAGTTTCGTGCCGAGCGCGAGCTGGCATTCGATTTCGCCTCGTCGGTCGGTCTGCCGGCCTGGCCCTGGACCGCGGCGGACGCGACGCATGCGGGGCGTCCGCTCGACGCGCAGGCGTGGCGGGGGGCGGGGTTTGCCTCGACGTCGGCGATCGGCGAGGCCCGCAGCCAGGCCCTGTGGCCGTTCGCGGTGGCGGCATCGCCCTCGGGCACCGTCGCGCTGGTGGCCGACCCCGACGAGCCCCGGCCGTACTTCTTCGAGGGGGCCGCCCAGCCGCCTGCGGTCACGATTGTCCATCCGCTCGCGGTGACGCCGATGACCACCCGTTTCCCCGGCCGCGCCTGCGTGGCCTTTCTTGTCCGCGGCTCGCCGCCCTCCGCCGACCCGGTGCGGTCGGTGGCGGCCTGGTGGCACGGCCTCCTTCCACCCGGGGCGTCGCCCGGGGTGCCGCTGCAGTGGGTCGATGCGGGGGCGGACGCCGCGGCCGAGGCTGCC
>CAYODK010000245.1:0-7551 GCA_964402695.1 uncultured Verrucomicrobiota bacterium
GCCCGGGTGCCGAAGTACCGCCACACCGCGGCCGAGACACTCGGGCTCGACCCCCCGCACCTTGCGCTGCTGGCCGAACTGCTGCTGCGGGGCCCCCAGACCGTCGCCGAACTGCGATCCCGGGCCGCGCGGATGCACCCGTTCGCCGATTCCGCCGCCGTCCAGGCGCTGCTCGACGGCCTGGCCTCGCGGCCCGAGTCCCCGCTGGTGATGAAGCTCCCCCGCCTGCCCGGCACCAAGGAGGGACGCCACGCCCACCTGCTCTGCGGCCCGCCGGCCGCCGCGGCGGCGCCCGACGGCCCTGCGGCGTCCGCCGAGCCCGCTCGCATCGAGGTCCAGGCTTCGAACGAACGCCTTGCGCGTCTCGAGGAGGAGGTCGCCGGCCTCCGGTCCGACGTGGCGGGGCTGCGGTCGCAGTTGGAGGAGTTCCGGAAGCAGTTCCAGTAGCCGGGCGCTGGGCGCTGGGGGCTGGGCGCTGGGTACTGGGCGCTGGGGACTGGGTACTGGGGGGCTGGGCGCTGGGGACTGGGTACTGGGGGCTGGGGACTGGGCGCTGGGTACTGGGGGCTGGGTTCCGGCAACTTGAAACTTGGAACTTGAAACTCTCCTACTCCCGGATCTGGCCCTCGCCGCGGACGACGAACTTGTAGGACGTCAGCTCCTCGAGGCCCATCGGGCCGCGGGCGTGGATCTTCTCGGTGCTGATGCCGATCTCGGCGCCCATGCCGAACTCGCCCCCATCGGTGAAGCGGGTGGAGGCGTTGACATAGACGGCCGCGGAATCGACTTCGTCGGTGAACCGGCGTGCGGCGGCCTCGTCGGAGGTGACGATCGCATCGGAATGGCGGGAGCCGAACCTGTTGATATGGTCGATGGCCTCCGCGACCCCGGGGACGACCTTCACGGTCAGGATCAGGTCGTTGTACTCCGTGGTCCAGTCCTCGTCGGTCGCGGGCTTCATCGACGGAACGAGGGCCCGCGAGGCCTCGTCGCCGCGCAGTTCGACGCCGCGTCCCTGAAGCAGCGCCGCGCAACGCGGGAGGAAGCCGGGGGCGATGGAGGCGTCGACCAGAAGCTTCTCCGCCGCGTTGCAGACGGCCGGATACTGGCACTTGGCGTTCTCGATGATGCGCAGGGCCATCTCCGGATCGGCCGAGGCCTCGACGTAGACGTGGCAGACGCCCTTGTAGTGCTTGATCACCGGCACGCGGGCCTGCTCGGTGACGGCGTGGATCAGACCCTCGCCGCCGCGCGGGATGACGAGGTCGACGCGGCCGACGAGCTGGACGATCTCGCGGATCGCGTCGCGGTCCGTCGTCGTGACGAGCTGGATCGCGTCGGGCGGCAGGCCCTTCCTCGCGCCGCCCTCGATCAGGGCCTGGGCGATGGCCCTGTTCGACTCCATCGCCTCCTTGCCGCCGCGCAGGATCACGGCGTTGGAGGTCTTGAAGCACAGCACGGCGGTGTCGGCCGTGACGTTGGGACGCGACTCGTAGATGATGGCGATGACGCCGATCGGCACGCGGACCTTCTGGATCACGAGCCCGTTGGGACGCATCCAGCGGCTGATCTTGGCGCCGACCGGATCCTTGAGTGCGACAACGTTGCGGATGCCCTTGATCATGGCGTCCATCCGCTTCTCGTTCAGGAGGAGACGGTCGCGCATCGGCTTCGGGACGCCGGCCTTCTCCGCGGCCTCGAGGTCGGCGCGGTTGGCGGCGAAGATCGCCTCGCGGCGGGCCTCGAGCTCGGCGGCCATCGCCTCGAGGATGGCGTTCTTGCGCCGGCTGCTGAGCGGGGCGAGCGCGCGGGCGGCGGCGACCGCGCGGTCGCCGACCTGGATCATGTCGTCGTGCAGGCTCATGCGGACTCCCCCCCGGCGGACTCGAACACGACCATGTTGTCGCGGTGAATGGCCTCCTCGAAGCCGCAGGTCCCGAGGATCCCGGCGATGTCCGAGGTCTTCCGTCCCTGGATGCGGCGCAGATCCTCGGCGCCATAGGCCGACAGCCCGCGGGCGACGAGCGCCCCATCGAGCCCCTTCACATCGACCACCGCGCCGGCCTTGAAGGTCCCCTCGACCGATCGGACCCCGATGGGCAGGAGGCTGCGCCCCGAGGCGACCACGGCGCGCCGGGCGCCGTCATCGATCACCACGGCGCCGCAGGGCTTGTGGAAGAACCCGATCCACCGCTCCCGCGCCCCCCACGTCCCCACCCCGCGCGGCCGGCCGATCAGCGTGCCCGTGTCCCCGCCGCCGAGGATGTCGTCGACGACCCCGGCCCGGCGGCCGTCCGCAATGACGACCGGAATGCCCGCCCGGGCGACGTTGTGGGCGGACTGCAGCTTCGAGGCCATACCGCCGGTGGAGATCTCGTTGTTCGAGCCGAAGACCAGTTCTAGGTCGCGCGCGGTGACGGACGGAAGCCACGGCACGCGCCGTGTCCCGCGGCCCTTCCGGGGGGCGCGCAGGCCGTCGACCGTCGTCAGCAGGATCAACAGATCCGCGTCGACCAGGAGTGCGACGAGCGACGCAAGGAGGTCGTTGTCTCCGAACTTGATCTCCTCGACGGAGACGGCGTCGTTCTCGTTGATGATGGGGATGATGCGGTTCCGCACGAGGTTGACAAGCGTGTTGCGCGCATTGAGATGCCGTTCGCGCACGTTGAGGGCGTCGTGGGTCAGGAGGACCTGCCCGACGGTGCACCCCCGGGCGCGGAAGAGCGTGTCGTAGTGGGCCATCAGGCGAAGCTGGCCGACGGCGGCGGCCATCTGGAGGTCCGGCAGGCTGCGGGGTCGCTTGCGGAGCCCCAGGGCGTTCATGCCCGAGCCGATGGCGCCGGAGGAGACGACGATCATCTCGCGGCCTTCGGCGTGCCGCCCCGCGACGTCGGCCACCAGCGCGCCGAGGCGCCGCGGATCGGGCCGGCCGTCGCGCTGGACGAGCACGCGGCTGCCGATCTTCACGACCACCCGACGCGCGTCCCGGAACGCCCCGCGATCTGGAATCGATGAAGACATGGACGTTCCCTTATACCACACCCGCCCCGCCGGAAGAAGCCGCCGGGTGGGATTCTGTTCCGGGAACCTGTTTCGGCACCCGTTTCGGCTTGAGAGGACGGATCCATCGGCGCATCATGCGGCGCGAACCGTTCCACGGGCCGGCGCGAGGTCAGGCCGGGGGTGGAATTCTGTGCCAACGGTTGTAGGCTAACGACATGCGGGCGGGCGTCCGGCCCGGCGGCGTGCAGCAGGGAGACCCGATGAGCGATCGATCCGGAGTTCGCGTGGCCGCGGCGCTTGCGGCGGCATGGCTTTCCGTCGGGGCGGCATCGACATGCACGGGGGGCGTCCTGGAGGACGCCCAGGCGGCCCTGAACCGGGGCGATGCGGCCGCGGCCTACGACGGATTCATGGCGGCCGTGCGCGAACAGCCCGACAACCCCACGGCCAGCCTTGGGGCCGGACTTGCGGCCTTCGCCCTGCGGAAGTACGGCCACGCCCAGATGGCCTTCGAGCGGGTCCTGGCGATGAACCCGAACCACCAGCGCGCGCGGCTGGAGCTTGCCCGCACCTATCATGCGCTCGGCCTGATCGAGCTGGCGCGCGGCGAATTCGAGGCCGTGCTGCGGGCGGGACCGCCGGCCCCGGTGGAGTCGAACATCCGCCGCTACCTGGCCCGGCTGGACGCCGAGGAGCGCACGTGGGGGTTCACGGGCGAGATCCGCTTGACCGGCTTCCACGACGACAATGCCAACTACGGACCGTCGTCGATGGTTGTCGACACGCTCCTCGGCCCGCTCCAGGTCGCCCCCCAGTCGGAGCCGATGGCCGTGTGGGGCACCTCGGTGGCCCTCATCGGGAACGCCCTCTACGACATGGGCGGGCGCGGCGGCTGGTTCGGAACCGGCGGGCTTTC
This sequence comes from uncultured Verrucomicrobiota bacterium, assembly GCA_964402695.1. Classification (GTDB taxonomy): domain Bacteria; phylum Verrucomicrobiota; class Kiritimatiellia; order PWTM01; family PWTM01; genus VGWF01. The sequence continues at coordinate 3,920 of CAYODK010000245.1, forward strand.
GCTTTACAACAGCTTCACGGAGAACTCCGACGAGGTCGCGGTCGGCTACGGCCGCGCAACGCTCGGCCTCCGGCACGTCGCCCCCCGCCGGGAGATCGATCTGCCCGTGAAGGTCGACTACTTCGGCTTCGGGAACGACCCCCTGCTCTGGGCGGCGGGCGTAGAGCCCGGCCTCGTCTGGCGTCCGCTGGAATCCTGGTCCGGAGCAGCCCGTATCACCGCCGAGCACCGCGACTACGAGGCGGACGGCGGACGCGACGCCGGTTTCTACCGCGCCGGGGGGTACCTGACCCACCGCCCCGGACGCGACCCGCGCAATGCCGTCTCGCTGCTGGCGGCCGCGTTTCTGGAGGACGCCGACGCGGAGGGCTATCGCAACGAGGGCATCGAGGCGGGCGTGCTGGTCGAGGCCGGGCTGCCCATGCGGACCAGCGTGTACGGGTTCGCCCTCTACCGGGGCGCCGACTACGACGGCGTCCTGTTCGAGGGGATCCAGCCCGCCCCCCGCGACGACGACCAGTGGCAGTTCGGGGGCGGCGTCCGCACCCGGTGGGGCCGGCGATGGGAGACCGACCTCGGCTACCGCCATGTCCGGAACGAGTCGACGTTCGAGCTCTACGAGTACGAACGGAACGTGGTCAGCCTCGGAGTGTCCTATTTCCTCCAGTAGCGTGCGGGAGAAGACGCCATGAACGCCATCAGCCTCCGAATTGCCGCAGTCCTCGCCGGCTGCATCGCCCTCTCCGCGGCCGCCGCGGACCCGATCGGATCGATCGTCGCCCTGCAGGGCCGGGCCACCGCCGCCGGCGCCGACGGCGCGGCGCGCGACCTCGCCCTGAAGTCGGCCGTCTTCGCCGGTGACACCCTGAAGACCGGCCCCGGCTCGCGGGTCCAGGTCCTGTTCACCGACGACAGCCTCTTCTCGCAGGGCGAGAACTCCGAGACGATTCTCGACGAGTACGTCTTCGACCCGAAGGCCAAGGAAAAGAACGGATTCAAGGCCCGCGTCGGCAAGGGCGTCTTCCGGACCGTGACCGGGAAGATCACCGAGCTGAACCCGTCCCGCTTCCAGATCCAGACGGGGCGCTCGACCATCGGCATCCGCGGGTGCGGTCTGGCCGGTCAGATCGGGCCCGATCAGGACGACTTTGCGATCGACTTCGTGAGCCCCGGCACCGAGATCATCATCTTCGCGACGCAGCGCGGCCCGGGCCAGCCGCTGCACTTCAACGGACCGGGCATCGGCTTCATCGACAACAACGGGAACTCCGGACAGGGCCCGTTCGATCCGCTCTTCTTCAAGGGGCTGCTGGGCGGCACCGCGCCCGGCTTCAACACCCCCGGCGCGGCGGGCGGCGACAACGGGGCGGGCGGTGTCGGCGGGCCGTCCGACGGCGGAAGCGGATCCGGAGGGGGCGGCGCGCCGGGCGCGCACGGCGCCGGCGGATCGGACGGTGGCGGACTCGGATTCAACCCGCTCTTCGGCGACGCCGGCCAGATCTTCCTCAACCGGAACATCGGCCCCGGCAGTCTGCAGCCCGGCGCACGGCCGCCGCAAGGCCCCCTCACCTTCCCGGGGCTGCCGACCCCCGCCGGCATCATTCCTCCCCCGGGCAGCAGCCCCAGCTGGGACTACTTCGGCTACGCCTCGGCCGGGCGGCTGACCACCTACAACTACTACCTGCCGCCCCTCGGCATCGGCTCGGTCACGCCGCAGGAAACGGTCAACGGGTACGGAGTCACCTACCTCGACGTGCTGGGGTCCGCGAACGGCGCCTATGACTTCCCCGCGTCGGACCTCTCCTCCATGAACGAGGACCACGTCTACATCGCGCTCGACAAGTCCGGCGTCTCGGACCCGGCCTTCGTGACGATCGATCTCTTCGCGCCCTTTGCCAACTCCACCCCGTCCACCACGCTGGGTCCCCCGGATTCCAGCGTCTATCTCGGCGGCGACAACTTCAGCGGCGCGTGGTTTGATCTCGCCTCGGCACAGAACGGGGTCATCCAGAACCAGGGACAGGGCTCCGACTGGGTCTGGGGTGAATGGGGCGTGACGCAGACCACCGCCTCGACCGAGACGACGTTGTCCGGCGTCTACGCCGCCGGTCGAACGCTCGGCGCCGCGGACATCGACGCCCTGCGGCAGGGCTCCCAAGTCTACCAGCTTCACTCCGATCCGATCGGCCGCGCCACCGCATTTGTCACCGACTCCATGTCGGTGCAGCGCCTGGACGGCACGGCCGATCTGAACGTGACGCTCGGCGGCGGCGTGGCGCAGTGGGCGGGTCTCTTCCGCCTTTCGAACACGGGCGGCGACAGCCTCAGCTTCGACATCGACCCCACCGCCATCTCCCCGCTCGGTCACCTTCAGGGATCCCCATCGAACTACTCGCTCGTCTTCGGCGGCCAGAGCTACGGCACGCCCGAATCCGGCAGCATGACGGGGAATCTCGTCGGTCCCGGCCCCAACACGCTGGGCCTTGCCCCGGTCACGGGGGCCATCGGAAGCGGCCGGTTCGATCACGGCTCCGTCGGACCGCAGGTTGAAATGACCTACGGAACCGACCTGCGGACCGGCGGCCAGACCCCGACGCCCCAGTGATGCCCCGCCACTCCCGAGCGCGCTCGGCGCCCGTCCTTGCCGCCGGGCTCGCCGTGGTCGTGGCGTCGGCCGCCCTCGTCGTCTGGAATCCGCCCCTCCTCCAGGCCCTGTCGCGCCAGGCCCACGATCTGCTTCTGCGCGGCCGCGCGGTCCCGCCCCAGTCCGACGCCGTGGTGATCGTCGACATCGACGAGGCGAGCCTGGCCGCCGTCGGACAATGGCCCTGGCCGCGGGCCCTGCTCGCGCGCATGACCGACCGCCTCTGGGAGGCCGGCGCCAGCGTCGTCGTGTACGACGTGGTGTTCCCCGAGCCGGACCGCACCTCGCCCGAGCAGATCCGCGCCCTGTGGGGGCGGCTGGCCGGATCGCCGGTCGATCTTGGCGTCGGCGGCGGGATCGAGCCCTTCGACGCCCAGTTCGCGGCCGCCCTGGCCCGCGGACACAGCGTGCTGGGCTGCTACCTGGAACGGTGCGGGCATCCCGCGGCCTCGGTTCCGGCCGCGGACGACGCGTTCCAGGGACGGTTCTTCGAGCGCAACGCCGGGGACCGCTCCCTGCTGCCGCAGGCGGATGCGATCGTCCACTCGCTCCCGCAGCTCACCGCCGCCTCGTCGGGCGCGTTCTTCAACACGACGCCGGACCCCGATCGCATCACCCGGCGCACGCCCCTCGTGTGGGCCTACGGCCCGGACCGCGTGTACCCGTCGCTGGCGCTCGACGCCGTCCGTCTTCACCTCGGGCTCCGCCAGGCGGGCATGTTCTTCGACGCCGAGACCGGCACGCGCATCCGCGAGATCCGCCTCCGCGACGTTGTGATCCCGGTGGACCACGCCGGGCGGCTGGTCCTGAACTACCGTCGCGCGCGGTTCCCGTCGGTCTCCGCGGCCGCGGTGCTGGACCGCGCGTTCGATCCGTCCCTCGTCTCGAACCGCATTGTCTTCGTCGGCACGTCCGCGGCCGGGCTCAAGGACCTCGTCGCCACGCCGTTCGACGCGGAGTTCCCCGGCGTCGAGGTCCACGCGACGGC
>CAYODK010000246.1:0-7291 GCA_964402695.1 uncultured Verrucomicrobiota bacterium
CAGGCGCCCTTATTTCCGATTAGGGCACCTGCGGACAGGTGCCCTAATCGGAAATACGCAAGCACGATCCATGCTCGGCGTCGCCCGGCCCTGACAGGCCGGGTCCGGGGTGGTATAAGGCCCGCCCGATGAACATCAAGACGTGGTGGATGCCGGGCCTGTTCCTGGCGGCCGCAGGGGCCGGGGCGGCGGAGACCCTGGTCGCGCCGGACTGGAAGGACGCGTTGCCGCGCACCGATGAGGCCCAGTGGACGGTCGAGCCGTCGGAGGGTCCCGGCGGCGCGCCGGGCGTGAAGTTCACCATTCTTAAACCGGCCGATCCGTTCCACCGCCTCCAGGTCGGCCAGCCGGTGCGCGTCGCCGTGCCGGCCGACCATCGCGTCGCGCTGACCTTCCTCGCCCGGTCGCCCACCCGCAACCCGGTGCGCGTGGTCGTCGAGCAGGCCGGACCGCCGTGGCAGGCCGCGGCGGAGGTCAACACGACGCTTCCGGCGGAGTGGACGGCCTTTGGCGACACGCAGACCCTCCAGCGCGCGTACGCCGCCGGCCAGATGATGGCGCGCCTGCAGGTCGGCCACCAGGCGGGGACGATCGAGATCGCCGCCCTCCGCGTCGAGGATCTCGGTCCCGATCCCGCCGCCCTGGCCGCCCGGGCGGCGATCGAGGAGGCCGCCATCGAGGCGCGCATCCGGACCCATCGCCAGGCCGGTCTCGTCGTCCGCGTCACCGACATGGCCGGGCGGCCGGTCCGCGATGCGAAGGTCTCGGTCGAGCAGACCCGCCACGCGTTCCTTTTCGGATGCAATGCTTTCCTGATCGATCCCTCGGTGAACGAGCCGTGGCAGCGCGACTACCAGGACCGCTTCGCGGCCCTGTTCAACTACGCGACCCTGCCGTTCTACTGGGGCACCTACGAGCGCGCATCCGGTCAGAAGGCGGAAGCGAAGCTCGAGGCGATGGCCCGGTGGTGCGCGGAGCGCGGGATCGCCGCGAAGGGGCATCCGCTCTGCTGGCACCAAGTCTGGCCGCGCTGGGCTCCGAAGACGGCCGACGAGTCCATCCCCCTCTTGCGCGGCCGGGTCGAGGAGTTGATCCCGAAGTTCAAGCCGTGGATCGCCTACTGGGATGTCTGGAACGAGGCGACATCGGCCGTCCACCACAAGGACACCGGCCTCGGCGCGTGGGTGATCCGCGACGGCCCCGCCGGGCCCGTGCGCCAGGCGCTCGGCTGGGCGCGGGCCGCGGCGGCCGACGGCGGCCGCGTCCTCCTCTACAACGACTTCGATGTCAGCCCGGCCTGCGAGCGGCTCCTCGACACGCTGGCCGCGTCAAACGCGCTCCCGGATGCGATCGGCATCCAGTCGCACATGCACGGCGGGCCCTGGTCGCCCTCGCGCGTCTGGTCCGTGACCGATCGCTTCGCGAGGTTCGGCCGGCCGCTGCACTACACCGAGGCCACCATCCTCAGCGGCGACGGCAAGCCGCGCGACGGCGAGTACCACCGGCCCGGCGAATGGCCGACCGTCCCGGAGGGCGAGGCGGAGCAGGCCGGGCACGTTGAACGGTTCTACCGGCTGCTGTTCAGCCACCCGTCGGTCGAGGCCATCACGTGGTGGGACTTCAGCGATCGCGGCGCGTGGAAGGGCGCCCCGGCGGGTTTCCTCCGCGCCGACATGACGCCCAAGCCCGCCTACGACCGGCTGATGAAGCTGATCCGCGGCGAGTGGTGGACCCGCACCGCCGCGACGACCGATTCCACGGGCGCCGTCCGCCTCCGCGCCTTCCGCGGAACCCACCGCATCACCGCTTCGGCCGGTGGCAGGACCGCCACCGTCGAGGCGATCCTCCCGGTCCGAGGAGGGGACGAAGGCACGGTGTCGATTCGACTGGAGTAGGGCGTCTCAGCCCGGGTTCCGTCGCGCGCAGGGGGCCGCGGGGGCAGAGATGGAATCCCACAGCCGCGCGCCTACCACCGGTCGTCGTGCACGATCTCCGCCAGCGGCTTGCGCTGCTTGGGGCGGCCGCCGTCGGCCGGAAACCCGAGCGGGGTGAGCGCGAGCGGCACGATGGGGTCTGGCAGCTCCATCGCGGCGCGCAGCCGAGCGGGCGAGAAGGCGGCGATCCAGCAGGTGCCCAGCCCCGCCTCCGCGGCGGCGAGCGTGAGGTGCGTCATCAGGATCGTGCCGTCGGTCTCGGCCGCGTTCCATGCGTCCTCCGCGCGCGTCCACGCGGCGGTGGGATCGACGCAGACGACAAGGAGCAGGGGGGCCTGCAGGAGCCAGTCGCGAGGGTAGGCCTCATGGATCGCGCGCCGCCGCGCCTCATCCCGGACCACCACGATGTGCCAGGGCTGCCGGTTCGCCGCCGAGGGCGCCATGCGCGCGGTGTCGAGGACGCGGGTCAGCGTCGGCTCCGGCACCGGGTCGGGCCGGTAGCCGCGCACGCTGATCCGCTTCGAAGCCAGTTCGTGAAAGTCCATCGCCAAGTCTCGGAAGGTGTCAGGTGTCAAGAAGGAGGAGTTTCAAGTTCCAAGTTTCACGTTTCAAGTTTGTCGGCTGTTGGATGTTGCTCCGTCCGCCCTTCGATGTTCGATGTTGGACGTTCGGTGTTCGGCGTTCGTCTAGCGCCGGTGGTAGTCCTTGAACCACTCCACGAACCGGGGCATGCCGACGGAGATCGGGGTCCGCGGCTCGAACCCGAGCTTCGCGCGGGCGCGGGTGATGTCCGCGTAGGTGCTGACGACGTCGCCGGGCTGCAGGGGGAGCAGGTCCATCTTCGGCTCCACGCCGAGGCAGCGGGCGATGAGGCCGATCATCTCGAGCAGGTCCTCGGGATGGTTGTGGCCGAGGTTGAAGATCTCGTAGGGATCGAGGTCGGGCCGGAAGAGGCAGGCGCGGACGCCCTGCACGATGTCGTCGATGTAGGTGAAATCGCGCCGCATCCTGCCATGGTTGAAGACCGGGATCGACTCCCCGCGGCCGAGGCGGTCGGTGAATATCCACGCGGCCATGTCCGGCCGTCCCCAGGGCCCGTAGACCGTGAAGAAACGCAGCCCGATCGTCTGGAACTTGTACAGGTGCGTATACGTGTGGGCCATCAGCTCGTTCGCCTTCTTCGTCGCCGCGTACAGGCTCACGGGATGGTCGACCGGGTCGGCCTCGGAGAACGGGAGCTTGGTGTTGCCCCCGTAGACGCTCGAACTCGACGCATAGACCAGCCTCGGCACGCCGCCATGGCGGCAGCCCTCCAGCACGTTCAGGAACGCGGCGAGGTTGGCCTGCTCGTACGCGAAGGGGTTCGTGAGCGAGTAGCGGACCCCCGCCTGGGCCGCGAGGTGGCAGACGACGTCGAATCGATGCCCGCCGAACAGGCCCGCCGCCGCGTCCCGGTCGGCGAGGTCCATCTCGAGGCCCGTATAGCCGGGCCGGCCCGCGAGCTGCGCGTGGCGGTCGCGCTTGAGCTGCACGCGGTAGTAGTCGTTGAAGTTGTCCGCCCCGACAACCTCGTGCCCCTCGTCGAGCAGGGATCCCGCGACGTGCGATCCGATGAATCCCGCGCTGCCGGTGACCAGAATCTTCATGAAGGTCCTCTGTCCACGCCCGCCGCATGATGCCCGAGTCGGTTGCGCACCGTCAATCCGCGGGCGCCCGAGGCGGGGCTTGACCCGCGTGCGACCGGCGCGCACTCTCGCGCGGGTCTCCCCGGGCGGGAACCCCACCGGCGGCGGCGATATGAACGGTCGAGAGTCCATCGAGGGGTTGCGGGGGCCGCGGTCCGCGGCTGGCTCCGTGCGCCGGCGGGTCGCGTGGACCCCGGGGCTGGCCATGCTCGCGGCGGGCCTGTTCGCGGGGGCGGCGCAGGGCGCCTTTCATCGCCTCGACGATTTCCAGGACGACACGCAGGGCACGCTCGATGGCGCGTCGAACGCCGCGGGAGCCTGGGTGACCTCGCCCGCTGCGTCGCCGCATGTGACCGTCGCCGCGGAGGGGACCAACCGGTTTCTCCGCTGGCGCGCCGCGAGCGCGTCGACCAGCCACCGGTTCGCCGGGCCGCTCGGCGCGCTGGCCGTGTCGAACGGAACCACCGCCACGCTCTATCTCCGCTTCCGCCAGAACGGCGACGGCGGCTACCAGCGGTTCGGGCTCTGGGACCAGGGGGCCACATCGGCCGCGGCCGTGGGGACCTCGTCCATCGACACCCAGTGGATCGTCCTCGATGACACGGGGGCCGCGACCGAGCGGTTCCGTCTCGTGTCCCGCGAGCCCAGCGGTGGGGTGACGGTGGAGAACACGCTGGCGACCGGCGCCTGGTACACGGCGTGGTTCGTGATCCGCAACGGCACCGACACCTGCGACATCCACCTCGAGGGCGGGGCCTATACGACGCGCACCCAGATCGCCACCAACCGGGCCTTCCGCAACCCCGTGACCGGTGTCCTGGACGCCTTCGTGGGGGAGGGCTATCTCAGCCCGACCTTCGAGGTGACGACCGACGTGGACGACATCCACATCGATCCGGACGGCGAGAACCTCGCGCGCCCCGGCGAGACTCCGGAGGCCCTGCACTACGACGTGTACCTCGTCGGCGGGCAGTCCAACGCCGACGGCCGCGGCGCGACGAACGACCTGGCCGGCGCCCTCGCCGCGTGGGCCGTGCCGCGCGGCGATGTGCGGATCTTCTACGCCAATCCCATCAACTCCGATCCCGTCAACCCGTCCTACCGCTCGGGGTGGGGGCCGCTCCGCCCCGGCCTGAGCGTCGCGCCGGGCTACAGCGGAGCGCTGCCGTCCCCGACCTTCGGCCCCGAGGTCTCCTTCGGCGGCACGCTGGCGGACCGCCACCCGGAACGGCACATCGCCCTCATCAAGGTGACCCGCGGGGGGACCTCGCTGCACACCGACTGGGATCCCGACGGCGCGGCCAACATTCTGTGGCAGACGTTCACGAACCAGGTGCCGGCCGCCCTGCAGTCCCTGACCAACGCCGGACACACCGCCACGCTGCGCGGCATGATCTGGCACCAGGGCGAGAGCGACGGCGGCAACGCGAACTACGCCGCCGATCTCGCCGCCTTCATCGCCGCCGTGCGCTCCTTCACGGGCGTCACGAACCTCCCGTTCGCCATCGGCGAGCTCGAGCGCGACCCGCAGGCGCCGGAGCGGACCGCCGTGCTCGCGGCCATGGCCGACGTCGCCGCGGCGGATCCCTATGCCGGCCTCGTGTCGTCGGAGGGCTTCCTCACGTCCGACGGCACGCACTTCACCGCCCCGTACCAGATCGAGTTCGGCAAGCGGTTCGCGGACGCCATCGAGGACATCGACGCCGACGGCATGGCGGACGAATGGGAGACGGACCGCTTCGGGTCGATTCTCGTCAGCGCGGGCGGGCGAGGAGACGACCAGGACGGCGACGGATTCCCCGACATCGCCGAGCACATCGCCGGCACCGACCCCATGTCCCCGGCATCCCACCTGGCGGTCGGAACGCCGCCCGAACCCCCGGGCGCCTCAGGGGACCTCGTGCTGTCGTGGGCCAGCGTCAGCGGCCTCGTCTACCGCGTCGCCCGGGCGACGGATCCCGGCGGGGCGTGGACCAATATCACGGGCAGCCTGCCGGCTACCGCCCCGCTCAACACCCATACGGTGTCGGTCCAGGACGCCGCCGGCCCCGTCTTCCACCGCATCCACGCCGCCCGGCCCTGATCGCGGGAGAAGCGGAACGGCTTTCGCCCCGGCCGCATCCGGGGTATGCTGTCCGGACACGACGGAACGGAGATCCACATGAAGGCGCGACGGGCAAAGGTCGTCAGGGAAACGAAGGAGACGCAGATCTCCGTCGACCTCGATGTCGACGGACGGGGCGTTTACAGCATCGACACGGGCATCCCGTTCCTGTCGCACATGATCGACCTGCTGGCCAAGCACGCCCTGTTCAACCTGACCGTCAAGGCCCGCGGCGACCTCGAGGTCGACTACCACCACACCGTCGAGGACCTCGGTCTCGTGCTGGGCGATGCGCTCAACCAGGCCCTCGGCGACCGGAAGGGCATCGCGCGATACGGCCAGAGCCTGCTGCCGATGGACGAGTCGCTGAGCCTCGTCGCCGTCGACCTCGGCGGCCGCCCGTACCTCGTCTACGAGATCGCGAACCGCAAGAAACGCATCCGCGACTTCGACGTCGGCCTCATCGAGGAGTTCTTCCGCGCCTTCGTCACGCAGGCGCGGATGAACCTCCATATCGCTCACCTCTACGGCGCGGAGCCGCACCACGCCTACGAGTCGGTCTTCAAGGGCCTCGCGAGGGCCCTGCGCATGGCCTGCGCCCGCGACCCGCGGGTGTCGGGCGTCCCGTCGAGCAAGGGCGCGATCTGACCGGGCCCGCCCCGGCCCGCGCCATCGAAAGGACTCAACGCCGTGATCGGTATCGTCGACTATGGAATGGGCAACCTCGGCAGCGTCGCCAACGCCTGCCGCTTCCTCGACCTCCAGGCCGAGGTCATCGCCGACCCGTCGGAACTGGCCGCGTGCCGCGCCGTCATCCTGCCGGGCGTCGGCGCGTTCGGGGATTGCATGGAGCACATCGTCCAGCGCGGCTTCGGCGATCCGCTGAAGGCGTGGGTCGCGCAGGGCCGGGCGCTCCTCGGCATCTGCGTCGGCCTCCAGGCGCTGTTCGAGTCGAGCGAGGAGTCGCCCGGCGCCGCCGGCCTCGGCATCCTCAAGGGCACCGTCCGGCGGTTCCAGATCGACCCGTCGCTCAAGGTCCCGCAGATGGGTTGGAACCGCGTGCGGCAGGCGCGGGCGGACGAGCCGATGTTCGCCGGCGTGCCGGACGCCTCGTTCTTCTACTTCGTCCACTCCTTCTACGCCGCCCCGGCCGACCCCTCGGTCGTCGCGGGGACGACGGAGTACGGCATCGACTACTGCTCGGCCGTGCGCTCGGGCTCCGTCTTCGCCGTCCAGTTCCACCCGGAGAAGAGCCAGGCGGTGGGCCTCCAGATGCTGCGGAACTTCGGCGCGATCGTGCAGGGCGGGGGAGGTGCCGCGTGAATCCGTTCGTGATCCTCCCCGCCATCGATCTGCGCGACGGACGCTGCGTCCGTCTCCGCCAGGGCCGCGCCGATGCCGAGACGTCCTACTCGGCCGATCCCGTCGCCGTCGCGCGCCAGTGGGCGGAGCTGGGCGCGCCGTGGCTCCACGTCGTCGACCTCGACGGCGCCTTCGCCGGGAAGCCCGTCCAGACCGCGCTGATCGGCGAGATCGCGAAGGCCGCCGGGATTCCGGTCGAGGTCGGG
>CAYODK010000247.1:0-7243 GCA_964402695.1 uncultured Verrucomicrobiota bacterium
CCCCCCCCGGCCAGCCGCCCGCGACGCGGTCTGGGTGGTTGGGGGGGGCCGGGGCGGGAGGGCAGACCATGAGGGCGGGAGTTGCCATGCCACGGACCCTTGCGACGGGCCTCCTGCTCGGCGCGGCGACGGTATTCGCCGCGCCGGAGCGGCCGAACTTCGTCGTGTTCTTCATCGACAACCTTGGGAACGGCGACCTGGGCTGCACGGGTTCGACGCTGCACCGCACGCCGAATGTCGACCGGCTCGCGGCGGAGGGGACGCGGTTCACGAGTTTCTACGTCGCCAGCGGCGTCTGCACGCCCAGCCGCGCGGCGCTGATGACCGGCTGCTACCCGCGCCGCGTGAACCTCCACGCCAGCGGCTCGAACTCGCCGGTGCTTCGGCCCGTGGACAGGAAGGGGTTGCACCCGGACGAGATGACGATGGCCGAGGTGCTGAGGTCCGCCGGCTACGCCACCGGCATCTTCGGCAAGTGGCACCTCGGCGACCAGCCGGAGTTCCTGCCGACACGCCAGGGATTCGACGAGTTCTTCGGCATCCCGTACAGCGACGACATGGTCCGCACCGCGACCGCGCCGGACCTGCCGCTGATGCGCGGCGAAACCGTGATCGAGGCGCCCGCGGACCGCGACCTGCTCTCGAAACGATGCACGGAGGAGGCCGTGGCTTTCATCGGGCGCCACAGGGACCGGCCGTTCTTCCTCTACCTCCCGCACCCGATGCCCGGCTCCACGGCGCGGCCCTTCGCGAGCCCGGCGTTCCAGGGGAAGAGCCGCAACGGACCTTACGGCGACAGCGTCGAGGAACTCGACTGGGCGACCGGCGAGATCCTGGCGGCGCTGGAGAGAAGCGGGGTCGCTTCGAACACGCTTGTCGTCTGGACGCCCGACAACGGAGCCGTTCGGCGCAATCCGCCGCAGGGAAGCTGCGCACCGTACAAGGGCTCCGGCTACGACACGTCCGAGGGCGCGATGCGCATGCCCTGCCTCGTGCGCTGGCCCGGGCGGATCCCGGCGGGCCGCGTCTGCGACGAGCTCTGCACGACCATGGATTTGCTGCCCACGTTCGTCGCGCTGGTCGGCGCCGCGCCGCCGCCTCGTCCGATCGACGGACACGACATCCGGCCGCTGCTTCTCGGTGTGTCCGGTGCGCGCTCGCCGTGGGACGGCGAAGGGTTCGGTTTCTACCGCATGGAGCAACTGCAGGCCGTCCGCGCCGGGCCGTGGAAGCTCTACCTGCCTCTGGAGGCGAAGTATGTTTCCCTCGGCCGGAAGACCGAGCCGTCGCGGCGGGAACTCTACGACGTGGCGCGCGACGTCGGCGAGACCCGCGAGGTGTCGGCGGAGCATCCGGAGGTTGTGAAGCGGCTGACCGCGATGGCGGAGCGCATCCGTGCGGAGATCGGCGACGTGGATCGCCCGGGCAGGAGCCAGCGCGAGGCGGGGTGGGTGGACAACCCGAAGCCCATCGAGAAGGATCCGGAGGCCGGAACGAGGGATGGGCAGGCAGGAGTGCCTGTCCCACGTGGACGCGGCGCCCCCGCCGCGCTGTCCGGGAGGCACCTCGGCCCCGCGGTCCGCGAAGATGGTAATGGGCAGGCGGGAGTGCCCGCCCGGCGAGGAGTGGAGCCATGAGAGCATCGATTTCGGTGGCCGCGCTGGTGGCAGCCGTGGGCGCGCAGGCTGCCGAACTGCGGTTCGGCGCGGCGACGGCGGACATCACGCCGCCGCTTCCGGCGCCGATCACGGGCGGGAAGTCGGTCCGCATCGCGCGCGAGGCGAGCACGCCGCTGACGGCGACCGCCCTGGCGATCGAGGCGCGAGAGGGCGGTCGTCCCGTGGGACAGGCGATCCTCGTCTCGTGCGATCTTTGCGTCATCCGCAAGGGGATCCAGGAAGGGTTCCGCCGGCACATCGGGGGGCGGCTGCCGGGTTTCGACACGCGGAACCTGTTCCTGGCCGCCACGCACACGCACAGCGCGCCGGTGATCCAGCAGGACCGCTACGAGAGCTACGGCGACGCGATCCAGCCGACGAACTACGTCGCCATGCTCTACGAGCGCATGGCGGGCGCGGTTGTCACGGCGTGGTCGAACCGCGCACCCGGCTCGGTTGCGTGGGGGCTCGGCCATGCCGTGGCCGGCCGGAACCGGCGGGCGGTCTTCGCGGACGGCCGCGCGGCGATGTACGGCAAGGCGGCGGCGCCGGATTTCCGCGGTCTCGAGGGCGGCGAGGGGACCGCCGTCGATGTGATGTGCTTCTACGACGCCGGCCGGACGCTGAAGGCCGCCGTCATCGCGCTCGCCGCCCCGGCGCAGGCCGGGGGGCCGGGGATCAATGCGGACTACTGGCACCCGGCGCGCGAATCGATCCGCGCGAAGCACGGCGCGGACGTCTGCGTCCTCGGATTCTGCGCCCCCGCGGGCGACCAGGTGCCCCGGGCCATCGTGCAGGCCAGGGCCGAGGCGCGGATGGAGACAATGCGCGGCCTGTCGCATGCGGAGGAGGTCGGACGTCGCGTCGCCGGCGCGTTCAACGACGTGGCCGGCATCATCGCCTCGGACATGCGGACCGACGTGCCGTTCGCGCACGTCGTCCGCGACGTCGCACTGCCGGCGCAGCGCGTCACCGACGAGGAGGCGGAGGAGGCGCGCAGGGTCATCGCCGCGATCGACGCCAAGGCGAAGCTCGGGCCGACCGACTGGTGGACGCGCAATTTCAACCGGCTCGTCGTGGCGCGCCACGCGCGACAGCAGAGTGGCGACGCGACGCACCCGATCGAGATGCACGTCCTGCGCATCGGCGACGTCGCGATCGCCACGAACCCGTTCGAGCTGTTTCTGAACTACGGCGAGCAGATCGTCGGCCGCAGTCCGGCCGGCCAGACGATGCTGATCCAACTGGCCGCTGCGACCGACGAGCACTATTACGTGCCCACGCCCCGCGCCCTCGCGGGAGGCGGCTACAGCGCGGAGCCGACGCACAATCTGGTCGGGCCGGAGGGCGCGCAGGCGCTGGTCGATCGGACCGTCGAGGCCATCGGCGGGTTGTGGGCCCCTCAGGGTTCAGGCGGTGTTGCAAAGGAGACTGCACCATGAATCGACATGACGTGTCCATTGCGCGGACGACACGGAGGTCGTCCCTCCATTTTTCCATGACACATACCCCGTGCTGTGATGGAGGGCCGGGCTCCGTCCCGGCCGGTTCAGGCGCCCCTGGATCCAGGTGCGTGCCGGCAACGGTCTGCGCCGTCCTCATGCTGGCAACCCAGGCGGTGTCCGCCGCGGAGCTGTGGGTCGGCGCGGCGACGACGGACATCACGCCGGACCGCCCGGCGGCGCTCGACGGCCAGTTCAACACCCGCGTTTCCAAGGGCGTCGACTGCCCGCTGACCGCGTCCGCGGTGGCGATCGAGGCGCGCGAGGGCGGCGCGGCGAAGGACCACGCGGTGCTGGTGTCCATCGACCTCGTCTCGGTCCGTCCGCCCGCGGTGCAGGCCATCCGCGAGCGCGTGCGCGTCCGACTGCCGGAGGTCGATCCGGCCAAGGTCGTGCTGACCGCGACGCACACCCACACCGCGCCGGTGACGGAGGAGGGGAAGTATGCGATTCCCACCAACGGCGTCATGCAGCCGACGGAGTTCGTCGCGTTCCTCGGCGACCGCATCGCGGACCTGGTGGTCAACGCATGGACGCAGCGGGCGCCCGCCGGCGTGAGTTGGGCGCTCGGACAGGCGGTCGTCGGCCATAACCGGCGCGCCGTGTACGCCGACGGAACGGCGGCGATGTACGGGAAGGTGGACAAGCCCGGGTTCCGCGGCATCGAGGGCGGTGCCGACGGCACGCTCCAGGCCCTGTTCTTCTGGTCCCGCGAGGGCCGCCCGCTGGCGGCCTGCCTCCACGTGCCGTGCCCGGCGCAGGAGGTTGAGAGCCTCTCCCGCATCAACGCCGACTTCTGGCACGAGGCCCGGGCGCAGTTCCGCGCGGCGATCTCGAACGACATCCCCGTGCTCGGCTGGCCCGGCGCGGCCGGCGACATCTCGCCGCACCGGATGCTGCGCAAGGCCGCGGAGGAGCGGATGCTCAAGCTACGCGGGGTGACGGCGGTGCAGGACATCGGGCGGCGCATCGCGCGGGAGGCGGCGGACCTGTTCGCGCTGTCGCGAGGCGACATCCGGGCGGACGTTGCGTTTGCCCACCGTGCCGGCGAGGTCGCGCTGCCGGTGCGGAAGGTCACGGACAAGGAGGCGGACAACGCCCGCAGGCAGGTCGAGGCGCTGACGAAGCAGGCCGACGGGACGCGGCGCGCGAAGTGGTTCCAGGCGACCGTCGACCGGCACCGTGACCAGGACAAGGACGCCACGCTCCCTGCGGAGGTGCACGTGCTTCGCATCGGCGACGTTGCGATCGCGACCAACCCCTTCGAGCTTTTCCAGGACTACGGCGTTCAGATCCAGGGGCGCAGCCACGCGCTGCAAACGTTCGTCATCCAGCTGACGCCCGGTGGCGGCGGCTACCTCCCGACGCGGCGCGCCGTCGAGGGCGGCGGCTACAGCGCCGTCGTCGAGAGCAGCCGCGTCGGTCCCGAAGGCGGGCAGGCGCTCGTCGACACGACCGTGGAGTGGCTCGCGGGGATGTGGGCGGGGGCGCAGTAGGCCCCCATTGACGGTTGACCCAATTAACGCATGACGTTAATCTGGTCGGGCATGAGGACGCGGTATCTTGAGCCGGCGATTGAGGAGCTGTCGTTTGCCGACCACAAGATGGCGTTCGTTTCGGGACCGCGGCAGTGCGGTAAGACGACGCTGGCCAAGAGAATCCTGCAAAGGCGGGGTGGCGCCTATCACAACTGGGACGATGTGCCGTTCCGTCGCCGGTGGGTCAAGGATCCGAAGGGAACTCTGCCCGCGCCCGTGGGGGATGCCCCGCGGATGGCCGTATTCGATGAACTGCACAAGGCCAGGGGCTGGAAGGGTGCGTTGAAAGGGATCTATGACACCTTGACGGTTCCGGTCGACATCCTGGTCACGGGCAGCGCCAGGCTCAATGTCTACCGCAAGGGAAGCGACAGCCTTCTGGGCCGGTACCACCACTACCGGCTTCATCCGTTCTCACTCGGGGAATTGCGGGGGGACACGGCTCCCCGGCCGGACGCGGTCCTGATGGCGTGGAAACGCGGAGTGCCGCAGGCGACGAAGGCGGCGAGGTTGCAGGTTGACGCCTTGATGCGGTTCGGCCCGTTTCCGGAACCGCTGCTGGCTCAGGACGAGCGCAAGGCCCGGCTCTGGCGGCGGAACCGGCTGGAGCGTGTGATTCGTGAAGACCTGCGCGACATGAGCCGAATCCCCGAACTGAGCCGGGTGGAGATGCTGGCCTCCCTGATCCCGGAGCGCGTCGGCAGCCCGATCAGCGTGGCGTCGCTGCGCGACCTTCTGGAGGTGTCGCATCCGACGGTCAGGCGCTGGTTGGAGAGTCTCAAGGAGCTGTACTATGTCTTCGAGGTCAAACCTCATATCACGAGCATCGCCCGGTCCATTCGCAAGGAAGGCAAGTTCTACATGTGGGATTCCTCGGAGGTGCCGGACGAGGGGCCGAGGTTCGAGAACCTCGTGGCGCTGCATCTCTTGAAGGCATGTCATTTCTGGACGGATACGGGCGAAGGCGTGTTCGATCTCTGCTACCTGCGAAACAAGGACGGCATGGAGATCGACTTCCTGGTCACGCGGGACGGCCGCCCCTGGCTTCCCGTCGAAGCGAAGTTGGGCGATGCCGCGCCGTCTCCGAACTGGCGCAGGTTCCTGTCCGCCCTGCCGTGTACTCTGGCAGTTCAGGTCAGCGCAAAGTCGTCGGGCTGGAACGTGGTGCAGATCGGCGGGCGCTCGCTTGTCATGGCGGGCGCCGCGGAGTTCCTGTCCGAATTGCCGTGAGAGGATGCGTGCATGAGCCCATCCGACTCGGGCCGGTCCGGGATGCAGGCGGTGGCAGGGTTGCTGATCGCCGTCCTCCTGCTGTCGAGCGGGTCGGCGCCGGCCGCCCCGGGCTTCGTCGGCGGGCGATGGGGCGATGAGGCGGAGACGGCGCGGGAGGTGGCGCGTGCGATCGGCGCGGCGCCGGCCGACCCTGCGGAGCCCGCCCGCTTTCCGTCCGTCTGGATCCACGGGGGCGACGCGCTGCCGGAGGGCCTGACCCCGGCCGCGGTCGCGGCGCTGAGCAACCACGTCGCCGCCGGGCACGGACTCCTGCTCACGGGCTCGGCGGTCACGCTGGTCGAGACGCTCGGGCTCGACAAGCTCGCGACAAAGCCGGTGACGTTCGGCGACGACCGCGCGCAGGCGGGGCTTGTGCCGTCGGAGCCCGACGATGCGGCCTTCCGCGGCATCGAACCCGATCGGGGCGTGATCTGGTTGAGCAATGCGGCGTACCCGGCGTTCTTCCACCTCGCGGGCCCGCGCGGCCGCGTGCTCGCGCGCACGCCGGGCGGACCGGAGAACCCGATGCTGGAGTACCGGCTCGGGCGGGGCAGGGTGGTCGTCCTCGGCTGGCGGCTCTCGCGACTCTACTTCCACGCACCCGCCGGCTGCCGCTCGCGGGTCGAGCAGCTCCTGCGCAACACGCTTGCCGACCTGGCCGGTGCGACGCAGCCTCCGCCGCCCATGGACCCGGCCCGGCCGACACGGAGGTCGGCCCTCCAGACGCCCCGGACGAGTGGCGATGGAGGGCCGGGCTCCGTCCCGGCCGTGTCGGCGGACGAGTGGGAGTCACTGGCGCTGGCGATCGATGGCCTGCGCGCCACCTTCGGAGCCCGCTACCCGCGGGGCGACGAGTTCCGCCGTCGGCTGGATGATCTGCGGAGCTCGGATACGGACGCCGCGGTCTTCCGCGCGCTGCGCGACGAGGCGCTGCTGGCCAACCCGCTGCTCGACTTCGACCGGCTCCTGCTCGTGAAGCGCGGCGCGGACAAGCTGGGGCTGCCGATGAACTACCAGGGCAATTGCAGCCTCAAGCCCGCCGGCTACGACAACGAGATCGCCGTGCTCTCGCCGGTGCGGCCGGACGGCCACCTGACGACGCTGTACCGTCCGCCGGACGGCCGTTTCGCCGGCGATGTCGACCTCCATTTCGACGCGGACCGGTTGCTGTTCTCGACCACCGTGGACGGCGGCCGCTGGCGCATCTTCGAGGCCGGAACGAACGGCGCCGCGCCGCGGCAGGTTCCGCTGATCGACGAGCCGGACGTCGACA
>CAYODK010000248.1:0-7240 GCA_964402695.1 uncultured Verrucomicrobiota bacterium
GTTTCAGCAGGGCCGTGTAGAGCTGGAACGCGCGCGTCCGGGCCACGATGCGCCCCCTGCCCCCGCACTGCGCGCACTTGGAATCGCCCCGGCCCGAGCCCCCGCACGCGGCGCAGCGGCCGGTGCCGTTGCAGGCCGAGCAGTTGAGGGGGTTCTTGCTCAGGACCGCCACCTTCCCCTTGCCGCGGCAGGCGGAGCATTTCTTCGCGCCGTTGCACCGTTCGCACGGGGCGTTGCGACGTTCGCCGGACCCGTTGCATTGCCCGCAGGCACGGCTCACCTCGTCCCACGAGAGGGCCTTGAGATAGGGACTGTCCGGGAAGCGCGACGCCAGGGCCTTCTGCGCCGCATTGGCCTCGTCGAGACGGTCCAGCCATGCGGCGGCCAGGCAGTAGACCGCCAGGCCCTGCGCGGTCGTCTCCGGATCCTGCGAGGTCGCGAGCGACCCGCGCAGCTGGTCAAGCAGCACGAGGTTCTTCGGAGCCCGCCGGAGCTGGTCCAGCACCGCCGCAACCCCCGACGACCCGGTATCCGCGGGGAACGCCGCCATCGGAAGGAGCGCGACGGACAGCCCGGCAGCCAGGATACGCGCGATCGTCTTCACCGCGCCCCGCTCCCGTAATCCGCGCCGGACAGGCTTCGCGTGACCGATTCCTGCCAGGCGGACAAGGCCGTGCGCATCTCCGCGACGACGTCCGCGTGCGCGGCGGCGATGTCCTTCGTCTCGGCCATGTCGGCCTGGAGGTCGAAAAGCTCCACCGCGGGCCCCTTCTTCCCCTTCTCCGTCACGACCAGCTTGAACCGGTTGCCGGTCAGGGCGGCCGCGCGCACGTCCTGCGCGTCGCTGCGGATCTCGAATGCGATCGGCGACGGGCGCTCCTTCATCGTCCCGTCGATCAGCGGCACGAGGCTGATGCCGTCCAGCGGCCGCGCATCGGGCGCCTTGAGCCCGAGCAGGTCGAGGACCGTCGGGAAGAGGTCTGACGTGCATGCGGGCACCGACGTGCGAACCGGCTTTGGCACCCGCGCGGGCCACTCGAGAATTCCGGGCACACGGAAGCCGCCCTCCCAGATGTCGCCCTTCTGCCCGCGCAACCCGCCGTTGTTCGCGTGCGGCAGCTTGCCGCCGTTGTCGGAGCAGAACCACAGCAGCGTGTCGTCCGCGATGCCGGCCTCGCGGAGCGCCGTCCGCAGCGTGCCCATCGCGCGGTCGACCCCGCTGATTTCGCCCATGTACTGCTGCATCGGCGGCTTGGCATCGGGATAGAGGGCGGCGTCCTTCGGCAGCGCCTGGTGCGGAAGATGCGGGTTGCCGAACCACACGACCGCGAAGAACCGCTGTTTCTTCGCGGCCATCTGGCGGATCCACTTCACGGCGAAGTCGACCGTCAGGTCGGAGCCGTCGCCCTCGAGCGGACCGACCCGCCCGCCGTTATGGACGAAGTAGTCGGGATTCAGGTCGAAGAAGTTGAAGACCGAGCACCACTCGTCGAAGCCCTGGTTGCCCGGATGCGGCGGCTTCGCGTGCTGGATCTTCGAGCGGTTCGTGCGTCCCGCCTTTTCCGGCGGCTCGGGCAGGCCGCCGAGGTGCCACTTGCCGAAGTGTCCCGTGGCGAATCCCGCCCCGCGCAGCACCTCGGCCAGCGTCACCTCCGGCAGCGGGAGGTCGTAGCCCCACGAGAAGACGCCGCTGCGGTTCGGATGCCGGCCGGTCATGCAGCTCGCGCGCGTCGGCGAGCAGACCGGCGCCGCCGCGTAGAAGCGGTCGAACCGGATCCCGCGCGCGGCCATCTCGTCGAGCACCGGCGTGCGGATCGCCGCGTTGCCCTGGTAGGCGACATCCGCCCAGCCCTGGTCGTCGGTCATCGCGAGGATGACGTTCCGCGGCGCCGGCGCGGCGCCGGCGCCGGAGGCCGCCACGGTCGCGGCGGCGAAGAGGGTCAAGAGGACATGCCACGCGTTCATCACTGGATCACTCCTGAGCCGTACGGTCCACCCCGTTGGATCCCCCACGATCCCCGTTCGCGCAGACAACCGGTGTGGAGTCCGCGACCGGCCCGGATTCCGTCTCCCCCGGCGTGGGAGGGAGGCCCGACACCGCACCCTCTGGGGGGGGGGCCGGCCGGGGGGCCCCCCCATCCGCGGGCGCCGCCGGCGCCGGCGGCTCGTGGCGGCGGATGAACTCGCGCGCAAGCAGCCGGTAGGCCGTCGCGCCGATGCCCGTGCGGTCGTACACGATGACCGGCTTGCCGAAGCTCGGGGCCTCGCCCAGCCGCACCGTCCGCGGGATCAGCGTCTCGTAGACCTTGTCCGGGAAGTGGCGAACCACCTCCTGCACGACCTGCTGGCCCAGCTTGGTGCGACCGGAGTACATCGTCATCACGATGCCGTCCATCTCCAGCCCCGGGTGCGCGCCCGCGCGGAGGTCCTGGATCATCTGGGCGATCACGCTGAGCCCCTCGAGCGCGAAGTACTCGCACTGCAGCGGGATCAGCACGCCGTCGGCCGCGCACAGGGCGTTCATCGTCAGCGCGCCGAGCGACGGAGGGCAGTCGATGAAGATGTACTCGTGCGTCCCCGCCGCGCGCAGCGGCTCCAGCGCCCGCCGGAGGCGCAGGAAGGGGTCGTCGGACCGGATCAGCTCCACCTCCGCGCCCGCGAGGTCGAGTTCGGACGGGATGATGTCGAAGTTCTTGTAGGCCGTCGGCCGAACGCGCGCGGCGAGCTCGCCGCCGCCGAGCAGCACCTGGTAGACGCTGCCGCCGGGGAGCTTGTCGAGCCCGACCGCGCTCGTCGCATTGCCCTGCGGATCGAGGTCGATCAGCAGCACCTTCTTCCGCCGCTCGACCAGGCAGGCCGCGAGGTTGACCGCGGTCGTGGTCTTCCCCACGCCGCCCTTCTGA
This sequence comes from uncultured Verrucomicrobiota bacterium, assembly GCA_964402695.1. Classification (GTDB taxonomy): domain Bacteria; phylum Verrucomicrobiota; class Kiritimatiellia; order PWTM01; family PWTM01; genus VGWF01. The sequence continues at coordinate 2,904 of CAYODK010000248.1, forward strand.
TTCGCCACCGCTATGACGCGCGCTTGCATCGGGCGTGCAGAGTACCGCGTCGCGCCCCGGCGGCCAAGCCGGGGATCAGTGCGCGGCGGCGGGGAACATCGCCTCGTAGTGCGGCGAGGGCAGGAAGACGCCCCCGCTCTCGGCGTAGAAGTCGGCGCCCAGTTCGTAGACGCCGTCCTTGACGCGCGTCCACGGCGCCGTGCCGCGCGGATGATGGCCGACCATCTCCGCCCACTGGCGGTAGTTCTGGTGTCCGTTGCTCTCCAGCAACCCGAGGCCGAGGCCGGGGAACGGCGCAAGCCGCGCGGCGACGTTCTTGTTCCAGTCGACGAGGATCGGACACACCGTGAGGTCGGCGCAGAAGCACGGCACCTGCCGGTCATGCGCGGCCTTCGCGACGCGCATCGTCATGGTCAGCGTCTTCGCGATCGCCTTGAGCGCCACCGCCCGGTAGCCCATCTCCATGCGCTCGACGGCGTGGCGGTCGGTGTGGGCGGTCTCGTCGGCGGCGAGGCGGATGGGGATGTCGTGGACGTCGATGTCCGCCTCCTCGGCGAACGGCTCCTCGATCAGCGCGATCTGGTCCAGCGCACCGATCTTCTTCGCGTGATCGAGCAGCTTCAGGAGCGTCTCCTTCTTCTCGTAGCGCCCGTTCGCGTCGAAGTAGTACGGCAGCTTCCCGTCCTTCGTGTGTGTCGTGCGGGCGGCGCCAATCGCTGCGTGGATCGCGGACAGGCGGGCCTTGTCCTTCTCGAGCATCTCCTCCTGCGTCCCGGGCTGCCCGATCTTGATCTTCATGAAGAAGTAGCCCTGGTCGACCGCGGCGCGGATCTCCCCGACCGGGATCGCATAGGCCATCAGCGGGATCGCCGCGACGCGCTCGTGCCGCGTGGCCAGCGCCGGGCGGTAGGCGGCCGGAATGATGTCGTCAAACGTCTTCAGTCCGTTCTGCGCCGCGTGGAGGATCCACGCCGCGTTGTCGACGCCGACCAGCGCGTTGAGCGCGAAGGTGGGACGCAGGTTCTTCCGGCCCGTGATCGCCCGCCCGTACGCCAGCACCTCCGGGTACAGGGCGTCGAGCAGCTCCTCCGGCGACGCGAACGTCCGCCCCGCCGCCATCCGGACGGCCCGCTCGGTCATCGCGTACATCAGCGCGTTGCCGCCGCTCTCGGAATGGGACGCGAAGACGGCCGAGTCGCTCCACAGCACGCTCTGGGTGCAGACGCCGACGGCGTGGCGCCCCGACTCGTCCTCGAGCCGCGCCGCGCTCTGCCAGATCTCCGTCATGTAGCCGCCCTTGAAGCCGAACGGGCGGATCAGCGGGTTGCGCTCGAAATTCGTCGCGGCGGCGCGGATCCGGAGCGGTTTCGACGCCGCGGACGCCGGCGCGGCCGCGCGCGAACCGGCCGTCGTCGTGCAACCGGCCGCGCCGATCGCCGCGGCGCCGGCGGCGGCGAGGCGGAGGAAGTCGCGGCGGTCGAGGGTTGCGGCGGAGCTCGGGTTCGTCATGTCGGTTCTCCATAGCCCCACGGGGCACGGTGCGGACGCTCGAGCATCCGGTTCGCCTCGTCATCGCCGTCAAACCGCTCGGCCTTCGGATCCCACTTCAGTTTGCGGTCCAGCTTCATCGCGATGTTGCCGATGTGGCATAGCGTCGAAACTCGGTGCCCGATCTCGACCGGTTCCGCCGGCTCCTTCCGGGCCAGCGCGCAATCGACGAAGTTCGAGTAGTGGTTCGGGCTTTCGTAGAGGCGCTTCGAGTCGGGTCCGGGCTTCCACCCGGCGATCGCGGGCGTCGACCCCTGGATCTTCTTCCCGTTGGTCTCGATCCAGCCCTCGGGACCCTCGACGCGGACGCCGAACGACTTCGGATCGGTGACGCATTCCAGCTCCAGGCCGCTCGCGTAGCGGGCGCCGAAATGGACCTTCGTCGCCGTGTCGAACAGATCGCCGGCGGGCGGCCATTCGGCGCCCATGTTCCAGATCTCGACGGGTCCCGTGTCATCGAGGCCCAGGGCCCAGGACGCCACGCCGTACGAATGGTGGCCGAAATTCGTTGTCTGTCCGCCGGAGTAGGCGCTGACGAACCGGAAGCGGTAGAAGCAGCGGTCCTTGTGGTAGGGCGCCTTCGGCGCCGGGCCGAGCCACAGGTCGTAGTCGAAGCCCTCGGGCACCGGATCCGGCTTCCAGCCCGGGCCGGGGCCCTGGAAGTTGTTCGCGGCGACGTAGGTGGTCACCTTCCTCGGCTGCCCGACGACGCCATTGCGCACGGCCTCGCAGAACTGGCGGATCACGGCCGTCGACCGCCACTGGCTGCCGGTCTGCAGGATGCGCTTGTTCGAGCGGACAGCCTTGATCATCTCCTGCCCGTCGCGCACGGTCAGGCCGAGCGGCTTCTGGCAGTAGATATCCTTCCCGGCGGCCGCCGCCCGGATCGTCATGATCGCGTGCCAGTGGTCGGGCGTGATGACGGCGACGGCGTCGATGTCCTTCCGCGCGATCACCTCGCGGAAGTCCGTGTACATGTCGCAGCCCTTGTACGAACCGGAAGCGGCCGCGGCGGCGTAGTGCTTGTTGACCATGTCCCGCACCGGCTCGCGGCCGAGGAACTGCTTGTCGGTCTTGTAGCCGCCGCTCGCCTTGTTGACGTCGCACACGGCGACGACCTGGAGGTTCTTGAGCGGGAGGAACTGCTTGAGGTCGACTTCCGCCTGGTTGCCGCAGCCGATGATGCCCATCGTCAGCCGCGAGTTCGGCCCGTTCTTCCCGAGCGTCTCCGCACGCAGGATCCGCGGGAAGCCGGCCACGGCCGCCCCGACGGCCGCCGTGCGAAGGAAATCCCGACGCGTCGCCCGACCCGCACCCGAAGCCATCCGATCGTTCATCGTCCGGTCCTCCCCGCCCGCGCCGCCACGACCGGGGCGCGGAACCCCGTCATGCTGGGTCGATTTGTCCGCGGCGTCAACGAGAAAGGCGGGGGGGGGAGAGAGGAAAGCACGAAATCCTGATTCCGAAGCACGAAACAAGCACGAAGCACGAAATGCGGCAAATGCGGCAAACCCGGACGGGCCGTTTGGTGCTTGCCGGTTCGGGGGTTCCGGGCGTGCCGCGCCGTGGTCCCCGCCCGGCAGGGCCGGGGCGGGTTCCAAGGTTTGGAGGCTGGAGGTTCAGGAGGTTCCAAGGCTTGGACCGTCGTGAGCGGCCCCACGGCTGCGACGCGGCGCGCCGGAGTGATGTCGAAGCCGACGCCGGCTGCGATTGTCGACGCCGCTTAGGTTCTCTCCTGCCAACTCCTCGGGTTCCGCTTGGCGTGGAAGACGGAGAGGACGACGACTCGCGCCTCGTCCTCCACGAAGAAGACCTCGTACGGAAACCGGCGTGTGAGCGCGCGCCGCACGATACGATGAACCTGCGGCCAGCGATGCGGATCCCGCAGGATCGCATGGAAGACAGCGTCCACGCAGAGCAGGAATTCGGACCCCAGGCCCTGCAGTCGCTGTTCGTACCAGTCAAACGCCTCGGCCATCTCCGCTTCGGCTTCCGGGCGGACAACGAGCCGACGACTCATCGTCGGCTCCGAATTCGCTCCTTCACCATGTCCCACGGGGAGCCTTCGTCAGGATTCAGGCGGTACGAGCCCAAGCGACGGTCAAGCTCGGCCTTCTGTGCATCAGAAAGTCCGACTTCTCCCGGAACTTCGGCGATGGTATCCCAAATATCCTCCACGAGCTGGATGCGCTCCGGGATGCTCAGACTCAGGACACTCGCTGGCGTCAGTGTACTCATGGCGTACGTACGCTAGCATGGCAGCTCCAGGCCATCAACCTCCCCGTCGATGGTGATGGGTAGCGCCACGGCTACGACGTGGCGCGCCAGAGGGTTGGCGGATGCCGCATCGCCGCAGGTTCACAGCCCTGCGGCCACGCCGGACTTCTCCGGGCGAGGAAAGGCCGGGAGTGAAGGCTGCGAGGAAGTGTCGATCCCGCGCCTTCATCCGACAATCACCGTCCGGCCCATCACCGTTGGCCCTTTCGCCGAACGTTACTCGGCAGGGGCGCGAAGCGTACCCTGACCGAGCTTGCTGGGTTTCTTGTGCCGAGTCATGACTTCATTGACAACTGTCTCGAATTCCTTCGAATAGTACTGTTGTTGCCCCACATCAAACAGTGGGCCGCCGGCTGGAATGCGAGGGAGCGACGTCTTGCCCTGTTGAATTTCGATCGCGAGGTTCTTGGCCGTATCGTATGCCGTCGAATCGGGTCTTGCGTCATTCATCGCCTTAATGAGTGCGGCAATCTCTGATTGGTTTGTGATTCCGACTCCGCCGTTCTGATGTG
>CAYODK010000249.1:0-7161 GCA_964402695.1 uncultured Verrucomicrobiota bacterium
GAGCTGCCGTGCCCGCAGCGACGCGACCACGCGATGCCCCTTCTTTGCCGTGAAGCGGTAGCTGTTGACCTCGCCCGAGGCGATCTGGCCGTTCATGGTGCACGGAAGGCTCACGCGAATCTCGGCCTCCTCGGGGGGGCGCTTCCGGAGCGCGAGCGACTCCTTGCCGAGGACCTGCTTCGTCGCCGTCTTCATCGCGGGACGGGTCGTCTCCGGCACCTGGCCGACGTCGAAGACCATCGGGTTCGACGGTCCGCGCGCGGTCATCACGCGGACCTCCCTCTCCCCCGGCGGGGCGTCGGGCGCGATGGTGATCTCGGCGAACACGAGGCTCGACAGCGAGCGGCACGCCTCCTGATTCACGTAGTTCGACAGCCGGGTCCGGATCCGGCTCGTCAGGTTCGACGCCTCCGGCGTGCGGACCCTGCCGCGGCGGAGCGCATCGATCTGCTCGTTGAGGAGGCGGGAATCCTGGGGGGACAGCCGCCAGTAGTAGTCCACGACGCGCGCCGTGACGCCCGTGCCGGAGATGTGGAGCCCGTGAATGCCCTCCAGGGACTGCCCGCCGATCCGCACCCGGAACGTCGTCCCCTGCTGTCCGCCGGCGGGATAGACGAACCCGATGTAGGCCCTCTGGGCCGGTGAGGACGTCGCGAGACCCGCGGCGAGGACCGCCGCGGCCAGCGCCATCCGGCGGGGCCTGCGATGCTTCGACGTCTCCGACACCCGGAAATCCCGTGCCATGGCGAACTCCTCGAAACCGGCCTACATGATCTCGGTCAGCAGCCCCGCGGACTTGACGCCCTTCTCGCCGAGCGGCAGCACGTGCGCCTCCAGGCCCATCGGGTGCGGCAGGGTCGCGTTGGCGTCGATGCCCGCGAGCTGGTAGATGCTTCCGATCAGGTCGACCGGATATACCGGCCGTTCCGCAACCTCCTGCGCGCGCTCGTCCGACGAGCCGACCACGCACCCGCCCTTGAAGCCGCCGCCGGCCACCAGCACGCTGAAGACGTTGCCGTAGTGGTTGCGCCCGCCGTTCCACGGGGGCTGGTAATCCACCTTCGGCCCGCGTCCGAACTCGCCGGTGCACCAGACGATGGTGGTGTCCAGCAGGCCGCGGTCCTTGAGATCCTCCAGCAGCACGGCAAGGCCCTGGTCGAGCTGCGGGCACTGTCGTTTCATCGTGGCGAAGTGGTTGGAGTGCGTGTCCCAACCGCCCGGGTAGTTGATCACGACGTAGGGCACACCGGCCTCGACCAGCCGGCGGGCGGCGATGCACTCCTGTCCGAACGTGAAGCGGCCGTAGCGGTCGCGGAGGTCGTCCTTTTCCTTCGACAGGTCGAAGACATCCTTGCCCTGCCCAAGGATGAGTTCATAGGCCTGCTTCTTGGCCTCCTCGGACGCGATCAGCGCCTGGCTGTCGGCCATCGCGGCGCCCATCGTGTCCATCTTCGCCAGCAGCTTCCGCCGCTCCTTCTGGCGGTCGTCGGTGATGCCGCGGGCGACGACACCCTCGACCTCGAAGCGCATCGCGTTCGGGTCGCCGCCGGTCGCGAACGGCTTGAACGCCGGCCCCAGGAAGCCCTCCTCCGAGAAACGGCCCTGCGCCTGCGTCAGCACGACATAGGGCGGGACCAGCCCCTTGTAGTTCTTCCCCTTGAAGTAGGCGAACACGGCACCGACGCTCGGGTAGGCGATCCGCTCGCCCGGAAGATGGCCGGTCTGCATCAGGTACGCGGCGGTCTCGTGTCCGTTGTTGCGGTGCGTCATGCTGCGGATCAGCGAGAACTTGTCCGCCTGCTTCGCGAGGTTCGGGAACAGTTCGCCGAGCTGGACCCCCGGCACGTTGGTGTCGATCACCTTGGGCAGCTCGCCCATGTACTCGGCGCCCGCCTTGGGCTTGGGGTCCCAGGTGTCGATGTGGGACATGCCGCCCCACAGGAAGATCTGGATCACCGACTTCGCCTTCGCCGCCGCCTTGGCCGGCGCCGCGGCGGCCCGGGCATGAGTCCCGAGCGCCCCGGCCATCATCAGCCCCGCCGCGCCCGTCAGCCCGCGACCGAGCGCCTCGCGCCGGGTGATCGAATCAACATGGGGATGCTTCTTCATGGTGTATCGCTTCCTTTCCTGACTGCCCGCCCTCAATGACGATAGAGAAACTCCGAACTGTTGACGAGCGACCAGGCGATGTCCACCCAGCCCTCGCGCTGCCGCTGGGCGGCCGCCAGCTTCGCCGCGTACTCGGCCTTCGCCGCCGCCTTGGCCGCGGTCCTGTCGTAGGTGCCCTTCAACGGGGCCTTGCCCGATCCCCTGGACGGGGTCCCGGCGGCGGCCTTCGCGCCGGACGACGGCCGATCCGACGATCGCGCAGCGGCCTCCATCATGTCGCCGCCGGTGGACATCATGTCGTCGGACCTCGCCGTGGCGCCGCCCGTGCCGGCGGCGGACGGCCCGACGGCTGCGGACGCCGGCTTCGCCGTCCCGGACCCGATGTGCTCCTCGGCGGTCCGGATCTCCTCCGGCGTCGGGAAACGCGACAGGATCGTCAGGTAGAGCCGGTCGAGCTGCTCCTTGGACGCCTGTTTCGACTCGAAGAACGGCTTGAGCCCCGGGCCGGTCTCGATCTTTCGCTGGATGTGGCTGGAGTTGAGCATGTGCCGCCACTGCGCCGGCATCGGGCGGTTGTCGCGCTCGTTCTCCATCCCCGTCGCGCGCGCGGTACGGCCGAACATCGTCAGGAACGGGCTGCTGATGCTGCCGTCGGCGATCTGGACGGCCTTCATGTCCTCGGGGATGTAGGTGAACGGTTCGGGGATCGGGCTCGTGTAGAGATCGGTGGTGCCGGTGATGTCGTTGATGGCATCGATCAGCACCTCCGCGTCCAGCCGTCGCAGCGGGTAGCTTGCGAAGAGCGACGCGGCCTTCGGGTCCTTCGACTTCTCCAGCGACGAGAACTGGTAGACGCTCGAATTGAGGATGATCCGGTAGATGTGCTTGAGGTCGTAGCGGCTCGCGACGAGCTCCTTCTCGAGATACGCCAGCAACTCGGGATGGCTCGGGGGATTGTCCGGACGGATGTCGTCCGGCTCGTGGATGATGCCGCGGCCGAGCAGCCAGTACCAGACGCGGTTGACGATCGCCTTGGAGAACCACCCGTTCTTCGGCGAGATCAGCCAGTCGGCGAAGACCTCGCGCGGATCCTTGTCCGCCGGCAGCTTCACCTTCGTTCCGTCCGGGAACAGCGCGACGGAGGGTGGCCGGTTGGTCGGCAGCACACCGGCGGGAGGCGGCGGGTTCGTCAGGACGATCGCGTCGCGCCCCGGAGCGACGTTCGCGCGCACCGCGCTGGCGCCGATCGGGTCCCAGAACACGTTCTCCTCCTTCCACTCGCTCGTCGGCTTGAATCCGATCTGCGAGAAGAAGGCCGCCAGGCCCGCCACCTGGTTGCTCGTCCACGTGTCGGTCCGCGACCCCATGAACGTCAGCGCCACGGCCCCGGCGATGCCCTCGGGCGTCCGGTTCTGGACGGCGCGGTAGAAGTTGACCGGCGCGACGCGGAAGTTGCTTCCGCTGGAGGTCAGGAGTTCGCGCACAAAGCGGTCGTAGGGCTTGTTCTCCGCGAGCGAGGCGCGGACCCACCGGTGGTAGGCCTGCGCGGCGTTGGGCCAGAGGTTGACCGGGAACTCCGCCTTGATGCGGAGGATGTCGCTCCAGCGCATCGCCCAGTAGTCTGCGAACTCCGGACGCTCGAGCAGGCGGTCGATCAGGAGCCGCCGCTTGTTCTTCACGTCCGGATCGAGGATGAACGCCCGGGCCTCGTCCGCGGTCGGCAGGATGCCGATGATGTCCAGGTACGCGCGCCGCACGAAGACCGCGTCGGAACAGAGCGCAGGCGCGATCCCCGCTTTCCCCAGCTTCGCGAGGATAAGCGTGTCGATCTTCGTGTCCGCCGACACCGGCCGGTCGCTTTCAAAGGTCGGATGGGCTGCCGAACCCGCCGCCGCCCATGCAACCGCCACGATCGATGCCGCCAGGAGCGCGGGGACGTGGAGGCGCATCCGGCGCGCCCCATGGGACGGAAGCCCTCCCGCGGCCCCCTTCGCGCGGCTGTCACGGGCGGACGCTTGAATCTCGCTCATAACGGCGAGAATGCCCGACAGGACGGTCGAGTCAAGCCGGCACCGGCGGTTCCACGGGGCACTGTTCATGGACGAAATCTCCGCTTCTGACCAATAACGCACGGGGGGGCATTTTCTTGTGCGGAAGAGGAATACCGGCATCCGCCGCCGGGCGGACGCCCCCGCGGGGCGGAATGACCGCGTGCCCGGCCCCGGCACGGCCGAGCGCCGGCCCGTCGACGATGGGCCGCGCTATCGGGCCCCGCCGGTCTTGATGTCGGCGAGTTTGACCGACTTCTCGACGGTGCCGATCCCCTTCAGGACCAACCGCACCGCGACCTCGGCCTCGGGGTTTCCGTCCATCTCGGAGGGGACTCGACCCGAGCCCCCGCACGCGCCGCCTCAGCCATACTCCATCGTGGCCAGCCTCTGCTCCCGGCCGCCCGCGCGCAGGTAGGCGGCGGGCGCCTCCTCGTTGCCGCGGGCCACGGGCTGCCAGTTCTCGCCCGACGCGCCGGTGATCCGCACCTTGCTGATCGCGACCACCGGCCCGTTTCGCACGGCCTCGAAGTCGACCTGGAGCGGCGGACCGATCCGGAGTTCCAGCGGTTCCGTCCCCAGAGCGACCGGCTTCGGAAAGCCCCGGAGGTACATCTGGGCCCCCCCGTCGGCCCCGCCGAACATGCCGGAGATCCGGTAGGCGCCGGGGACGGCGCGGACCGGCGCGGCGATCGAACGGACGACCGCACTGAAGGCCCCGGACTCCTCGATCATCTGCAGCACGACGTCCCCCGGCGGGGGCTCCATGGAGATCCGGAACTCGGACACGGAACCCGGGTACGGGTCGATCCGCAGCTTCCCCGGCTCATCCACGGCGATCGCATACAGGCGGCCCTCCAACCCGAGCGCGCCCGCCCACGGGAGACGCTGGTCCTGGTCGGTCTTCCCGGGGGCGGAAACCGCGATCATATCGCCCCGCCCCCCGAAGACACCGTCCATGCCGACATCCCCGATGCTCACGACGCGGTCGCCCCAGCGCCCCTCCATCGCAGCCAGGCTGCCGGCGACAAGCATCCGTCCCCGCACATAGAGGATCTCGATGGGGTACTCGTAGGCGGTGACCCCGCATTGCGCCGCCACCTTGATCGTGGTCCTCTGCGGCTTGACGGCGGGCGCGTCGGCGTCGTCCACCCGGCCGTCCCCGTTCGTGTCCGCCCGGACCGAGTCGCGCTCGATCCGGAAGGTCAGCCGGCCCGCCGAGTTCGCGAAGGGCTTGATCTCCACCAGGCCCTCCGCGTCGGCGCTCAGTCCGCGATAGGAACGCGCGGAAGCCGTCGCCGGTTTCAGGTCGATCACGGCAGGCTCCGCCGGCCGCGGCTCCGCGCACCGTCCGGACACGGCCGCACACAGCGAGGCCGCCAGGACCAGCGGCACTCCCCCGGGGATCTTGCTCATGTTGACGCCCTCCCGCGAGGTCAGTGTGGGAACCTCGGTCCGCGACATCAAGAGAAAACGGACGCCCCGAATTCTCGGCCGTGTCCATGGTAGGCGGCAACCACCCCGTGTGAAGTACGCATGCGTGCGGCCGCGACCACGCGCCGCTTCGCGTCGGAGTGGCAGGCGGAGCGCGGCCCTCCAAACCCACTCCATAGGGGTGCGGGGGAACGGCGCTGGAGGGCGCCGCGAGGCCCGTCCTGCGAAGCGTCCTCGCGAAGCAGGGTCGGCGCCGTACGGGAGATCCTCGGAGCGTGGTTCGTTCCCGGTCTTCCATGCCAGGCCCCTGCGTTGGGCGGCTGCAAGCGCTGGCCGCAGGCCCGGCATGCGCGTATCCTGCGGGGGACATGGCATGCCTCGTGTCCAGATCCCCGGCGCTCCGGCGCCTCGCAGCGACCGTCCTGGTCGCCGCGCTTGCGCGGCACGCCGGCGCCGCCCAGGTCGTCATCCGCGAGTTCATGGCGTCCAACGACCGGACCGTCACGAACAGCCTGGGCGAACCGGCCGACTGGATCGAACTGCAGAACATCTCGCCGGCGGCGGTGGACCTGTCGGGGTGGCACCTCACGGACGCATCGAACCATGTCGCACGCTGGACGTTTCCCGCCGGAACGACGCTGGCCGCCGGCGCCTTCCGCCTCGTCTGGGCCTCCGGCCTCGGCATCGCGACGAACGGCGAACTCCATGCCTCGTTCAAGCTCGACGCCGACGGCGAGCACCTCGCCCTCCTCCGGCCCGACGGAACGACGGAGCACGCCTACGCGCCCGTCTTCCCGCCGCAGAAGAAGGACATCTCCTACGGCCTCGCATCGATCGGGAACCTGGGCACCAACGTCGTGCTCCTCGACTCCATCAGCCCCTGCCGCGCGCTCGTCCCGACCAACGGCGCGGTGGACGGGACATGGACGGCGCGCACCTTTGCCGACACCGCCTGGACCAACGGCCTCACCGGCGCCGGATACGACCGCAGCGCGACTCCGGTCGACTACCGCGACTTCATCGAGCTGGACCTCGGGTCGAACCTCTTCAACCGCGCGACCTCGGTGTATCTCCGCATCCCGTTCGCCGTCGACGACCCGTCGACCCTGGTGCGCCTGATCCTGCGCATGCGGTACGACGACGGCTTCGTCGCCTGCCTCAACGGCGCCGAGGTGGCGCGCGCCAACGCGCCCGCCGCCCCCGTCTGGAACTCCGCCGCGACCGCGACCCACGCCGACGCCGAGGCGATCCTGTTCGAGGAATTCGCGGTCTCCAACGCGCCGGCGGATCTCCTCGTCGCGGGCACGAACGTGCTCGCCGTTCACGGGCTGAACGCATCGAAGACCAGCACCGACATGCTCGTCCAGGCCCAGCTGGCCGCGGACACGGTCGATCCGGTCGATGTCTCGCTCCAGCGCTACTTCGCCATCCCCACCCCCGGCGCGTCGAACAACAGCGCCTTTGCGAACTTCGTCGCCGACACGAAGTTCAGCGTCGACCGCGGCTTCTTCTCGAACGCCTTCAGCGTCGCGATCTCCTGCGCCACGGCGGGCGCGGAGATCCGCACGAC
>CAYODK010000250.1:0-7070 GCA_964402695.1 uncultured Verrucomicrobiota bacterium
CACGAGGAATGTGTTCTCGTCCTTGCGATAGACCTCGGTTTCTTCCCCCCAGTGCTCCTCATACGAGAGTGGTCCGTAGGTCCCATCAAGGCCACCCCCAACCGAGTCACAGATGTAGACATACTCCGATGCGTTGCTCTCGCTCCCTGAGTTGCTCTGGCTGTTGCTCTCGACCTCCGACGAGGATGAATCGGAAGATCCGCTGGACGAGCTTTCCGAGCTGGACGGCGAGCTTCCCGAGCTTGAAGGACTGGATGACGAGGTGCTTTCGGAAGACGATGACGGAGAGCTGCCGCTCGATGACGAGGACGACGGGCTGCTTTCAGATGACCACGAGGACATGTCCCCGGACTCGTCTGAGGAGAGATCGGCTATGGGCGAGGCCGCTTGGTGCAACGTTGCCCCCCACCTTCCCACAAGGCTCCATTCGCCCTGCAAAGGACGCCGCCAGAGCGTCTCGACCACGGCGATTGAAGTGGATGTGCCCAAGGCTTGCGAAACGTCCTCCCCGGATAGGTCGACCCGCCAGCAGATCTTCCCGGCGGTCTGATCCCGCTCAGGCCAATCCTCCCTTTGCATGAAGGACGTGTTCGTTGCTTCGTAAAGGGACGTTCCCGATGCGGTGGCGAGGGAATAGAACCAGTCGCCGGATGGACCGAAGTCCATGGCGGTGCCCGCAGCATCGACGACGGTCGCCCTATACGCAAAGTGGTCGCCCTCGTATTGCGACATCGCTGGGAGGTAAAGCGTGGTGGGAACGTTGTTGACCAGCGAGACCCTCCGCTTGCCGTCTCCGTCTAAAGTTAGAGTCCTGTGCGTCGCATACATGGTGTGTCCTCCGAGATGGCGTGGATGTCCCGTCAGTTGGAGTGCGTGAAGGTCCACTTCTTCACCGTCCATGCCCCGGCGGGTTGGCACCCCCATGTGATCTCGTCGCCCTGTTCGTTTCGCCATGGGGGGTATCCCGATGTGTTCCCAAGCGTATGCCATGCTCCGGGAGCCAAGCCCCCTGCACGATTCCATCCCTGTGAGAGTCCAATTCCGGCATCATGCCAGTAGCCGATTGCGTCCATCTCAAAGTAGAGATCCCAGCCCGAAAGATCCGGATGCTCGGGCAGCTCCCCGGCTCCGTATCGCCATCGTGCCGCCCGTTGCGAGGCTTGTGCCCAGTATGGAGGGTAAGGCCCGCCCGTCAGGGAGTGTGCCCTGTAGCACTGGGCGACCGGCTCGGCTTCATCGGCGGTGTTCCCCTCGGCTTCCTGCTCGTGCTCTTCCCACGTCTTCTCGGTGGACCATTCGCTGGCCCCGTAGCGGCTGGCGAGAACTTCCTGCACGGCGTAGCCCCCGGTCCACTGCAATGCGGAGATCCCGGCAGCGAGGTCCTGCCACAGCCATGGGCCGATGATGTCGCCCTCGGTTATCACCCTCCACTCGGGTTCACCCCCGTCATCCGGGTGGACGGTGTAGGCTCGCCACAGACCGGGGAAGTGCAGCCCAGCGATTTCTGCGAGGCGTTGCGGGGTGATGCGGGGCACGCCGCCCTCGCCAACGAGGTTGTAGTCCAGTCCCGTGTAGACGCCGCCTTCTGCTTCATGGTCTATGTAGGCCACGCCATTGGCCAGACCCTCTACGATGAACTGGCAGGAGAAGACGGGCGACCACATCCACCATGCCGTCTGGACGTCCTGCCCGACCTCCACGAGGGGAAGCGGCGACCAGATGCCTGACCCAACGGCCAAGCGCTCGTTCACGGCCGAGAGGTATGCGTTCAGAAACGACGGGGTCGCCCAGTCGCCGTCGTCGGGAGATGGAAACGGCGTGCTCAATGTGCCCGCACCCAGTCCGCCCGAACCTTCGTCGTATCCCCCACCTTGGCGGCGGCGATGACCTGATAGGTCTGGGGGTTGAACAGGCGATACAGGTCCAAGACCCGCACGTCCCCGAACTGCCGCTGGCGGACCTGCCAGTCCTCCCCTTCCTTATATATAGAGGCGAGTGGAACCGTCAGGGTATCGAGGCCCGAGGCAGGTGGTGCGGCGGCGAGCTGGGGAGCGTCGTCCCACTCCCCGTAGGGCAGATCGGATGTGGCGAGGGTGTATCGCATGAAGACCGTCCCGACGACCGGGGTGAACTGCCATGTGCCGTCGACGGAGCCTACGAGGGACGCATCCATGTTGATCGGTCCCCGCCATCCACCCATGACCCGCACGACCGGACTGCCGTCCTCCTCGTCGATCCAGCATTCCCATTGCTGCCTGACGGTCGCGGTGCCGCCCCCGGAACGCATCGCCCGGACATGTGCCGCCATGCCATTGGGGCCACGCTCCCAGCGGATTGTCGGGCTCTCGACGGGTTGCAGCGACCTGACAGCCCCCACCAACCCATTTATCTGGGAGGCCCGGACAGGCTCGCCCCTTGCCGCCTGCCACGAAATGTCGGTGATGCCTCCCATGGCTAGTTGAACCTCGACACGTCGCCGGTGCCGCCGCTGTAAAGGTGCTGGTCCCACTGGATCGCCCCGAGGTAGGTCTGCACGATTGAAATTCGCCCGTTCTCCAGCCGCTTCTTTGCGGGCAGTTTGAGCCACTGGTAAAGCCCGACGGTGTCGCCCAGCTTGTGGAGCTGGGAGTTCGGAGCGATGGCTTGGACGCTACCCACGCCCGAGCAGGAGGCGGCGACGGCCGCTCGTGATGCAGCCGTGAGGGAGTGCGTTAGCACGGGGGCGTATGCCCTGTAAGACTCGACGCCCGCGAGGCGTTTGTCACGATACTCGTTGGCGAGGGAGCTGCCGTAGTTCGTCGTTGCGGTCAGCTTCCCATTTGCGATGTCGGCCTCGACCTTCTCGATGTTGGTCTTCTCGCTGAGGTAGCGGGGATGCAATCGCAGTGGTCGATCCAGCTCCGTCCAGTCCAGATCCCATGATTCCTCGATCTGCGGGGCCGTTGCTCCCCCGACATCGATCCCGTCGGGGATTTCTACTTCGAGGCTCTTGGCGGAGGCCCCGCTGCCCCCCACAACACGGAACCGCACACGGGCAGCGATCAGCTCCGTGATGACCCCATCGACGTTCGCTGCGGAGCCACGGTAGGAGAGGACGGTAGAGTAGCCCCGTCCCGGTTCATACGACCGGGAGGTCTCTGTCAGAACAAGGTTGGAGCCTTTCAGGATCATGTGTAGGTCGCGGTGCTCCCCTTTCTCAGCTCGGCGAGTTCACGGAGGGCGTCCCGCTGGATCTTCACCAGCTCTTCTTCGAGACGGAGCTGGCGTTGGATCTCCGCCCGTCCCGTGGACATTTGTCCCCCGATGTAGCCGCCGATCCTTGCAAGCGAATCGGCCGCTTCCGGACGGAAACCGGAGGAGCGTCTGGCCTCGGCCATTTCCCTGCGGGCCTTCCCGACGACGTCCCCCTCCCGCTGCTTCTGGTCGGCCTTGGACTTGGCTTCCGCTTCCTTGGATCGACGGACTTCTTCCCTTGCTCTGTCTGCCTCGCCTTCGAGACGGATCGTTTCGAGGTTGGCTTTGACGACATCCGCACTGCGTCCTTCCCCGGCTGCGGTGGATGCCGTGCGGCGGGACTCGGCGATGTCCTTTTCGAGACGGAGCAGACGCTGGGCTGCGGTGAGACGGGAGCGTTCCAGTTTGTCCTGCTCCTCGGCCTGCTTCTGAAGCAGTGCGTCGTAGGTCTGACGATCCTTCTCTTCTTGTGCAGCGGCGGCGGATCGTGCCGCTTCCGCTTTCTGCTGCTGACGTTCACGAGCCTTGGCAGCTCGGTCCTCCGCATCGATCTGCTCCCCGGCGTTCCACGCTTCCTCCCATGAGAGCCCGCCGATGACCCCGCCCAACGCCATCATGGAACGTTGAAACGTGGTGAGCCCCTCCGCCGCCCAGCCCTTCATTCGCTGGACGGAATCGTCTATGCGGTCGTTCAGCAAGTCCCACTGTTGCAGGGTCTCCGTGGAGATGACCTGCCCCGCTTCCTGCATTCGTTGTGTGAGGCCAGCGACGCCGCCCTCCGAAAGCTCCCGCATCACGGCGTTGGTCGTCTGGGCGGTTCCGCCCACGAGCTTCAAGGTCGCCGCCATCGCCGTGGCACTGCCGTTCGATGTGTTGTAAGCGGCGGCGATGCGATCCAAGAGCTGCGCCGTTCCCATCGTCTTCAGTTCCGCCATGGAAACCCCCATCAGCGAGAACTGCTTCTGCAGCTTGGTCTGGCCTGCGAGGGCACCGCCCTGCGAACGGGTCAATTGATCGAGCATCGTGGCTGCGTCCTGCGTCTGGCCTCCCGCACGGGCATACGCAACGCCCAGTGCTTGGACTGATTCGGCGGAGACCCCCACGGCGTCGGATGTGCCGAGCACTTGGTCGGCCACGTTCCCCATGTTTCGGGTGAAAGCGATGACCGCCCCGATGCTGAAGGCGGCGGCGAGCTGGCCTTTGAGCTGGCCCGCCATGGCCCCGAGGCCCTTGGATTCAGTCTTGGCTCCGGCGATGCCCCTGCTGAACCCTGATTTGTCCAGCGACAGTCCGGCTTTGATCTCGGCTCTAGCCATGGTGGACCTCCATGGCATCGACCCGCTGGGCTTCATCCTCTGTGAGGATCGAATCGTCGCCTGCGTGCTCTGCGGTGGTTGCCCAATACGCCAAAGCCCGATTGACGGGCATCTCCCACGCTTCTGCTTCATCGAGGTGCAGTTCCCGCATCAATCCAGCGCAGACAAAGATCTCCCACGGCGTCTTCACGGATGAAGAGCCGGAACGCCAGCGGCGGGGAGCCGTGAGGTAGTGTTCAAGGTATCGGGCAAACGTTGAGGACTCATCCCCGACCACAGCGTTGGAAGCCCATGCCTCGCCCCATGCTTGGATTGAAGGAGCGTCCACTCCTTCGTTCACCGCTTGCCATGCAGCCCCCGCAGGGAGGGAGCAAAGATAGGCTGCGAGCAAAACGTCGTCCGGGGTCGTGGCAGAAGGGTCATGAAGGATCGGCGACCCCACGGCTTCAAGAAGGAGACAGTGCGAGAGGGACAGCGGACGGAGGTCCCGGCTGTAGACGTTGAACGTCGGGCTCGGTGCGAACGCCCTCTCGAAGGCCGTCTGCATGCGGCCTCCTTACGACAGCGTGATGGCGTCGGGTTTGTAGACGGTCAGGGAGAACTTGGCGGCTTTGCGTTCCCGCTTCAGGTCCGACTTCTCGACGAGCATGCTCGCCCCGTCGACCGTCACGACGTCCCCCACGTCTGGCTGGGTGAACCCCGTTGCGAGGACGATGCCCTCGATGGTGCAGCGTTTGCCGAGACCCGAGATCAAAGCCGTGGTTGGCTCGTTGTCTTCATCTTGAATCCACTCGATCTCCCCGGTCGCCTCGACGCCTGCGGATTCGACTATGAGCCCCGTGTAGGTGAGCCCCCCGATCCCTACCTCAACCTCTGTTCCCTTCTGTGAAATAGCCATGGCGGATGCCCTCCGCCGTGTGGCGGGATGTCCCGCCGGGGCAAAAATGGGGCCATGTGGGGGCGGACAGGGCAGAATCTCGCCACGTTTGGCGACGTGGGGCCAACGTGGGCGGCCGTGGGCCGCGCTCCGGGCCTATCGGGGGGCCTACTTTGCACGATGCAATTTATGGGGGGGCGGGGGGCGAAATTGCAGATCTGCAAAATCTACCTCAGAGCGGGCAGACGTAGCAGTCCACAGCTTGGACGGAACAACGACGGTCGCCATCCACCCGGCGAGAGAACCGGGTCGGCACGGCCGTCATCACTGCGAGGTCTTCCGAGGACAGCGACGAGGGCAACCCGTCGGCGAACAGTGCGGCACGCACCACGGCTTCCAACTGGGCATGGGAGGCAGAGGAAACGTCCCCGGCATGGGTGCGAACCTCCACGTCTATGGTGACGTCCATGTTCCCTGTGGGGCCTTCCCCGGACAGTTCTGCATCGGACTGCGATGCCAGCACCGAGATGATGGGCGGGGTCGCCCCGGCCACATCGCTCCATCCCTGCACGCATGTTGCGGTGAGTCCTTCCCCGGCAAGGACGCCTTCAAGGAAAGTACGAACCGCCGTTTCCAATCTGGTTTCAACGGGGGTCATCGGGCACCCCTTGCGGCGATCCGTGCTGCCGCCTCGGCGAGCTTCCGCTCGATGTAGACCTTCATGTCTGTGATTTTCTCCGCCATGGCCACAGCAATGGCCTTGCCCGCTTTCTCTTCAACCTTCACGTGCTTGGCGGCGTTGACCAGCCCCCACTGCATGGTGAGATCCACTCTGGGGTTCTCCTGATTGGCCGTGGCGGGAGATGCCGTGCCGGATGTGCCCTTCATGGACTGGCCATACTCGCTTCCGGGACCTTTGCGTTGGAGAGCCTTTGCCGCTTTGATGAAGGCACTGGCGAGATACCCAACCCGGCGAGCACGGTTCCTGATGAGCTTCCGGGAAAGGGCTCGGGCTTCAGCCTGATACGCCTTCTTCTTCAGCTTCCCGACAGGCATGCGAGTGGAAATCAGTTTGACCCACCAGTCACGCTGCGGGAGGGAGCGGATCGCCCCGGCGTCGGCACGTTCCGACAAACGGTAGGCTCTGAAAGCCACATCTGCCCCGATCTTGTTTAGGACGACTGGCAGTTCCCGCTTGGTGACCGCCATATACTCGGTCAGGGCCGCTTGGAACTCCCTGTCATCGACCCACATCTCGTCGGTTCCATAGCCCATCACACGCCCTCCCGGCGACGCCCCTGTGCCTCGACGCATTCGAGGAGCCAGCAAACCCCGTCCTCCCGGACCGTCGTGATTCGATATTGGATCGACCCGTAGGTCAGCATCTCCCCCGGACGGGGATCGGTGGTGAAGGACGTCTTCCCTGCGAGCACAACCAGATCCGCTCCCATGGCGATGCCGTCCTGCTGAAGTTCTGCGTCCTGCTTCAGGGCGGAAACGCTCGCCGGAATGGTGCGGTCGCCATGGACGATGGTCTGCCCCAGCGAGGCGAGGATGCTGGTGATGTCCATGGCTGCGAGCTGGTCGAGGGTGTTCATCCCCATCCCGGAAATGTCCCGCTGACGGGTTTTGGGTTTCCTCCC
>CAYODK010000251.1:0-7058 GCA_964402695.1 uncultured Verrucomicrobiota bacterium
CCCTCAACCGCCTACGCCGCTTGATGTCGGGACAAATATGAGAGGTTTAGTATGTGTGGGATTGCGGGAATAGCGGGGGATCCGGCTGGCGATGCGGCGGGGGCTGTGCGGCGAATGATGGCGGCGCTGGCCCACCGGGGGCCCGACGGGGCCGGTCTGTACGAGTCGCCCGGCGGTGCCTGCGTCCTGGGACATCGCCGGCTGGCGATTCTCGACCGCACGGAGGCAGCCCACCAGCCCATGGTTTCCCCGGACGGCCGGTTTGTGCTGGCCTACAACGGCGAACTCTACAACTTCCGCGATCTCGCGTCCGAGGCGGAGTCCATCGGCGGTCCGCTCCGGTCGACCGGTGACACCGAGATCCTCCTGAGGCTTCTCGGCCGGCACGGAGCGGGCGTACTCCCCCGGTTGAACGGGATGTATGCGCTTGCCCTGTGGGACGAGCATGAGCGAACACTCCTGCTTGCCAGGGACCGCTTCGGCCAGAAGCCCCTGTACTATGCGCGTGCGGGGCGGCGCGTTGTCTTTGCGTCGGAACTTCGGGCGCTGTGGGCATCAGGGCTGGTCGATCGACGGGTGGACGTGGAGGCCGTCCAGGGCTACCTGTCTCTCGGTGCCGTGGCGGGCCCGCGGAGCATCGCGAAGGGCGTGCAGTTGCTTCCGGCCGCGGCGCATCGCATCTTCGGGGGCGCGGACGGCCGGTGGACGGCCGGATGCCATTCGCCCCCGGACGCGGTTGGTGCGTCGCCGCGGAGCGGGGATGAGGAGGCGGGACGGGGCCTTCGTGACACGTTTGCGGCGGCGGTGCGCAGACATCTTGTCAGCGATGCGCCGATCGGCCTGTTTCTCTCAGGCGGTGTCGATTCCTCGTCGATCGCGGCTGCCGCGGTGCGGGCGACGGGGGCAGCCGTCAAGTCCCTCTGCGTCGTGCATCCGGATCATCCGGAGCAGTCGGAGTCCCTCCATGCGCGACGGATGGCCGACCATGCGGGGACGGAGCACGTGGAGGTCCCGGTCGATGAGACCGCGCTCCGGGGGCTTCTTGACGGGGCGCTGGAGGCGATGGACCAACCGACCAGCGATGGCATCAACACGCATGTTGTGGCCCATGCCGCCCGCCAAGCCGGGTTGAAGGTGGCACTGTCGGGGTTGGGGGGCGATGAACTTTTCGGGGGATACCCGTCCTTTCGCGATGTGCCGCGCTTGACGGCGGCACGAAGGCTGGCGGGGCCGATGGGTGCCGCGCTGTCGAGGGCCCTGTCTCCGCGGGATGTCTTTGATCGTCATCGGGCCAAGATTGCGGATGCCCTTGGCGCGGGTGCAACGTTGGATCAGGCCTACCGGGTCCGGAGACAGATGTTCTCGCCCGCCCAGATCGAGGCCCTCATGCCGGGTGGGCTGGGGGCCGACACTCTCTCGTTCTGGCGCGGAGGCGGGTGCGGCCATGGCCGCGATCCACTCGATCAGATCGGGCTGCTGGAGATGAACGTCTACATGGGGCAGCAACTGCTCCGGGATTCAGACGCCATGGGCATGGCCGTAGGACTGGAGATCCGCATGCCATTCCTCGACGAGCCGTTCGCCACCCGGGCCATGGGATTGCCGCCCCTCGCCCGTCGCCCCGGCGCCGTGAACAAGGCGTATTGGGTCGGGACAATGGGCGACTGGCTTCCATCTGAAGTCACCCGTCGCCCGAAGCAGGGATTCACCATGCCCTTTTCGGAATGGATGACCGGACCGCTGCGCGATCGGGTGGATCATGGGCTCCAGACCCTGGCCATGGCGGGCGGAATGTTCGACGCCGGGATGATCCGGAATCTGTGGGCGGGATTTCTGAAGACGCCCGCCCGGATCGGATGGAGCCGTCCGTGGAGCCTCTTCGTCCTTGGCGACTACATGGCCCGCTGGAAGCTCACGGCCTGACCCGCCCACCCCATGTCGCACTCCATTCTCCACGTGATCCCGTACATCGGCCGCGCCCAGGGAGGGCCCGTGGTGAGTCTCTCGGTGCTGGCCGGGGCGCAGGCGGATGCGGGACATCGGGTCACGGTGGTCTGCGCCCCCCGCGAGGCGGATGGTCCGGAGATGCCGTTCGGGCCGGGAGTGCAAGTGATTCGCGCAAGGCCCTCCGGGCGGGGTTCGTTCCGGTGGTGTCCGGATCTGGAGCAGGCTCTCCGGCCCACAACCCCCGACATTCTCCACTCGCATGGCCTGTGGACCGACGTTCACCGCCGCGCGGCGGCGTGGGCCCGGCGGCGCCGGATCCCGCATGTCGTGGCGCCCTGCGGGATGCTCGATGCGGGGGCGCTCCGCCGTTCGCGATGGAAGAAACTCCCGGCATGGCTCTTGTTTCAGCGTGCCGCCCTGCGGAGCGCCGCGCTGCTGCAGGCCAAGTCGGAGCACGAGGCCCGGGACATCCGAAGCGCCGGCCTCCGGACGCCGGTGGCCTTGATCCCGAATCCGGTTGCTCCGCCGCCTGCCGGAGCCTGGTCGGGCGAGAGGTTCCGCCGGGAGTACGGACTTGAGGACGGGCGGAGAATCCTCCTCTATCTGGGCCGGATCCACCCGGTCAAGGGGGTCGCGGACCTGGTCCGTGCGTGGACGTCTCTCCCGCAGTTCCACTCCCAGTGGCGTCTCGTCATCGCCGGACCCGACGAGGCGGGCCATCGGGCCGGGATTGAGACTCTACTTCGAAGGGAAGGCCTTGAGAGGACGGTCGTCTTCACCGGAATGCTGGAGGATGATCGCAAATGGGGTGCTTATGGGTCCGCCGACCTCTTCGTCATGCCTAGCCACTTTGAAAATTTCGGCCAATCGGTCGCGGAGTCTCTCATGGTCGGCCTGCCTGTGACCGTGTCGATCGCCACGCGCTGGGGCAAACTGGCCGACAAGGGCGCGGGATGGAGCTTCGATGGTCATCCAGGTCAGCTGGGGCATGCATTGAGCCAGGCCATGGCGACGGATCGTCTCCGATTGAAAGAGAAGGGGGCATCGGGGAGATCGCAGGTCGAGAACTGTGGGCCAGCCGCCGTGGCGCGGCAATGGGATTCGGTGTTGGAGTGGTCTGCGTCGGCCGGCCCGATTCCGGACTGCGTGCAGGTTAGCGTTAGCCAAGGCCGTTCCGTGGTGCGGCGCAAGATGGGAGGACCATGATGCAGGATCTATCCTCCTTCAATAACTCGGGGTTCGACCGTGGGGCCGGGTGTCTCAAGGAGGCGCTATGGCTGGTTGCCCGACAGCTTCTCTTTCTTGGGAACCCGTGGCCCCTGTATGGGCTTAAGCGCTGGATCCTACGGCAATTCGGGGCCAAACTCCGCGGCGGATTCGTCGTGAAGTCGGCGGTCAGGATCATCTTTCCATGGCGGCTGTCCTGTGGAGAGTCCGTCTGGATCGGCGATGATGTGCTGATCCTCAATCTTGCGCAGGTGACGGTCGGATCGAATGTCTGCATATCCCAGCGTGCTTTCCTCTGCACGGGTAGCCACGATTGGTCGGACCCCGCGTTTCGGCTGATCACAAGGCCGATCACGATTCATGACGGCGCCTGGATCTGTGCCGGCGTGTTCATCAGCCCGGGAGTCACGATCGGGCGCAACTGTGTCGTCACGGCCGGAAGCGTGGTCACGGGCGATCTTCCGGCAGAGATGGTGTGTTCCGGAAATCCGTGTGTGCCTGTGAAGCGGCGGGGCATCCGCTCCGGAAGCGATTCCTCCGCCCAGCCCGTCCGGGACGAGGCATATGTCGGCGAGACGTGACCAGAGTCCGGTTGTCCTCCGCGCGAGCATCTCCATCGTCACGGTCGTCCGGAATGCGGCCGGGGTGGTGGGGGACTGTCTGGAGTCGGTCCGGAGGCAGGCGCTGCACTGCGAGCATGTGCTCGTGGACGGGGCGTCGACGGACGGAACGCGGGACATCCTCGCCCAGTATGCGGCGCGGCAGACCGCGGCGGGCCGGCGGGTGGTGCTGATCTCCGAGCCCGATCGCGGGTTGTACGATGCGATGAACAAGGGCATCGCGGCGGCCTCGGGCGATATCGTGGGCATGCTGAACGCCGACGATGTGTATGCGGCCGACGACGTGGCCGCCCGGGTGGCCGGCGCTCTCGACGGTCCGGATGCGGATGCTTGCTACGGGGACGTGGTCTTCGTGCGAGGAGGTCCCGGCCAGACCGGGTGCGGCGATCCGGCCGCCACGAGGATCGTGCGGCGCTGGCGGGCGGGCCGGGGCGGGGCGGATGCCTTTCGCCGCGGGTGGATGCCGCCGCATCCGACGTTCTTCCTGCGCCGTCGGCTGTACCAGCAGCACGGGCTGTATCGCCTCGACCTGGGGACGTCCGCGGACTATGAACTGATGCTCCGGATGTTCGTTCTCCACGGGATCCGGGCGTCGTACCTGCCCGTGACCCTGGTCTGCATGCGGGCCGGCGGGCTGAGTTCCCGGAGCCTGGCGAACCGGATCGCGGCCAATCGAAACGACCGTCGGGCATGGGCGGTGAACGGTCTGAAGCCAAACGTCTGGACCCTGTGGGCGAAGCCGATCCGGAAGCTGGGTCAATGGTGGCCTGCGCGGGACCGCGCTCTTAGCCGGAACGATTCAGATCAAGCCAAGGCAGGCACGGTACAGGAAGGGAATCGTTTCGGAAGAGGAAAGTAAGAAACTCCAAACTCCAAGGAAGTGGGAAGTCGAAAGGAGAAGAAGGGAGGAAGGCCGGACGGCCTGACAGCCCGGAACGCTCCGTGAGAGGTGGGTGGCTTCTTGGACGCCCCCTGATCCATACCTGTAGACCCTCCGACTTCGTTCCTTTCCCCTTTGAACTTCCAACTTCCTTGGAGTTTGGAGTTTCCCTACTTCCGAAGCAATACCCACGGGTCTCCGTGCATTGCGGTCAACGGCATCGCTCCTGCTAACCGAGAGAGTGTCATGGGATATGTTCTGCAGAAATTCGTTTCGCTTTTCCTCCAGCCCTACACGGCCGGCATGATCGCGTTGGCGATCGGGTTGTGCTTGCGCGCGCGCGGGGGTCGGCCGACGTTGCTTCGTGAGGGCGACGCCAAGGACAGAACACTTGTTCGTGGCCGATTCCGTCTCCTATCGTTTCCAGGCAGGGACGCCTTCTGGCTCTGGGGTGGGTTTCTGTGGATGCTCCTATGGTCGATACCGGCGATTCCCAATTGGATGCTCTTCAAGATGGAGTCACCGTATCCGGTTGTCCCCGTCGAGTCGCAGCCGCTGGCCGATGCAATTGTTGTTCTTGGCGGTGCCATCGGACCGCCGAGCCCTCCTGAGCGGCCCTACCCGGTTCTCCATGATGCCGCAGATCGTTACTGGCATGCGGTCCGACTCTACCGGGCGGGACGCGCGCCCGTGATTCTGGTCAGCGCCGGGCATGGCGAGGCCCCGTACGGGGCTATGTTCCTTCGCGAGCTTGGTGTTCCCGAGTCGGCGATCCTCTCGGAGGCGGAAAGCCGCACGACAGCCGGCAATGCCTTCCATACCCGGCGACTCCTGAGCGGATCGGAGAGGAACCGAATCCTGCTCGTCACATCGGCGGACCACATGCGCCGCGCCCTGCCCGCCTTCGAGCGCGAGGGCTTTGAAGTCATTCCGGCCGCCATTGATCACCACGCCAGCCTGAGACGGCAGGCAGGTCAATGGGGCTGGTTCCCCGACGCCGGCGCGCTCTGCGGTTCCGCAATGGGTTTGCGCGAATACGCAGGAAGTCTCGCCTACTGGCTGGGGCTCGGCGCCCGCTGAGCCCGTCCCGCTCCCTGCGGGAACCCCTCGTTCCGGGTGCTTGCGAGTCCGGCCGGCAACGGCGGCCCCCCGGGGGGGATGAAATCCGATCCTGTATCTCCACCAGTTGGCGCGAGCCGTCGATGGCTCAGGTTGTGGCACGCCGGCGTGAAAGCGGCTCGATTCGCCGGACAACGTCGTGGATATGGTGCCTGATGCAGGAATAAACAAAACACGTATGCGCAGTTACGCATGATCCGCGCGCCATTTCGGTTGACCGCTGCTCCAGCCCCATGTTCTTCTATATCCGTGAGTATGAGACGGGGAGAATAGGGAGGCGCATATGATGACGAGAATCGCGACGAGGGTGGCCGTGCTTGCGGCTTTCACAGCGGTATCGGCCCACGCCACCGTGATTTCGTTAACTACGTGGGAGAGCGGCACCTTCGAAGGCTGGACCCCGGGAAGCGGAGCAACCCTCGTGGATTCGTCACGTCCGGACGTTGTGGTCACCTACGATCCCTACTACATGCTGATGCAGGACAAGAGCGTTCAAATCAAGGCGGGAGGCTCTGGAGTGACGACGGCCCTGAGCCAGGACTTCACCTCCTTGGTGGGATTGACTGATGTGTATGTGTCGTTCCTGGTCGATATCAGCGGGAGAACGCTCGGCGCGGGGAGGAACGCAGTTGCGTTTGATTCGTCCTCCTCGGATACGGCCGAGATCGGGTATCTCGGTTCTTTGTCGTACGGCGTGCGGGTCGGCGCTGTAACCATGACCGTGCCATTGACCCCGACGGAAACCGATGCCGATGTCCGCTTCATTATCGGACGGCTGTACGATAGCAATGCAGACAACCTTGTGGACACGTTCAGTGTCTGGATCAGCCCGTCGGGGACCGCGGCATTGCTGGGCGCACCAAGCGCAAGCGCCTTCAGCGGCGTTGGGCTGGCTCTTGACGGTGGCGTCCGTATCGAACGGGAGGGCACCGGCGGAAGTGTCGAGTATGGTCATATCATGCTGTCGACGTCCGGGGACGACATCGTATCCGTCCCGGAGGCCGCGGCGTTCTGGCCCGCCCTGCTCGCGCTGTCCGGGGTGATGGGCACGATGGTCGTTCGTCGTGTTCGCGCATCCAAGACGGCCTGATGATTCTGTCGGTTTGGCCCGGCTCCCGGCAATCCTCACGTCCGACCGTTGTGAGGGTTGCGCGATTCCGAGGGGGAGAGCATCCGGGACGGCCAATCAGGATGCCCCGCTCACAGGTTCAATCCCGGGCCTGGTGACAGGTTGTGCATGAACCCCCCATTGAGGTGCCGCCGCG
>CAYODK010000252.1:0-7021 GCA_964402695.1 uncultured Verrucomicrobiota bacterium
ACACGTACCACCACACGTTCTTCGAGATGCTCGGCAACTGGTCGTTCGGCGACTATTACAAGCGCGAGGCGATCGCGTGGGCGTGGGAACTGCTGACCGGCGTCTGGAAGCTGCCGAAGGAGCGCCTCTGGGTCACGGTCTTCCGTGAGGACGATGAGGCGGAGCGCATCTGGCGCGAGGTGACAGACGTCAACCCGGCGCACATCCTCCGGTTCAACGAGAAGGACAACTTCTGGGAGATGGGCGAGACCGGCCCTTGCGGTCCCTGCTCGGAGATCCACTTCGACCGCACCCCGAACGGCTGCGACGCGAAGCTCGTCAACGCCGGCAGCCCGGACTGCATCGAGATCTGGAACCTCGTCTTCATGCAGCACAACCGCCGGTCCGACGGCTCCCTCGAGGACCTCCCCGCGAAGCACGTCGACACCGGCATGGGCTTCGAGCGCGTGACCGCGGTCATCCAGGGCAAGCCCTCGAACTACGACACCGACGTCTTCATGCCGCTGATCGAGGCCGTCGCCGCCCGCTGCGGGAAACCCTACGAGGGCGAGGCCGCGATCGCGATGCGCGTCATCGCCGACCACATCCGCACTCTCGCCTTCGCGATCGCCGACGGCGTCCTGCCGTCCAACGAGGGCCGCGGCTACGTTCTCCGCCGCCTGCTGCGCCGCGCGGTCCGCTACGGACGCAAGCTCGGCCTGCGCGAGCCGTTCCTCGGCGACCTCGTCCCGGTGCTCGAGGCTGCGATGGGCGATGTCTTCCCCGAGCTGCCGCGCAACCGCGTGCAGGTGCTGCGTGCGCTCAAGGCCGAGGAGGAGGGCTTCGCCGCAACCCTCGACCGCGGCATCGCGCTGTTCGAGGAGGTCGCCGCAGGCGTCGCGCGCGAGGGCGGAAAGGCCTTCCCCGGCGACCAGGCCTTCAAGCTCTACGACACGTTCGGCTTCCCGATCGACCTCACGCGCCTGATGGCCGCCGAGAAGGGCCTCGCAACCGACGAGGCCGGCTTCGAGTCGCTGATGGGTGCCCAGCGCGAGCGCGGCCGCGCCGCGCGCAAGGGCGGCGCCGGGGGCCGCGAGGGCGACGTCGTCGCGGACCTCGTCGCCGCCGGGCTCCGCTCCGCCTTCACCGGCTACGACACGCTCGAGGGCGATGCGACGGTGCTCGCGCTCTTCCGCGACGGCGCCCGGGTGGCCGAGCTGCCCGAGGGCGCCGAAGGCGACGTCCTGCTCGACTCCACCCCGTTCTACGGCGAGGCCGGCGGCCAGGTCGGCGACACGGGCCGCCTCGAGGCCGGCGGCGCCGCGTTCGAGGTGGGCGACACGCAGAAGCCGGCGGACGGCATCCTGATGCACCGCGGCCGCGTCGCGCTCGGCCGGCTCGCCGAGGGCATGAAGGTCCGCGCCCGCGTCGACGGCGCCCGCCGCGCCGCGATCCTGCGGCACCACACCGCGACGCACCTGCTCAACGCGGCGCTGCGCGAGTTCGTCAGCCCGCAGGTCAAGCAGGCCGGGTCGATGGTCTCCCCCGACCGCCTCCGCTTCGATTTCACGTGGTTCGAGGGCCTCGACCCGGCGGTGCTCGCGAAGGTCGAGGCCCGCGTGAACGGCTGGATCCTCGACAACCGCCCGGTGCGCGTCTCCTCGATGGCGCTCAAGGACGTCGCCGGATCGGGGATCATCGCGGTCTTCGACGAGAAGTACGGCGAGACCGTGCGCGTGATCGACGTCGACGGGGTCTCGAAGGAACTCTGCGGCGGCACGCATGCGGCGCAGACCGGCCAGATCGGCCTCTTCCGCATCGCGTCCGAAAGCTCGGTCGCGGCGGGCGTCCGCCGCATCGAGGCGATGTGCGGCATGCCCGCCTACGAGTGGGCGCGTTCGGAGCACGACCTTCTCGCCGAGCTCTGCCGCCGCTTCAGCGCCAACCCTTCGGACCTGGGGGCGCGCATCGATGCGCTGGTCGAGGGCAACCGCAGGCTCGAGAAGGAGCTCAAGCAGAAGGCCGCCGCGGCGGCGCTCGGGCAGGTCGACGCGCTGCTGGCGGGCGCGCGCGACGTGTCCGGCGTTCCGTTGGTCGCCGGATTTGCCGGCGAGGTTCCGGCCGACGCGCTGCGCGAACTGGCGGACGCGGTCCGCGGGAAGCTCCCCTCCGGCGTCATCGTGCTCGGCTCGGCGGGCGACGGAAAGGCCGCCTTCATCGCGACCGTCAGCGACGACCTCGTCAAGCGCGGCGTCCACGCCGGCAAGCTGATCGGCGCCGTGGCGAAGCTCGCGGGCGGCGGCGGCGGCGGGCAGCCCGCGCGAGCACAGGCCGGCGGCAAGGATCCGTCGAAGGCGCCCGACGCGGTCGCGAAGGCCGCCGACCTCCTCGCCGCGCAGCTCGGCGGCTGATCCCGCCACCCATCCTGTTGCCGGGATCGTCCAACCCCTGGGCGTTTCCCTGCGCCTCGTTTCCAAGCCTTGGACGCCGCTCCACGCACATCCATGGGCGGGTCCTGTTCTGACGATCGTTGCATCGCCTGTCACGGCAGAACGGCGCGGGCTTGACTTGCGCCCCGCGCGGAGGCTTGCTTGCCGGCATCGCACAAACGGGAGGACCGAGATGAGCGGGACGATGAACCGGCGACAGGTGCTGGCGGGCGGGGCGGCGGGGCTGGGCGCCATGCTGTGGGGGACGAACAGGGCGTGGGCCGGCGCAAACGACCGCGTCCGCGTGGCGGTGATCGGCATCCACGGCATGGGGCAGTCGCACATCCAGGCTTACCAGGCGCTGCCGAACGTCGAGGTGGCGGCGCTGTGCGACATCGACGAGAACCTGTTCGCGGGCGTGATCGACAAGCACTTCACGAAGAAGAACCGGCCGAAGCCGAAGACCTACACGGACCTGAGGAAGCTCTACGAGGACAAGGACATCGACGCGGTGTCCGTTGTGACCCCGAACCACTGGCATGCGCTCGCATCGATCTGGGCGATCCAGGCCGGCAAGCACGTCAGCGTCGAGAAGCCCTGCTGCCACAACATCTTCGAGGGCCGCAAGCTGGTCGAGGCGGCGAAGAAGTACAAGGTGATCGTGCAGGACGGCGCCGAGCAACGCAGCAACCCGTGCTCGCAGACGATGGCGAAGTTCCTCCAGGAGGGCGGCCTCGGCGAGGTCTACATGGCCAAGGGCCTCTGCTACAAGTGGCGCAAGACCATCGGCCGCGAGGCCGATGAACCGGTGCCGGCCGGCGTCCACTACGACCTGTGGCAGGGCCCGGCGCCCGCGCGTCCGTTCAACAAGAACCGGTTCCATTACAACTGGCACTGGAACTGGGACTACGGCAACGGCGACATGGGCAACCAGGGCGTGCACGAGATGGACATCGCCCGCTGGGGCCTCGGCGTGACGCTGCCGACGCGCATCCACGCGGTCGGAGGGCACATGATGTTCGACGACGACCAGACGACGCCGAACGTGCTCCTGGCGGCCTTCGAGTTCCCGAACCCGGCCGGCGGAGGCGACAAGAAGAAGATCCTGCAGTTCGAGGTCCGCGGATGGATCGCGAACAGCGAGGACCCGATGTGGATGAAGAAGTCGTCCACCGACGGCTACATGGCCACGAGCGCGGGCAACACGATCGGCAATCTCTTCTACGGATCGAAGGGCTACATGGCCAAGACGGTCGGCGAGTGGCGGACGTTCCTGGGCGAGAAGCGCGAGCCGGGGCCGACCGGGTCCGGGGCGGCCGACCACTACGCGGAGTTCATCGAGGCGATCCGGAGCGGCGATCCGGCGACCTACAACAAGAGCATCGAGGAAGGGTTCTACTCCTGCTCGCTGATCCACCTCGGCAACATCGCCTACCGGCTTGGCCGCACGGTCGACTTCGACCCGGCGACGATGACCTTCCCGCGCGATGCCGAGGCGAATGCCATGCTCACCCGCGAGTACCGCGCCCCGTACGTCGTGCCGGACAAGGTCTGAGAAACGAAACGGGCGCCCCGGTTGCCCGGGGCGCCCGTCTCAAATAACCCGTGGCAGGGTGGGGGGCTTATCGCCGGCCCCGGCCCCCGCCCCCGCCGAAATCGCCCCGGCCGCCACCGCCGCCGAAGCCGCCGCCGCCGCCGAAGTCACCACGGGGACGCTCCTCGCGGGGGCGCGCCTCGTTGACCGTCAACGCGCGGCCGCCGAGGTTCTGACCGTGGAACTGGGCGATCGCCTTGTTGGCGTCATCCTGGGAGCCCATCTGGACGAAGCCGAAGCCGCGGGAGCGGCCGCTGAACTTATCCATGACGATCTCGCAGCTGACGACCTGTCCGGCCTGCTTGAACATCTCGAGCAACTCGCTCTCGGTCGTGTCAAACGACAGGTTGCCCACGAACAACTTAGTGGCCATGATCCGTACTCTTTCCTAACCGCTGCGGCAGGAGGCCGAAGTGGATGTTCCTGAACCATTCAGGTTTCGGACTGTCACCGAGCACGATCACGGCTTCGCTTGACAATCTACCACGCTCACTGCGACTGCTTCTGGCTGCAGACCGCGAAAGACTATCATATCCCGGCAGGAACGCAAGCTCTTTGAGGCGCAACTTTTGACGCCCTGTCGCCAGCCCGGAGTGGTAGGATAACGCCCCGGGACGAGCCGGCCTCCCAGGGAGGACGATTTCAGGTCGTGAGTCGGCATGTCGTCGTTGTCGTTGCGTGGCTTGCCGGAGGGGTTCCCCTCCTGGCCGCACCGTTTATTTCCGAGTCCATGGCGTCGAACCAGACCGGGATCCGCGACCTCTACGGGGCCGCCTCCGACTGGGTCGAGATCACGAACCCGGACTGCACCGCGGTGTCGCTGGGCGGCTGGCACCTGACCGACAACGCATCCAACCTTACGAAGTGGCGGTTCCCCGCCGTGACCGTGCCCGCGCGCGGCGCGCTCCTGGTCTATGCGTCCGGTCGCACGACGGCCCTCACGAACGGGCAGGTCCACGCCAGCTTCCAGCTCGACAAGGACGGCGAGTTCCTCGCCCTCGTCGCCCCGGACGGCACGAACGTGATCTCAGCCTTCGCGCCGAAGTTCCCCCAGCAGTTCGCCGATGTCGCCTACGGGGCGATCCCGGAACCGGGGGCATGCACCTCCCTGCTGGGCGCTGCGTCGACCTGCCGCGTCCTGGTGCCCTCCTCCAACCTGGGCACCGCGTGGACGGCCCCCGCCTACGACGACAGCGCCTGGACGACGGGGACGTTCGCCGTCGGTTACTTCACCAACGCCAGCCCGGACTACAGCGCCGAGCTCGGAATCAACGTCGGCAGCCAGATGTACTGGAAGCAGTCCTCCGCGCTCGTGCGGGCCCCGTTCGTCGTCGCGGACACCTCGAAAGTGCACTCCCTGGCCCTGCGCGCGAGGTACGACGACGGCATCGCGGTGTTCGTCAACGGGACCTGGGTTCTTTCGGCCAACGCACCCTCCGCGGCGCACCTCAGCCACCTCTCGGTCGCGCCGGCGGCGCACTCCGCGACGCCCGTGGAGACGATCCCGCTGGACGCCGCCATCCCCGGGCTGCGCAACGGGACCAACTGGCTGGCCGTCCAGTGCGTCAACGTGTACTCGGTCGACCAGGACCTGTTCTTCCAGCCATGGATGACCGCGACGGCCGCGTCCACCAATCTCCTCCGGGGATACCTCGCACACGCCACGCCCGGCGCGACCAACGGCGGCATCGAAACGCTCCGGCTGCCCCAGGTCGTTTCGTTTTCGTCCCCCTCGGGCCTCTGCACGAACGGCTTCGCGCTCACGCTGTCCGGCGCGGAGACCGGCCAGCAGATCCGCTACACGACCAACGCCTCCGTCCCGTCCGCCACCAGCCGCCTGTACTCGGGCCCGCTGACGGTGTCGACCAGCCTGCACATCCGCGCGCGGGTCTTCGCGACGAACGGCCAGAGCGGCCCCGTGACGTCCGCGCAGTACACGTTCGCCGACCCCGACGTCCGCGGGTTCCGGTCGAACCTGCCCCTGCTTTTCCTGCGGAACGTCGACCCCGGCATCCCGGGCGCCGTGACAACGCAGGTCACCAACGTCTCGTGCCACCTGTGCCTGGTCGAGCCCGGGTCCAACGGCGAATCGTCGGTCGTCGCGCCCGCGGCGCTCTGCGCGCGATGCGGCGTCAACGTGCGGGGCTGGTCGTCCAGCCGCCCTCCCAAGAAGCCCTACGCCGTGGAACTCTGGGACGAGGAGGATCGGGACGAGGACCGGCCGGTTCTCGGCATGCCCGCCGAGTCCGACTGGTGCCTGCTCAGTTGCTGCGAGTACGACCGGACCTACCTGTACAACGCGCTGGCATTCGAGCTGGGCCGGCAGCTCGGGCAATGGGCTCCGGACGGGCGCTGGGTGGAGGTCTTCTGGTCGACCAACGCGACGATCAACCTCGCGTCGAACCAGTACGCGGGACTCTATTACCTGTGCGAGAAGATCAAGCTCTGCAAGCGGCGCATCGACCTGCCCGAGCTCGATGCATGGGACACGGCCGTCCCCGACTGCACCGGCGGCTACATCGTCAAGGTCGACCGGTACGACGAAAACGAGGTCTTCTGGATGTCCATGCTGAGCATGCCCGTCGCGATCCACGATCCCATCCGAACCAACCTTGTCACGCCCCAGATCCAGTACCTGATGGACTACATCCAGCGGTTCGAGGTCGTCCAATTCCTGCCCGGATTCGCCCATCCCACGACCGGCTGCGCAGCGTACGTCGACTACCCTTCGTGGATCGACCACCATTGGGTCAACCTGCTGGCGAAGAACCCGGACTCCCTGCGCCTGAGCGCCTACATGACCAAGGACCGGGGCGGACCGCTGGTCGCCGGGCCGCTCTGGGACTTCGACCGATGCTTCTCTTCCTACGATTCGCGCAGCGACGTGGCGACGGAGTGGTTCGCCCTGCTGGGCACCGACCCGTTCAACCGCACATGGTGGGTGCGCCTGTTCGCCGACCCTGTCTTCCGCCAGGCCCACATCGACCGGTGGCAGGAACTGCGCGGGAACGTCTTCGCG
>CAYODK010000253.1:0-7017 GCA_964402695.1 uncultured Verrucomicrobiota bacterium
CTACACGACGCTCTTCCGATCTCCGACTTCTCCGGCCTGATCGCGCCCGGCCTGCCGCAGGCCGCCGTCGACCTCGGCGATACCTTCGGTCGCCTCATGAACTACGGCGACGGCCTCTACGCGGGCCAGTTCATCGGCGCGATGGTCGCCGAGGCGTTCTTCGAGACCGACCCCGTCGCCCTCGCACGCGCCGGCCTTCGCGCGATCCCGGCGGAGAGCCAGTACGCGGAGATGGTCCGCGATCTCATCGCATGGTTCCAGGCCTCGCCGGACGACTGGGAGGCGACGTGGGCGAAGTGCCAGAAGAAGTACCGCGAGGATCCAGCCTACCAGAAGGCATCGAACGGCGGCATCGACTGCAAGATCAACGGCGCCTACGTCCTGCTCGGACTCCTGCACGGACGCCGCGATCCGGACGCGACCATCGTCATCTCCTGCCGCGCCGGCCAGGACTCCGACTGCAACCCGTCGAGCGCCGCCGGCGTGCTGTTCACCACGATGGGCTTCTCGAACCTGCCGGCGCGCTTCAACACGGGCCTCGACGAGGCGAAGGTATTCAGTCACACCGCGTACAACTTCCCGAGGCTGCTCGACGTCTGCGAGAAGCTCGCCCGGCAGGTCGTCGTGAAGCACGGCGGCCGGATCGAGAAGGACGCCACCGGCGGTGACGTGTTCGTGATCCCCGTCACGCCGCCGCGTCCCAGCGCGCTGGAGCTCAGCTGGGCCCCGGGGCCGATCGCCGGAAGCGTCTACACGCCGGAGGAGATGGCCCGCATCGTCCAGGCCCCCGGCGCGGAGATCCAGGAGGCGGTGGGCAAGGTTCTGCCCGGCTGGAAGGTCGCCTCGTGCGGGACCGACATGAGTCCCGGCCTGCGGGCGACGTGGGGCGGCAGGGCGAACGTTCTGGTCACGCACCCGCTCGACCGGGACACCGGCTGCGTGCTGTCGCGCACGCTGGAGGTGCCCGCGTCCTCCGCACCCGCCCTCGTCGTGACGGTCGGGCACGATCCCCGCGGCGACTTCGATCTCATCGTCCGCGTCGAGGGCAACGAGATCCTGCGCACCACGATCGGCCCGGGCACCGCGAAGGACGGCTGGCGGACCGTGAACGTCGACCTCGCGCCGTGGGCCGGCCGGAAGGTGCGCGTCGAGCTGGTGAACCAGCCGACGGACTGGCGCTACGAGGCGGCGCACTGGGCCGGCATCGCGATCACGGGACCGTAGAGAAGAAAATGCAAGCGAAAGAGAAGGACCGGCAAGCCTGCATCCTTGAGGTCGCGGCGCCGCGTGTCAGCATGCGCACCGGCATGGATGCCGTCACGAAGACCGGAGTCACGCGAACCAAGATCGGGAGGATCCCCTGATGAGCCGCCTGTTCCGCCGAGGCCTGTCCTTCTCCGCCCTCGTGGCGCTCGTTGCGTCTGTGGGTTGTCCTGCTCCGGCCTCCGCCGCGCCGGAGTTCCCGGTCATCGGGAAGATCCGCCCGCGCCCCGCGAAGGAAATCGCGTCGTCGCCCTGGTCGGTCGGCGGGGAGACGCTCGACCGCGATTTCGCGGTCTACCCGAACTACAAGTCCTACCTCGGCCCCCTGGGCGCGAAGCGGATCCGCGTGCAGACCGGATGGCAGAAGTGCGAGAAGGCGCCGGGAGTCTACGACTTCGCATGGCTCGACGAACTAGTCGACGACGCGCGCGCCCAGGGCGTGCAGCCGTGGCTCGAGACGAACTACGGCAACACCAACTACCCCGGCGGCGGCGGCACGGGCCTCGGCGGCGGCATCCCGCGGTCGCCGGAGGCGCTGGCGGCGTGGGACGGCTTCGTTCGCGCGCTGGCGACGCATTTCAAGGACCGCGTCACCGAATGGGAGATCTGGAACGAGCCCGACCTGGGCCGGGACGCGCCCGCCGAAGCCTTCGCCGACTTCCACATCCGCACCGCCGAGATCATCCGCGCCGTGCAGCCCGGCGCGAAGATCTGGGCGCTGGGGCTCGCGGGGAAGGTCGACTACGCCGAGGCGTTCCTCGCCCGGCTGCAGGCGAAGGGCAAGACGGGCCTTGTCGATGCGGTCACGTTCCACGGTTACCCGAAGAACCCGGACGACACCTCGCTGACCGACCGGATCCGCGCGCTGCTCGCGAAGTACGCGCCGCACGCGGAGGCGCGGCAGGGCGAGACGGGCGCGCCGTCGACCGCCGGCACCTTCGGCGCGCTCAAGGGACACGCGTGGACCGAGCTCACGCAGGCGAAGTGGAACCTGCGGCGCATGCTGGCCCATTTCGCGAAGGATGTTCCGCACAACCAGTTCACGCTCATGGAGCTGAAGTACCCCGACCGCTGGAACACGAAGGGGCTGCTCAAGGCGAACGAGGACAAGACCGTCGCCCGGACGAAGCCGTCCTACCAGGCCGCGCAGCATGTGTTCTCCCTCTTCGACGACCGGATCGAGCGGCTGGCCGATTTCCCGTTCGAGTGCGGCACGACGCAGAAGGTGTCGGTGCTCGGCTGCCGCCGCAAGGACGGCGCCGGGCAGATGGTCGCGGTGTGGTTCAGCGGCGCCATGCCCTCGGACTCCAACGAGACGACGCCGGTCGACCTCGTGTTTGCGAAGGGCGAGTTCAAGGAGCCGGTCCTCGCCGACCTGCGCACCGGTCTGGTCCGCGCGATTCCCGCGTCGCGGGGGTCGAAGGGGGCGAGGGGATGGGAGGTCCGCGGGATTCCGCTCTACGACTCGCCCGTGCTGATCGTGGAGAAGGCGGTGCTGCCGCTCGCGCCCGCCGCCGACCACGAGGCGGCCCTGGAAAACTACCGCAAGCTCTGGCGCACGCCGGAGGTCGAGGCGCGGATCGCGGCGGGCATCGAGAAGAACCGCAAGGGCGACGCGGTCGTGCGGGTCGTCGATGCGGCCGGCAACCCCGTGAAGGGCGCGCGCGTCGAGGTCCGCCAGACGGGCCACGAGTTCCTCTTCGGCTGCAACGCCTTCGTTCTCGGGCAGCTCCCGACCCCGGAGGACAACCGCAAGTACGAGCAGGCCTTCCTGAAGCTGTTCAACTTCGCGACGGTGCCGTTCTACTGGGAGGGCACGGAGCCGGCGCGGGGCGAACTGCGCTACGAGGAGCCCGCGCGCGACATGTGGCGGCGCCCGCCCGCGGACCGTTTCCTCCCGTGGGCGGCGACGAACGGCGTCACGCTCAAGGGGCATCCGCTCCTGTGGCACGCGTACAACCCGTCGTGGATCCCGAAGGACGCGGAGGAACTGCGCGGCCTCTACCGGAAACGCTTCCGCGAGATCGCCTCGCGGTTCGGCGACCGGATCCCGATCTGGGACGTCGTCAACGAGTCGCAGGTCTGCCCGAAGGCCTACCCGCTCTACTCGCCCGACCGCGCGTACGTCGACTGGGCCTTCGCGGAGGCCGTGCCGCTGTTCCCGAAGACGAACGTCATGATGATCAACGAGGTCACGAGCTACAATTTCAAGCCCGCGGCGACGAACCCCTACTTCGCCCAGGTGAAGGCGATGCTGGGGAAGGGGCTGCCCGTGCGCGGGATCGGGTTCCAGTACCACTACTTCCGGCGCGAGCGGCTCGACACCTACCTGGCGGGACCCGACTGCAACCCCGGGGCCCTGCTGGACCTCTACGAGGCCTTCAGCGCGTTCGACCTCCCGATGTACGTCACGGAGATCACGATCCCGTCCGCCGGCGAGAACGGCGACGCGCTGCAGGCCGAGGTCGTGCGCGACCACTACCGCCTCTGGTTCAGCGCGCCGGGCATGGCGGGCATCACGTGGTGGAATCTCGGCGACGGAACGGCGGTCAAGGGCGAGAACGAGGCGATGGGCGGCCTCGCCGACGGCGCGCTCGATCCCAAGCCCGCCTACACGGCCCTCGACCGGCTGATCAACGGGGACTGGAAGACCACCGCGACGGTCGAGACCGGGGCCGACGGGACGGCGACGTTCCGCGGCTTCTTCGGGACGTACGAGTACACCGTCGCGGCCGGCGGGTCGAAGGGCGGGGGCACGTTCCCGTTGAAGCGCGCCGCCGATCCTGTCACCGTGCGCCTGGACTCGAATCGTTGATCCGGAGAAGACGGCACCAAGGCGCAAAGGACGCAAAGTAGAGCCCGGCATCGGAAGGGAAGGCGACCAACGATGAAGCGAAATGAGCAGGTCGGTGGACACTCGTGGTGCGAGCGCTTTCCCGCCCGTCCGGCTCGTACCTCGTTCCGGCTCCCCGTCTTCTCTGCGATCTTCGCGTCTTTGTGTTGTCTCCATCCGGCGTCGGCGACCGCCGCGGAGGGCGGGTTCGAGCATTTCATCACTCGCAGCGGCAACAAGCTGATGGACGGCGGCAGGGAGTTCCGGTTCATCGGGGCGAACATGCCGGGCCTCGTCGTGCCGTACGACTTCACGATGCGGCTGCCCGAGCGGATGGGGCTGGCGACGCCGTGGGAGCAGGAGGATGCCCTCAAGTCGCTCGACCAGATGAACTGCCGCGTCGTCCGCACGTGGAACCTGCCGATGCGCGGGCCGGACGAGCCGCCGCAGCCCTGGCACTACGTGCTCGGCCCCGGCCAGTTCAACGAGACGGCGTTCGTGACGATCGACCACCTCCTGGCGCTCGCCAACAGGCACCGCATCCGCGTCATCCTTTGCCTGTCCGCTGACGCCGGCGATTACCTGGGCGGCATCGGGACGTACGCCGCGCACCGCGGGAAGAAACGCGCGGAGTTCTGGACCGATCCGCAGATCAAGGAGGACTACAAGGCGACCGTGCGCTTCGTGCTCGGGCGCACGAACACCGTCAGCAAGGTCCCGTACCGCGACGACAAGGCGATCCTCGCGTGGCAGTTCGGCAACGAGATGCACACCGCGACGACGAACTGGCTGTCGGAGATGGCCGCGTACATGAAGGGCCTCGATCCGAACCATCTCGTCGCCGAGACGCGGCACCGCCCCGGGCCGGCGCATCTCATCGATCCGAACATCGATCTCCTCACGCGCCACTACTACACGAGCTACGGCAAGGTGGGCGACGACTGGGCGGCGGCCTGCCGCGGGGAGATCGAGTCGATCCGCGGGCAGCGCCCGTTCTTCGTCGGCGAGTTCGGCCCCTATGTCGACGGGAAGGGGTGGACCGCCGACGGCGCGCCGGCGAAGCTTCGCGGCTTCCTCGATGCGTGCATCGGCATGGATGGCATGGCCGGGGCGATGCTCTGGAGCATGTACTTCCACCACGAGCGCGGCGGTTACTACTGGCACCAGATCTTCACGTTCCCGAGCGTGTGGTCCTACCACTGGCCCGGCTTTCCCAGCGCCCACGCCCAGGCCGAGATCGGGATCATGCGCGAGATGCGCGAGGCCGCGTTCCGCATCCAGGGCCTGCCCGTGCCGCCCGTCCCCGTCCCGGCGCCGCCGGAGCTCCTGAAGTTCGACGGCGTGCCGATGTTCTCGTGGCGCGGTTCCGCCGGCGCATCCGGGTACGACATCGAGCGCGCCCCCGCGGCGTCCGGACGGTGGTCGCGGATCGCGGAGAACGTGTCCGACGCGGACATCGCGTACCGCCCGCTCTACAGCGACACGACCGCGAAGGCCGGGGACACGTGGTTCTACCGCGTCGCCGCGCGCAATGCGTCCGGTGCGTCGAAGCCCTCGAACGTCGTCGGGCCCGTCCGGGTGCGCGAGGTGTGCCTGGCCGACGAGCTGCAGGACTTCTCCCGCGCGACGGGGAGGTCGGACGGCCTCACGACCGCGAACGAGTACAACGCGATCTGCGCCGAGTATCTCTTCCGCGCGAAGGGGACCACGAACGACTGGATCGCCTACACGGCGCCGGCCGACATCCGCCGGGTCGAGCTGGTCGCCTTCTTCCCCGGACCGATTGCCGGTCCCGTGATGCGCGTTTCGCCCGACGGGACCACCTTCACGCCCCTGGCCCCGACGCGCATCGACCGCAAGCTCCCGCCGACTCCCGGCGGCGCCGCCGGGAAGATGCAGCGCTCGATGGCCACCTACCGGGCCGACGTGCCCGCCGGGCAGCGGTACGTCCGCATCGACTGGACCACCGCGATGGAACTCGACCGCGTCGAACTCCGCCACCCCGGCGCACCCTGACGCAATCGCCCGCCGGGACGGCGGGCGCGCGGCAGGCTCAGTTCAACGACCCCAAGCTCAGCGACTGCGGAGCGCGGCGCGCTGGCTGCGGTAAGGTGGCGGGGGCAGGATGGGCGAAGGCGGCGGGGCGGTCGGAAGCAGCCAGCGTGACGCGCGGAGCAGTTCGCTGCAGCGCATGGTTAGGCGTTGCGGTGATTTCGGAGTTGGCGCGAAAGACTGTGCCATTCGGCGGAACGGTGTCAGAATTCTCTCACGTGCTCCTGCGACAGGCCTTGGCTGCGAGGTGCGGTGCGGGAAAAGGCGTTGTCGTTCTCCTTCACGTGCGCAACGTGGCCGGCGGGATTTTGGGAAACACTTTCGAGGGTCACTCCGGTGGCGCAATCCTCGAAGGCGTTGCCGCCGATGCGAATGAAATCGACGAAACCGCCCATCCATACGCCGTGGCGGAAATGGCGGACGGTGTTCTCGCGGATTTCGACGCCGGCGGTCAGGTTTGGGAGCCAGATGCCAGAGGTCTCGCTGGCTTGATCGCCATCGGCGGGCGCACGGGTGAAGTGGTTGTTCAGGATGCGAATCCGAAGGTTGTTTCGGCCCAAGGTTTCGCAGTGGGGATTCTTGTAGAGGGTGAAGCCACGCAGACAGCCTGTGACGTTGTTGTTTTCGATGAGGATGTTGCCTTCCTCGAAGCAGTTTTTGTCCTCGTAGCCATCGACCACAGCGATGCCTGAGCGGAAGCCGTCCACGGTATTGTTTCTCACGATGCTGCCGCAGGAATAACCCTCGATGATGGCGATGCCGAAGGTGCCGCCGCGCGCGACGTGGGTGTAATAGTAATCGGCGGAATGGGCCAGTCGCGTTTCCACCCGGTTATTCGCAATAAGAGTGTTCCGCCCGCAGGTGACGAT
>CAYODK010000254.1:0-6859 GCA_964402695.1 uncultured Verrucomicrobiota bacterium
TGGCCTCATCTGGAGCGCCAGCGGCCAGGGCAATCAGGAGAAACAGAGGCAGCATGTTCCAATTGAGCAGGTAGACTTCTCGATGAAGGATTCGCCCGATTGGGTCATGGACTGTCACCGCGTTCTCGCTCCGTTTGGTCTCTTTCTGTTTGAGCTTCCGAAAGACGTTCCTCCGCACATGCTGCCTGACGGCACGCGGCTATTGGTGACTGGGAAATCGCCACGGGGGGATATGCTTCACTGCGTGATTGGTTCGTTCTGGAGAGATGGAGAAAGCTCTTTCGGGATAAGGATGGAATGGGACCCAGCACCAGATGGCGAGGGTTTGGCCGGGCCTCCAGAACATTACGGCGTTCTCGCTGTGAGCAAGCCGTGGAAAGGAGTGCAGCGACCATGATCGAACCGAGCGACAGTGAACGGGCAGCATGGCCGGACGCCACGCGGGAGTACGTCGAGGCGCTGGAGGCCGATAACGATCGGCTGCGCGAGATCGCCAAGGGTATCGACGACGGCGGGCATTGGTACTCACAACAGACGATGGACGCCGTAGCTGCCGAGCGGGACCAGCTGAGAGAGCAGCGGGACAACGCGGAGGCGGAGCGTGACGCCATGCACGAAGATGCCGTCGGCTACCGGAACGCCTACGACAACGCCG
Source organism: uncultured Verrucomicrobiota bacterium (assembly GCA_964402695.1). Taxonomy (GTDB): domain Bacteria; phylum Verrucomicrobiota; class Kiritimatiellia; order PWTM01; family PWTM01; genus VGWF01. The sequence goes on from CAYODK010000254.1 coordinate 656, forward strand.
CGGATTCGTGCAGGGCGTTCAAAGCTAGGCTTGCTAAGACGCGGGAGCTGTTGCGGGTTGCTTACGAACGGCTGCTAGGCCATGAAAGTGCCGATGCCAATGCCGACATCCGCGCGTATCTCGACGCGGAGGGGAACGCCCCTAGAACGTCCTGAGCCTCCGACTCACCCCGACACCCGAGTGGAGGGGAGATCGAGGCACCACGAGGCGGCCAGAAGGGTTCTCCAGTTGAATCCGCGGCTTTCGACATGGAATCGAAACCGTGGACCAATCGAATCGTCGGGCACGACACAGTCGACCCGAAGACCCTCACCGCCCACGACCGCAACTGGCGGATCCACACCCCCGAGCAGACCCGCGCCCTCGCCGGCGCCATCGGTGACATCGGGTTCATCCGGTCCGTGACCGTCAACCGTCGAACCGGCCGGATCATCGACGGGCATCTGCGCGTCGCCCTCGCGATCGAGCAGGAGCAACCCGGGATCCCCGTCGAGTACGTCGACCTCACCGACGCCGAGGAGGCCGAGGCCCTCGCCACGCTGGATCCCCTGGCCGAGCTCGCCGGCATCGACGTGGGCAAGCTGGAGGAGCTGACCGGGCTCTTCGACTCCGGATCCCTCGACCTGCGGTACATGCTCGACCAGAAGCTCTCCGGGGTGGAGGCCCAGGAGGCGGCCGAGGTGCCGGTCGAGGGCGAGGAGCACGCCATCCCGAACATGGACCTGCACCCGTTCGAGCACTACGACTACGTGGTCCTGCTCTTCCGGAACGATCAGGACTACCACCAGGCGTGCGAGAAGCTCGGAATTCGGCGCGTGGAGGTCCGCTACGGCCCGAAGTGCCGCAAGGTCGGGGTTGGACGCGTGGTCGACGGCGTGGAGGCCATGAAGCGGCTATGCAATGCGTGATCCCCTCCCGCGGCCGGGCCCAGTCGATCGGCGAGAACACCCTGCGCGTCGTCCCTGACGCGCTGGTCTGCGTCGGCGAGTCCGAGGCGGCCGCCTACGGCGCCGTGACGAGTAACCTGCTGGTCCATCCGGACGACGTCGTCGGCATCGGTCCCCTGCGCCAGTGGGTCCTCGACAACGTCGCGGATCCGGTCGTGGTCATGCTCGACGACGACATCAAGGGCGTCTACTGGAAGGGCGACATCAAGCAGAAGCGGATCGACGACCCCGACCACGTCCGCGCGGTGATCGAGCGCGTCGCCATCATGGCGGCCGACGCCGGCGCCCGGGTCTTCGGGTTCGCCCAAGCTCAGTCCCCGATGGAGTACAAGGCCTTCGAGCCATTCGCGCTCTCGACCTGGGTCGGCGGCGTCGTCGGCGTGATCGGCCGCGAGCTGCGGTACGACACGAGCCTGATCCTCCGCGCGGACATCGACTTCTGCCTGAAGTCCCTGCTGCGGGATCGGTTCGTGTGGGTCGAGACGCGCTACTGCTTCCAGCACGTCCGCTTCGCCGGCCGCGGCGGGAACGCGTCGAACCGGTCCAGCGAGAGGCACCGCCGCGAGATCGACCTGCTGCTGAAGCGCTGGGGACGCCACATCTCCCACCGGACCCAGAAGGGCACAACCTGCCTCAAGATCAGGGTCCCGCGACGCCGCTGACGCACCCGAAAAATGGTGAACGATGGCGGGTTCCCGTAACGGCCGACGGCTGGCAGGCTCTTTCTCGTAAACTGCTGACCACCATGGCAAAGGGCCACGGTGGGGACAGTAGGAGGAGAGAGTAGCCATGACGACCGAGCAGAAGAACGCCGAGACGAAGAAGCCCGCGACCGAGAAGCCCGCCACGAAGCCCGCGCCGAAGGCGAAGGAGCCGGCCAAGGAGCCCAAGGTCAAGAAGCTCGCCGCCTCCGCGATCGAGATCGACGCGGCCGAGTACGTGAAGAAGCACGAGAAGCAGCCCGGGACGGGCAAGCGGGACCCGAAGACGGTCTGGCAGTTCCGGATCGGCGCGAAGGTCATGCAGCTCGGCACGGAGTTCTTCCGGGACGCGCGGGCCGCGGCGATCAAGGCCGCGATCGAGGCGAACGTGTCGAAGGTGCAGGTGCTGGCCTGAACATGAGCGCGTACTCCACGCAGATCCTGGACCTGCTACGGGCGGAGGGCGGAGGGCCTGTGCCCTTCGCCCTCGTCCGCCGATACCTGCGCGAGTTCTGCGACCCGCGCATCGAGGACGTCCGCATCGCGGAGGCGCTGACCGACATGATCCGCGCCGGCGACCTCGACCTGGCCGACACCGGGGACGGCTTCATTCTGGGGGTGTCGTGATGATCCGCATCGCGCGCTGGAAGGACGGCCGGTTCTGGGCCGTCTGGTGTGGGGTCGACCTGGTGTGCGTCTGCGTCTACAAGCGCGGCGCCGCAGAGGTCGCCCGGAGGCTCGGGCATGAGGCCTGAAGTCAGAACCGTCCGCGGGTATGACTTCTACGAGGCGGCGTCGGCGTTGCAGAAGGCCATTCGGCGCGCCGACGCCCGCCTCGCGGGCTACTTCGCGATCGAGCTCCACGAGTCCCGCTTCGGCGAGTACGTCTGGCGCCGGCTGCTGACCGTGTCGGCCGAGGACTGCGCCGGCCTGGTCACACGCGAGATCTGGGGCCTGTACCAGGCGTGGCAACTGATCCGGAAGCAGAAGCCGGACGGCGGCCGCATCTTCGTCGCCAAGGCGGTCCTGATCCTCTGCCAGCAACCGAAGAGCCGGGACGCCGACCACCTGACGAACTACGTCTACGACCGGAAGCTGCCGGCGGACGCCGAGATCGCGGCCGCCCTCGAGGCCGCGCGCGCGGACCGGCCGTCGATCCCCGACTACGCCTACGACGTCCACACGGCCGTCGGGCGGGCGCGGGGAGCCACGAAGAAGCAGTTCTTCCGCACGGAGCATGACGCCCTGCAGCCCCGGATCCCTGGGCTGTTCGACAACGTGATCGACTGACACCCCGGCCACGGACCGAGCACTGGCCGCCCCCTGTGGCGCAAGGCGGCCGCTATGGACACCAGCATGAAGATCCTGACCGCCCGCCGCTACGTGAGCCCGCGCGTCCGCCCCCTCACCCCCGAGGAGGTCTGGACGCGCAACATCGCCTACGCGATCAAGGAGCCGCGCCGCTTCCCCGAGGCCGTGGAGATCGCCGCCCAGGAGCTGGCCGACCTGGTCCGCGACGAACCGCGCATGACGTTGGTGCCGATCCCGACCAGCGCCGGCGACGTCGGCCCGAACCGGATCCTCGCGAACGCCATCGCCGAGAAGGTCACCGGACGGGCCGCGGTCGTCTGCGCGATCGAGCGCGTGACCCCCGTGGAGTCCTCGTGTGCCCGGCGCCGGAAGGGCCTCCCGGGCCTGACCGAGGCTGACCACGACTTCCGTCGCGTCGGCCCCATGCTCCCGCTGGTCCCCCTGTACCTGGTCGACAACGTGACGACGTCCGGCGGCACCCTCCTGGCCGCGCGCGCCGTGCTTGGCTTCGGCGACGGGCTCGTTTTCGCGGATGCGAGCCCGCGTCGGATGTTGTAAGTTGTCCCAGCCCCTGGCGATTGCCCTCCCCCCCCTCCAGAATCGCCGGGGGCCATCTCTACCCTCTGGAAGGCCCGATGTGGCCTACACCGTGCTCCTACGCATTCCTTTCGCGGGTTCTTGAAGCACGGGCAACCATCGATGGCGATGCCGCTCAAGAAGATCGACTCCGACCAGGTGCTGAAGCTGGCGGCGATGTTCTGCACCGACGAGGAGATCGCCGGCTTCTTCGGCTGCGGGGAGACGACGATCAAACGCCGGTTCCGGAAGGAACTCGATACCGGCCGGGCGCACGCGAAGATGTCGATCAAGCGGAAGCAGTACGACATGGCCGTGAACAACAGCAATGTCGCCATGCTGATCTGGTTGGGCAAGCAGTACCTCGGCCAGCGGGACAAGGTCGACACCTCCATCCGGGACGAGACCCCCGGCCGGGCCAAGCCCATCGAGAAGATGACCGATGACGAACTCAAGGCAGAACTCGAGAAGCACACGGCGGCTGCGGGAGCTGCAGGCCGAGTGGAACCGCCGCCTGGCGCGCCGGGATCTCCTTGAGTTCATCCGGTTCGTCTGGTGGAAGCCCACTCCGTTCCTGATCGGCAGACACACCCGGGCCATCTGTGCCGCCATCACCGAGGCCGTCGACCGCTTCCTCGCCGGAGAGTCGTCCTTCATCGACATCGCCTGTCCCTTCCGGCACGGGAAAAGCGACATCGTCTCCCGGGCGCTGCCGGCGTTCTTCCTCGGCCGGTGCGCGGAGTTGCACCCAGACATCATCATGTCCGGCTACGGCGCCGATCTGGTCGAAGGGTTCAGCAAGGACACGAAGGCGATCATCCGGAGCGACGCCTACCGGATCCTGTTTCCGTCGATCGAGCTGGCCCGAGGGTCGGATGCCGCCGGCAACTGGCGGGTGGAGAACTCCACCGGCGTCGTGACGGCCGCGGGGCTCGGGGGTGCGATCACCGGCAAGGGTGGGCATCTCATCATCGTCGACGACTACTGCAAGAGCCGCGCGGAGGCCGTAAGCGAGGCCTACCGGAAGAAGACCTGGGAGGCCTTCCAGAACGACCTGATGACGCGCCGGGCTCCCGTGTCGATCGTCATCGTCCTCGCCACGCCATGGCACGTCGACGGGATCCAGAACCGGATCCGGAAGGCGGAGAAGGAGGATCCCGACTTCCCCAAGTTCCGCCGGCTGAAGTTCCCCGCGCGGAATCCAGACGGCTCGTTCCTCTTCCCGGATCGGTTTCCCGAGACCTGGTACCGCGAGCAGTACGCAACCTTGGGCCGCCTGGCTGCCGGGCTCCTCGACTGCGAGCCCACCCTCGAGGGCGGCAACCGCTTCGACGTCACCCGTATCAAGGTTCACGACAAGGTGGAGGAGTTCCCGGTGACCCGGTACATCCGCGCCTGGGATCTCGCCTCATCCAGCGACGAGCGGGACAAGGACGACCCCGACTACACCGTGGGGGCCCTCATCACGGTCACGAAGGAGAACGGTGTCCCGCACCTGTGGATCAAGGACCTGCCCTACATCCGTGCGGAAGCTCCCCGGCGGGATGCTCTCATCCAGAGCACGGCTCGGGCTGACGGTCCGTCGGTCCCCCAGTACGTGGAGGCCTTCGGAGGGTACAAGGATGCCTTCACCACGCTGAAGTCCGTCCTCCTTGGGATCTCCGTTGTCAGGCCCTCCAAGCTCCCGGGCGACAAGAGTGCGAAGCTCGCTCCCCTGGAGCCCATCTTCGATGCCGGCAACGTCCACATGCTCCGGGCTCCGTGGAACGCGCTTCTCGTGCGTCACTTCGCTGAGTTCCCCGACGGCACCCATGATGACGTCTGCGACGGAGTCGCCATCGGCTACCACGAGCTGAGCGCTGTGAGATCCGGGTTCTTGTAGATGCTCACTCTCGTGCGGGCGCGCGTGCGTTCTCTTCTGTATAGGCCGCGGTTGGGCGATTCAGGTTGTCGGAATCCGACAACCTGGGCCCTTCCCCTCGAAACCGCGGCACCGGGCATGAGCGAGAACATCCTCCTGTCCCGCGAGCACAAGGTTCTGGCCGCCCGGAAGGGCGCGCTCGGAACGAACCTCCTCGCCTACTACGGCGGCGCCCCATACATCAGCTCCCGGCTCTCCCGGTTCCCGGCGGAGTCGGACACCGACTTCAACGGGGATCCAGCGACCAACGCCATCGGCCGGAAGGAGCGCGCGTTCCTGAAGAACTACGCCCGCCGGGTGGCGCACAAGGTCGCGCAGTACGTCTTCGGCCAGCCCATCAGCCGGGACGGTCTCGACGATGCCTTCGCCGCGGACGTGACCCTGACCGGCATGAGCCTCGACCAGTTCATGTTCGAGCTGGTCGCACTCCTGATCGCCTGCCGGTGGTGCTGGATCGGGGTCGACCGGCCCCCAGCCGCCCCAGGCCGGTCGGTCCTGGACCGCGAGCGCGCGAACGACCGCGTCTACTGGAAGCTCTACTCCCCCGTCGACGTGAAGGACTGGGCCTTCGTCAACGGCCGCCTCGCCTGGGCGCTCACGGAGGAGATCGAGTACTCGAACGCCAACCCGCGCGCCGAGCCCTCGGAGGTGAAGGTGCGGTTCCTGTGGGAGGACGGGAAGGTGACGCGGATCGTCGAGAAGCAGGCCGACCAGGTCACACAGCACGCCTACACCGGCGTCCCCCTCA
>CAYODK010000255.1:0-6830 GCA_964402695.1 uncultured Verrucomicrobiota bacterium
CCGAGGTGGCCCCCGGTTCCAGCCCGGGCATCCTCACGACGACCGGCGACGTCGAATTCCAGTCGGGCTCGACCTTCACCGTGGAACTGGTCGGCACGCTCGCCGGCGAGGCGGACCAACTGGTCATGTCCGGCGCAAGCGACACGCTGACGCTTGGCGGGGCGACGTTGGCGCTCGTGACGCCCAACGTGCTGCCCTACAGCGCCTCGTTCATCATCATCGACGGCTTCAGCACGCTGAGCGGAACGTTCGCGGGGCTGCCCAACAGCGGCGACACGGTGGCGACCGCCAACAACACCTTCGAGATCCAGTACAACGCGAACGACATCACGCTGACGGTGATCCCGGAGCCGGGCTCGCTCGGCTTCCTCGGCCTCGCCGGCCTGCTCGGCTGGCTCGCCCGGCGCCGGCGGCCATAGGCCCGCCGGATTCCGCGGGTTCCGGGAGGCCGGCGGGTGGGGCGGGGTGGCTCGCCCCGCTGCGGGACGGATTCCACGGGGAAGTGGGTTGCACCGGGTGCCTGCCGACCGGTCTGGCCTGCGGCCCGGCCCCAGCGCGTGGTCCGCGGGAAGCGGCAGGGGCATCAGGACGATCCTCCGCCGCTTGAGCTTGCCAAGGAACTGAAAAAACTTGCCAATGTACCCTCAATTTGACCTTGCGATGGAGCGCCGTATTCTGGGATAAAGCGCTGGCTTGTCGGTTGGCGGGAAATCGTTCGGGTACCGGAGGGTGTGATGAGCGGACACTTGCGGCGGGTTTCGGGCACGGTCTCCCCATTCCGTGCGGGTTCCATCCTCCGTGCCGCCGTGCTGGGGGCCGCCCTGGCCGCGGCCGACGGGGCGCGGGCGCAGACCGGCATCTGGGCCCTGGCCGGCGGCGGCTACTGGAGCACGGCCTCGTTCTGGTCCAACAACGTCATCCCCAACGGCGTCGGACAGTGGGCGATCCTCACCGGCAACACGAACCTCGGCGCGGGGTTCGGCGGGACGCCGATCGTCACGCAGGACGTCGACGTCACGCTGGGTTTCCTCATCATGGGCGACACCGACCGCGGCACGGCCTTCAGCATCCGCGGGCCGACCGCGACGACCTCCAGCAAGCTGACCTTCGACACCGGCGACGGCCGGATGGCCCTGCTCTCCCACGGATCGGGCGACCTGAACCGCGATATCGGCAACGGCGGTGACTTCTTCGACGTCGGCATCACGGTCGCCGATCCGCAGGGGCTCTACATCGACAACTACCAGAATCTCATCTTCTACGGTGGCACAACCAACAGCCGGGTGTTCGACGGCGGCGGCTATGATGTCGTGAAGGCCGAGGACGGCTACGTCCAGTTCCGCCGCACCATCACCAACGTCAACAACTTCGTCGTCCGCGACGGCTACGCCGAGATCTATCTCGAGGGCGACGCCGCGATGCGGCCGGACATCGGGACGATCGTTGTCGGCGTCGCGCCGGGCACGCTCGATACCGGCACGCTGAACCCCATCCAGACGATCGTGAAGACCGGGGAGGGCGGGGCCACCGACCGCACGCAACTCCCCTTCTTCCAGATCTTCGGCGACAACACCACCAACACCGCCGGCCGCGTGACGAACACGTTCGACATCGTCCTCAACCGCGGCGCGTTCCGGACGTTCTCTCGCGCGCTCGCGACGACCGCCTTGCAGGCCAACTGGACCAATCACCAGGCGGTCTACACCGGCGACATCACCCTCAACGGCGCGGCGAACGAATCGTTCATCCTGACGGAGATCCAAGACAGCGGCAACCTGACGAGCGGCGTGCGGCAGACGATCTTCACCGGCTCCATCACCGGCGACGGCGGTTTCACCAAGTACGGCACGGGTGAGATGACATTGCTCGGGACGAACGATTTCACCGGATCCGTGAACCTGATGCGCGCCTACGATCGCGGCCGCGGCCGGTACGGCAGCATCGGTCTGCGCGAGGGCGGCATCCTGACGGATGTCGCCGGGTTCGACATCCTGCGCGACGGCGGGCTCTATATCGACAACAGCGCGGTCAACATCGGCAACCGCATCAACGACAACGCGTGGCTCGTCAACCGGAACTTCGGCCGGTTCGAAATCCTCGGGAACGGCCTCGCGGCGTCCAGCGAGACGATCGGCAGCGTGACGAACCGGTCCGGCTGGCTGATCTTCGAACTCGACACCCATGACACGACGCCGCAGGCCTCCACGCTGAACCTCGCGCGGCTCGTGCGGGACCCGGGCTCGGTCGTGTCGTTCCACGCCAGCGACATCCGGCAGGGTGCATGGGCGACGAACGCCGGCGCCGCGCTGACGGTCAACCTGGCCGACGGCGGCGCCTCGCTGACCCAGGTCGGCGGCGGCGGCGCGGCGGGCCAGGTCAACCGGAGCCTGGCGGTCGGCGTCTTCGGCGGCGACGCGTCGGACATCACCGCCTTCCACAACCCGGCGTCCGATCCGATCGGATACACCGCCAGCCGGGCCGACGAGTTCATGACGGTCGACGGCGGCCGCCTGCGCACGCTGCTGGACAGCGAGATGGTCCACCTCGGCGCCCGCGACACCAACACGCTGACCATCACGCAGGCGGACGCGGCGACCGATGCCAACGTCAACATCGCCTTCCGGTCGTCCCGGGTGGACATGAACACAGCGACCAGCGGTGTGGGTGGCGTCAACAACCTGATCAAGAACCGGATCGTCGGCGACGTGACGTGGAACTCGCTTCGCCTCGGCGTGGCGACGAACTACACCGGTGCCGTCGCGAACGACGTCGGCGGCCGGACGATTCTGATCGACCACGGGAGCCGGCTTACGCTGGAGTCCGGCATGCTGCTGGCCGGGCGAGACACGCGCAGCGCCACCGGCGACGACGGCCCGGGCGGGACCCTCTACCTGTGGCGCGGCATCCTCGACCTAGACGGCACGGCGGGCAACCGGGAGGCGATCCTCCACAACTCCTCCGGCGTGAGCCTGGTCCTCAACAGCAGGGTGGAGGCGGCCAACGGCCTCACCAAGAGCGGCGACAACGGCATCTACCTCGACATGCCCAACGCGATTGCCGGCACGGTCTTTGTCCCGCAGACGTCCCTCTACCTGCGCGATCCGGCGGCGCTGGGCGCGGCCACGCAGGTTGTCGTCAGCGGCACGGGTCAGCTGCGGATGCAGTGGGGGGGCTCCTACAACGACGCAACCCTGGTCGTCGAGCCGCTTCCCTACGGCAAGGGCGTTCTCTACAGCGAGGCGCACCACAACGTCTGGAATGGCGACATCCGGCTGAATCTCGCCGATGCGGGAGGGTTCACCCATCACGAGCCCCAGATCATCTCCGGCGAGAACAACCAGAACCCGACGCTCACGCTGGCCGGGGACATCGCGCTCGACGGGGCGACGCCGACGGCCGACATCTATCTTGTCGATCCTTCCCGGCTCTCGTTCTCCGGGTCCAGCGGCATCATCAACCTCAAGGGCGTCATCGGCGACGTCTTCGTCAACGGCGAGGCGGCCGCCTACGACGCCACGCTGTCCGGGCGAGTGCGCGTCGAGGGCGGCGATTTCAACAACCGGAACGCATCCGAGAACCCGATCCTGCGCGTCCGGATCGATGGCCCGTCCATGGCCAACTACGGCGACGAACTGGCCGTCAACATCTACAACCCGTGGCGGGCGACGGGGCGCCTCTATGCCGAGCAGGGCACGATCCGGTTCCTCGGCGACCCCGGGGACGGCAAGGGCGGCTTCTGGGATGAGCGGGCCCTGACCAATGCCAACTTCGCCAACGGCCTGAGCGGGTTCGTCCTGGGCGAGGCGGGCACGGACAGCGGCGGCAGTGTCACGTTCCTGCTGACGAAGGACGGCCAGTCGCTCAACGCCGAGCGCTTCACGATCGGCAACAACGTCGCGAACAACACCATCACGCTCGGCCTGGAGCACTTCGGGCCGACGAACGTGACGGTCAAGGTCGGCAACAGCTACAACGACGGAGGCTTCGACGGCGCGGACAACCGCATCACGTTCGACCGCGAATTCCGCGTCCTCTCGCACAACGGCTGGGACTCCTTCGCCCTTACGTCGAGCGTCGGGCGGATCAACGTGGTTCAGACACTCAGCGGCAACGGGAACGCGGCGCTGACCAAGGTCGGAAGCGGCGCCGTGTACCTCCAGGGGCCGGACAACGTGAATTACGACGAAGCCAACAACGTCAGCCGGTTCATCCTGCTGGGCGGCGAGCTGGTGCTCGATCGCAGCGTGGGGTCGTCGGCCGACACCGGCCTGCAGCGCAGCCGCGGCAACACGGGAGCCGCGCTGGTCCTGGCCGGCGGAGACCTGACCCACATCGGGGCTGCGCATCACCAGAGCGAGTGGCTCTCCAGCAACCTGCTCGTTCGGGCCGGCGATTCGACGATCCGGCAGCGGACCGTGACGGGCGGGTCCAACTCGATGTACATCGCCAACATGGTTGCGCAGACCGTGACCCGCCAGCAGGGGGGAACGGTCAACTTCGAAAAGGACCTCTCCGCCGGCGGCAACGCGGCGATCTACTTTGGCCGGAACCCGTCGGCCCGGATCGGCTCGTGGGCCGTCTACAGTTCGAACGGCATGTCCGGCGGGACATGGGCGGAAACGGACGTCGGGACGAATGTCAGCCCGTTTACCGCCTACGCAGTCGGCACCTATGCCCCCGGGCTGCACTCCGACGTGGTGGTGAACCCCGGGTTCGGCGCCAACGCGCAGACGGCGTCGCTCCGGTTCAACGACCCGGCGTGGATGGGGCTGGGCGGGAACCAGATCGACGTGACCGAGGGCGGAATCCTGATCACGGCGAATGCGTGGGACGGCCTCGGAGGGATGAGCTCGATCGACCTGGGCTCCCTGACCAGTTCCGGCGGTGAGCTGATCGTCCACAACTACAACACCACCTATGGGTTCGGCATCGGCGCCGACATCGTGGGGGCCGTCGCGCTGACGCATTCGGGCATCGGCCGCACGACGCTGTCCGGAAACAACACGTTCGAAGGCATCGTGTATCTGAACGGCGGGTTCCTGTCCATTGACAGCGCGGCGCGTCTGGGCGCCACGACCAACAGTCTCGAGTTGCGCGGCGGCGTTCTCGAGATGACCGCCAACGTGGACCTGGGCAACCGGCGGATCACGGTCGGCGGCGATGGCGGAAACGTCCACGTCGCGGCCGGCCTCACGGGGACGATCAGCGGTTCCGTGAGCTCCGAGACGAATTTCTATTCCGCCACCCGCCAGAACAACGGCCACGGCGATTTCATCAAGTCCGGCGCGGGCGCCCTGGTGTGGAGCGGGGCGGCCGGGGTGTCGAACTGGGTCCAGGGGGCGATCGACATCCGGGAGGGGTCGCTGATCGTCACGCGGCCGACGCTGACCAACGAGATTTTCGGGACGTCCCACTCCTACTATGACGGGACCATCGTCCGCTCCGGCGCCTCGCTCGTGATCAGCGTTCCGACCAACGCCGGCAACGCCACGACGGACTTCCGCGAGTGGCTCACGCTCGAGCAGGGCGCCACGCTGGCGATCATGGATCCGGACTCCGGTTTCCAGGGGCGCCGATGGAACGCCCCGATCCAGTTCCTGGGCGACGCCTCCGTATACGTGCAAAACGAGGACTTCAGCTTCCATCCCGATGCCGGCTACATGGAGGGCGTCGGGGATCTCGCCAAGACCGGCAACGGCGCGCTGCTGATCCGCCAGTACAGCCCCGACTTCACCGGCGCGGTGGAGGTCCGGGACGGGGTCATCGACATGTACACCAGCGGGCCCTACAGCCTGCCCAACGCTTCCGGAATCACGATCGGCTTCAACGCCAATACGAACCATGGGACGGTCGGATTCCGCATCCGCCCGGAGCAGGATGGCGTGGCCAAGGAGACCCTTGTCCCGCAGGACATCACGGTGGTCGGCGAGTCGGACGGGACCCGCCTGGGCAGCTTCCGGTCCGACCACAACGATTCGATCCGGTTCACGGGCGACATCGACCTGACCGGGTTCAGCAACTTCGGCAACAACCGGTCGTTCCAGCTCCAGCGCAGCGACGACACGTCGGGGCAGAGGACCGCGGAGGGTGGCGACACCTTCGAGGAGCGGGCCTTCGTGTGGCTCGACGGGAACATCACCGGGGGCGACAAGCGGATCCGCACCCTGATCGAACTGAGCGGCACGCAGGACCGCGGCGCGCAGACCACGCCGGAGCCGGACATCCAGGTCATCTGGACGCTGGGCGGAACCAACGCGGGATGGACGGGAACGCTGGAGGTCGGCAACCGCAACGGAACGAGCTCAGGGTCCCAGGGCCCGGACCTCGACAAGCAGCACTTCGTCCGCTTCGGCCGGAACGACGGGCTGGCCACGCCGGCGATCTCGTCGAACAACATCGTGGTGATGCGCCACGACTCCCACCTGCAGGCCTTCGGAAGCCAGGTGACGATCGGCACGCTCATGACCGACGGCAAGGCCGACAACGAGACCACCGACTACTACGGCAACGATCCGACGACCAATGCGTGGATCGAGAATGCCGGCACCGTCGCGGGCAGCTTCCGGATCGTCCAGCAGACCAACTCGACCCTCCGCGCGACGATCCGCGACGGGACGTACTGGTCGCCCACCGCCGGCGACCAGGCCGCGGCCGCGCTGAGCATCGTCAAGGACGGGCCGGCGGCGCTGACGCTGGACCGGGCCCACACCTACAGCGGGACGACGCGCGTCATGGCCGGCGTTCTGGCGCTGACCGGCACGGCCTCGATCGCGGCCAGCCCGACGATCCAGATCGACGCGGGGGCGGAGTTCGACGTCACCCAGCGCGAC
>CAYODK010000256.1:0-6818 GCA_964402695.1 uncultured Verrucomicrobiota bacterium
AGGCATAGGACCGAAAACCATGAATAAGTGTCAAACGGAAGTTAGGACGTGACATGGATACCGCCCGAAGTTCGATGCCGGGCGTTCGGCGTTCGGGGGTTGTCAGGGTTGCTTCCCGGCCCGCTCCGTCGTATCACGGGCGCATGAGGAGTTTCACAAGGGCGTTGTCCGTCCTGGTGCTGGCGGTGGCGGAGGTTTCCGCGGCGTCGTTCCCCGGGACCCGGACGAACTGGTTCGGCTGGCCGCGGTGGGATTTCGAGCACGACGGGCGCACGTGCATCGTCGTGGCGCCGACGAACGAGGCTCCGGGCCGGCCGTGGATCTGGCGCGCGCGGTTCTGGGGTCACGAACCACAGACCGATCTCGCCCTTCTGGACCTGGGCTTCCATGTCGTTCACATGGACGTCGCGGAGATGTTCGGATCCCCTCGCGCGGTCGCGCATTGGGACCGGTTCCATGAGTTGCTGGTGAAGGGGCACGGCTTCGCGCCGAAGGCCGCGATGGAGGGCATGAGCCGGGGAGGTCTCTACATCTACAACTGGGCGGCCGCCCATCCCGACAAGGTCACGTGCATCTACGCCGATGCCCCGGTGCTGGACATCCGGAGCTGGCCCGGCGGCAAGGGGCGCGGCAAGGGGAGCCCGCAGACGTGGGCGATGTGCCTGAAGGAGTTCGGACTCACCGAGGAGACGGCACCGGCCTTCCGCGGCAACCCGATCGACCGTCTCGAACCGCTGGCCCGGGCCGGCATCCCCCTCCTGCACGTGTGCGGGGAGGCCGACACCGTCGTGCCCGTCGAGGAGAACACACGGATCCTCGAGAAGCGCTACCGCGAGCTCGGGGGCCCCATCACCGTCATCGCCAAGCCGAACTGCGAGCACCACCCGCACAGCCTGGCGGATCCGACACGGATCGTGAACTTCGTTCTCGAGAACACGCCCGGCATGGCCGGACGGAGGCGGCCCGAGCCGCCGGTTCCCTACGGCGCCGACTATTTCATCCTGCGGGGCGTCCCGATCGGATGGGGCGACCAGGCCTGCCGGGTCGTCTTTCTCGGCGGGTCCATCACGCACAATCCCGGCTGGCAGAACATGGTGGCGGATTCGCTGCGGCGGCGATACCCGCGGACACAGTTCGATTTCGTGAATGCCGGCATCCCTTCCCTGGGCTCAACGCCGCATGCGTTCCGTCTCGTCCGGGATGTGCTGTCGGGCGGGCGGGTCGACCTGCTGTTCGTCGAGGCGGCCGTCAACGACGAGGCGAATGGCATGACGCCGGTGGAGATGCTCCGCGGCATGGAGGGGGTTGTTCGCCACGCGCGGCTGCACCAGCCCGACATGGACATCGTCATGCTGCACTTCGCCGACCCGGACAAGACCGCGGCCTACCGCGCCGGACGGACGCCGGAGGTGATCGTCCAGCATGAGCGCGTGGCGGAGCACTACCGCGTGTCATCCATCAACCTGGCGCGCGAGGTGTTCGAACGCATGCACGCCGGCGAGTTCACGTGGGAGAAGGATTTCAAGAACCTTCATCCGTCCCCCTTTGGACAGAAGCTGTACGCCGCATCCGTCGACCGGTGGCTGGACGCCCGCGCGAGGCCGCGGAAGGCCGCCGCGTACAACCTGCCGCCGCCGCTGGATCCCGCAAGCTACTGGGGCGGGCGGCTGGTCGCGCCCGGCGAGGTGGGATCATCCAAGGATTGGAACCTCGACCCGTCGTGGGTTCCAAGGGATGGAAAGGGGACGCGCGAGGGGTTCGTCCGCGTGCCGGTGCGTGTGGCGGAGACTCCCGGCGCGGAATTGGAATTCGCGTTCCAGGGGCGCGGGATCGGGTTGATGATCGCCGCGGGCCCCGACGCCGGGATCGTGGAGTGGTCGGTCGACGGCGGGCCGGCGCAGCGACGCGATCTCTTCACACCATGGAGCGGGCAGCTGCACCTGCCGTGGGCCGTGATGCTCGATCCGTCCCTTTCACCCGGCACACACGCCCTGAAACTGCGGATGTCGGCGGATCGAAATCCCAAGTCCGCCGGCACCGCATGCCGCATCGTGCATTTCCTCGTGAACGAGTAGCCGGGTCCCGGAGGGGACAGCTGAGCGTGAATCGGGGCGCGAGTCGGGGGCGGGGAAAGACTGTGTCGAGTGCCGGGCTTCCTCCTTTCAGGCTCCCGTTTTCATCCTCAGCCCTCTCCGGCATGCGCGAGGGCGAAGTCGTAGCGGACGGGGTCCTCCGGGCACAGGACGGCAAGCGCTGCGGTGGCCTCGATGGCGGCGGCGAAGTCGGGTGAACGGCGGGCGGTCAGCCGCAGCCGCCGCGCGGCGCGGAAGGTGTGGACGTCGAGCGGCAGGACCAGTTCCGCGGGCGACAGGCTCGTCCATCCGCCCCGGTCGATCCGGTCGCGGCGGACCATCCAACGGAAGTACAGCAGCAGCCGTTTGCAGGCCGATCCCCGCGCCGGGTCCGGGAGGAACCTGCCGTCTGCAAGGCCGGGCGACACCTCCGCCAGTTCCGCGGTGAACGCGGCGGCGGCTTCGCGGAGCGTCGCGCGGCCGCGTCGTGCGGCCGCGAACGCGGCATCGAGCGAGCCGTGCCGCCGGCGCACCGTGCGGACGGCCCACAGGAGGTCCGCGAGATGATCGGCGCGGGTCCAGCGGTGCCGGAAGCCGGGCCATGCGGGAGCCAGTTCCCCGCGCGATCCGAGGCGGTCGACCCACGCGGCGGGCCTGTCGCCAAGGGGCCGCAGCGCGGCCTTGACACTGGAGAGGATGACCTGGATGCCGCCGTAAGCCAGCAGCGCCGCGACGAGGCCGGCGACCTCGCGATCGGCCGGATCGTCGAAGGGGCGCACATGGCGGATCGGGTCGATTTCCGCCATCCGGGGATCGTCGAAGCGGACGTAGAGGCCGTCGAGCACCGGCTTCAGCCGCAACAGGCGGGCCGCCCGGGCGCCCCGCGGCGCCGGCGCGCCGCGGAAGGACATCGGCTGCCGCTTCACGGGATCGAGGCGCGGATCAGCTGCGCGCTCCCGGATTCCGGTGCGAGACGCAGCCCGCGGAGCGCGGCCGGAACGAGGATGGACGTTCCGGCGGCTGCGCGCGAAGCCCCGCCGGGCCATTCCAGTCTCAGCGCGCCGGAGGCGACGAACAGCACGCGGAAGCCGCCGGGATCCTCCTGCTCGTCGTGGGGACCGCGCAGCGCCAGCCGTTCGATGCGGAAGTAGGGGCTCTCGACAAGCAGCTCAAGGCCGTTCGGCGCCGTGCAGGGCAGGGGACGGGCGGGGGTCTTCGGCGAGCCCGTGTCCTCCCAGTCGATCACGCGAAGGGCCTGCGCGACGTGCGTCTCGCGCGGGCGGCCGTCATGGCCGACGCGGCCCCAGTCGTAGAGCCGGTAGGTCGTATTGGAGTTCTGCTGCACCTCGAGGATCAGGAGCCCGGCGTCAAGGGCGTGGACACGTCCGCCGGGGATGAACACCGTGTCGCCGGCCGACACGGGAACGGTGGCCAGCACATCCTCGAACCGCGCGTTGCGGATCGCGGTTTCCAGGTCCTGTCTGCCCGTGCCGGGCTTGAAGCCCGCAAAGACCTGGGCGCCCGGCGCCGCATCGAGCACGTGCCACATCTCCGTCTTGGCCTCGCCCCCGTGTCGTGTGGCGGTGGCGTCGTTCGGATGGACCTGCACGCTCAGGCGCTCGCGCGAATCGATCAGCTTCACGAGAAGCGGAAAGGGGCCCGGCCCGACGCGCGTGCCAAGAAGCGCGGCCCCGTGGGCCTCGACGAGCGATCGCAGCGTGGCGCCGCGGAGGGGGCCGTCCGCCACGACGCTCATCCCCTCGGGCCGCGTCGAGATCTCCCACGATTCCGCGTAGATGCCCGGCGGCATGCGGCGGCCGAACTTGGTGAGGATCCGGTCGCCGCCCCAGATGTAGTCCTTGTACACGGGATCGAACGTCAGCGGGTACCAGGCGGTCGGTTGGGTGCTCATCGATGATTGCGCTCCATCTGGATTCTAGGCCGGTCCGGCGGCGGGTTCAATCGACGGGAGGTCCCTCTCGTCGCCCGGCCAGCCGAGATGGGCGAGCGGGCCACGACCGCGGCCGATCCCCCCGCCGAGCCGCAGCCCCTGGTTGACATAGGCCTTGCCGAGAAGGACGGCCGTTTCGAGCCG
The DNA here is from genome assembly GCA_964402695.1 of uncultured Verrucomicrobiota bacterium. Lineage (GTDB taxonomy): Bacteria > Verrucomicrobiota > Kiritimatiellia > PWTM01 > PWTM01 > VGWF01. Next base: position 4,168 of record CAYODK010000256.1, read on the forward strand.
GTTGCCGTGCGCGACGAAGGCTGCGATGGCGGCGGAGAGCGTGCAGCCGGTGCCGTGCGTGTGGCTCACGTCCCGACGGGGGCTCACGATCCATCGCGGACCCTCGTCCGCTTCGAGGTAGTCGCGGGCGTCCGTGCTCCGCAGGTGACCGCCCTTGAGCAGCACGGCCCTGGCCCCGAGGGCCCGCAGCCGGCGGGCGACCACGGGGACCTCGTCCGTGCCTCGGACCTCGTGTCCGGCCAGCCGCGCGGCCTCGACCGAGTTGGGCGTGAGAAGGTCGACACGCGGCAGGAGGGTCTCGATCATCGCGCGGCATCCTTCGGCGTCGAGAAAGGTCGCGCCGCTCGACGACGCCAGGACCGGGTCGCACACGACAAAGGCGTCCACGTCCGCGAGGATCCGGGCCGTCTCGCGCACCGCATGGGCCGTCGCCAGCATGCCGATCTTGACGGCGCGCGGCGGCAGGTCCTCGCGCAGGGCCTCGAGTTGCGCCGTGAGCATGGCGGGGGACACCGGTTCGATCGCGCGCACTCCCAGGGTGTTCTGGGCGATGACGGCCGTGATCGCCGATCCGCCGTACGCGCCGAGCGCGTGGAAGACCTTGAGATCCGCCTGGATGCCGGCTCCGCCCGAGGGATCGGTCCCCGCGATGGTCCAGACGATCGGCCGAACGCTCATCGGTAGAACACCCTCCACAGGAAGAGCCCCTCCGGCGGTGCGGTGGGGACACGGGCCGTGCGGATGCCGTGGGCGAGGATCTCGTCGGCGGACTCCGGCGGCAGTTCGCCGCGGCCCACGCGGATCAGGAAGCCGGCGAGGCTCCGGACCATGCGATAGAGAAAGCCGTCGGCCTGGGCGACGATCGTGATCAGCGGTCCGCGCCGAAGCACATCGAGCTTCCGGAGCTGCCGCACCGTGCCGTCGATCTCGCGGTTGGGATTGGCGGAAAAGGGGGCGAAGTCGTGGCGTCCGAGAAGCCGGCCCGCGGCCTTGCGCATGGCCTGCGCGTCGAGCGGGCGCCGCTCCCAGGTGCGGTGGCGTCGCTCGAACGGCGGAAGGACGGGGGCGTTCCAGATGAAGTAACGGTACTCCTTGCCCGTGCAGCTGTAGCGCGCGTGGAAGTCCGGCGCGACGGCCTTTACGCCCGTGACCCGGATGTCGGGCGGCAGGAGCGCGTTGAGGCCAAGCTGCAGCCGGGCGGGATCGGCGCGGAAGGGAAGGTCAAAGTGCGCGGGCTGCGCGCGCGCATGCACTCCGGTGTCGGTCCGGCCGCTGGAGTGGACCCGTGGACGGTGCCCGGTGATCTCGCCGATGACACGCTCCAACTCGCCCTGGACCGACGGGTGCTGCGGCTGGACCTGCCAGCCGGCGTAGGCGCCGCCGTCGTAGGCGACGATCGCGAGGTAGCGATGCGTGCCGGCGGGCTCGCCGTCGGCGTGGACACGGAAGCGGCCGCGGCGGCCGGACGGATGGACGCCGCCCGTCACCGCGGATCCTCATCCTCGGGCAGGTAGGGCTCCGGCGGCAGGCGGCTGTCGAGGTAATGCTGGAGCACGATCTGCGCCGCGATCATGTCGACGACCTCCTTCCGCTTCTCCCGCCGCGCGCCGCCTTCGAGGAGGGCGTTCTGAGCGGTGACGGTGGAGAGCCGCTCGTCCCAGAACTCGACCGGCAGGCCGAGGGTGTCGCCGACCCACGCGGCAAACGCGCGGACCTTCTCCGCGGCGGGTCCCTCGTCGCCATCCATGCGGAGCGGAAGACCGACGACGATGCGTTCGACCTGCTTCTCGCGACAGAGGACACGAAGCGCCTCGGCGAGTCGTGATCGTGGTTCGGCGTCCAGCACCGCGTGCGGCGACGCGATCAGGAAGGTCGGGTCCGAGAGGGCGACGCCGACCCGCTTCGTGCCCGGGTCCAGGCCGAGGATGCGCGGCATGGGTCAGGCTCCCGCGCCGTGCGCGGCGCGCGCCATCCGTCCGACCCAGCCGAAGACCGCCGCGCGGGCCCGGGCATCCGATCCGGCCCGGTGCAGGCGGTCGACCAGCGCGCTCCCGACGACCACCGCGTCGGCGACGGCCGCGGCGGCCGCGGCCTGTCCCGGCGTGGAGATGCCGAAGCCGATCGCGAGGGGAAGCCGCGTGGCCCTGCGCATGCGGGCGATCACATCGCCCGCGTCGGAGGAGAGATCCTTGCGTACACCGGTCACGCCCGTGCGGGAGACGCAGTAGACGAACCCCGAGGCCTCGGCGGCGATCCGCTTCATGCGCGCGGCGGTGCTGGTCGGCGTGACGAGGAGGATCGGGGCGACCCCCGCCGCCCGCATCGCGGGCGTGAACGAGGGCGCCTCCTCGACCGCCATGTCGAGGATCAACACGCCGTCGACACCCGCCGACGCGATCCGGCGGATGGTGCGCTCGAACCCGCGGGCGAGAAGCGGGTTCAGGTAGCTGTAGAGGACGATCGGGACCTGCGACCGCCTGCGGACCTCGCGGACGCCGTCCAGGACGCGCGGGAGCGTGGCCCCGCCCTTCAGGGCGCGGCCGGCGGACTCGACGTTCACGCGCCCGTCGGCGAGCGGGTCGGAGAACGGGACACCCAGTTCGACCAGGTCGGTGCCCGCGTCGGCCAGCCGCACGACGTCCTCGACCGTG
>CAYODK010000257.1:0-6794 GCA_964402695.1 uncultured Verrucomicrobiota bacterium
CGCGGATGCGGCGGCAGGCTCTCCGGCGCCTTCTCCGCGCGGACAGCGGATGGAACAGAGGCGAGAACAGCGGAGACGCACAGAGCCAGACGGAGCCATGCCTTCATGGCCGCCCACTATCCCGCCCCACCGCCTCCGGCGTCAAGGCGGGGCCGGCCGCCCCGCCCTACCCGCCTTCAACCGTCATTCGGTTGTCCCCATTCGGTTGTCACTCTCCGAACAGGTTACACCGGACCGGCGGCGTGCAGCCGGCGCAGGTCGGCCGCGGCGCGGGCGAGCCAGTCGCGGTCGGGTCGGGCGTAGGGGCGGAAGGTCTCGGTGAAGCCGTCCTGCTCGTTGTGGAGGATCGCGCGGTGGAGGCCGAGCGTCGAGGCGGCGGTCGAGTCGATCAGCGCGGCGGAATCGTTCGCGCTCATCTGGAACAGCACCCGCAACGTGAATGCGCCGACCGCCTTCCGGCTGAGGAAGCGCTGGACGTCGGCGTGACTGTCGCACGAGACCAGGACGTGCATTCCGAGCGCCGCGCCCTCGCGGATGATCCGGTCCAGTCGGGCGCCGGCCGGAGCGTCGGCCCCGTCGTCGCCGCCGGAGAAGCTGAAGTCCTCCTCGAACCGAAGCCGCTTGAACCTCTGGAGGCCGTCGATCATCACGTACACGGACGGAGCGCCGGTCGCGTCCTCGGCAGCCTCCCGCCGGTCCAGTTCCGCGGTCAGGTCCTTCATCACCGCGTCAGCGTCTCCGGGACGCACCCGTTCAACCCCGTGCGGCACCGCGGCCGCGGCGGCGTCGAGGAACGCGCGCTGCGGCGAGTCCGGCGGCGAGGCGTCGAGGACCACGAAGCGAGCCGTCCCCGGCGCGTGCCGCGCGGCGAGCGTGATCAGCGAGACCGCCAGCAGGGTCAGCGCGGTCTCCTCGCGCTGGCCCACAACCAGCAGGTGGCTCCCGCCCTGACGCTGGAAGACGACCTCCGTCGGCCCCTTGATCGAGTTCGGCGAACCGAGCCAGACCCGGGCCGGCCCCGCCGGCGCCGGACCGTCGAGCAGGTCCCGCAGCGGCCGGTTCTCCGTGATCGACGCCGGCGCGTTGCCCTCGAAGACGATCGGCTCCTGCGCCGTCGTCGCGCCCCGTTCCGCGTACCGGCGGATCTCGCGAAGGCGGCGGTCGCGTTCCTCGTCCGGCAGCCAGACGACCTGGAACGGGCTGTTGCCCTCGATGGCTCCGGCGGCGTCGTTGTAGACCGCCTCGCCCGGGCGCGACAGCAGCCGGGGCGCGGGGTTGCCCTCGTCCATGATCAGGAAGGCGTCGGCCTCGTTGCACTGGAGCGCGATGCGGACGACCATCTGGCCCAGCGTCGTCCGCGCGAGCGTGTAGGCGCCGCCCAGCGTCTGCGAGCCGAGCAGGACGTGGATGCCGAACGCGCGGCCCTGCCGGACGATCCGGTCGAGCAGCAGCGCGGCGGTCTGCGCGATGCGGTCGTCCTCGACGAAGAACTCCTGGAACTCGTCGACGATCAGCAACGTGCGGGGGATCGGCTCCCGTCCCCCGGCCCGCTTGTAGCCCCGGATGTCCTGAACGCCCAGCTCGCGGAACCACTCCCCGCGCCGGCGCAATTCCTCGTCGACCCGCTGCAGCACGCTCAGCCCGAACTCGCGGTCACTCTCGATGGCGACGACGCGGGCGTGGGGCAGCCGGTTCGTCGCGTAGCACTTGAACTCGACGCCCTTCTTGAAATCGACGAGGTAGAACTCGACCTGGTCCGGCGCGCACCACATCGACAGATTGACGATCGCAACGTGGAAGAGCGTGGACTTGCCGGAGCCGGTCTTGCCGACGATCAGCGCGTGCTGGCGCGTGTCTTGGCCGAGGGCAAGATACTGGAGCTTCGTGGCGCCGGTCCGACCGACAGCCACCTTCAGTTCACCGGAGGTGTCCAGCGACCACCGCTCCGCCTCCGCCGGGGCGACCTGGTCGAACGGCACCTCGACGCGCGAGGCGTCGATGCTGGCCCGGCCGATCTCGTGGAGCAGGCGGTTTGCGGTCTCGGGATCCGGCGGATCCTCGAGGACCAGTTGCGGGTCTCTGCCCGGCGCATCGGCCAGTTGAAGGGTCCCGCCGGACGGGCGCAGGACCAGCGCGTGCCTCCGGAGCTCGTCCGCCGCGGCGCCGGCGGGCGCGCGCTGCCGCCGGTCCCAGTGGATGAGCGTGTGGACGCCGCACCGCGCGCCGGTGGCCGCGATGCTGGCCAGCCGCTCGACGGCGAGATCGGTGAAGCCGGTCGGGAAGTCCGCGACGATCAGCACGTGGTACTTCTCGGCGATCGAACCGGCCCGCTCGTTGTAGTCGGCGATGGTCCGGTACTCGTTTCGGAGGTAGGTCTGGATGACCTTCTCCATGTGCTCGCCGATCTCGGCCAGCTGCTTCTCGATCTGCGCCGGCTGGGTCCAGATGCGGCCGTTGACGAGCGAGTCCTCGTAATCGGCCAGGTGCATGAGGCCGGCGAAGTTCTGGCCGAGCGCGACCGGGTCGACGATCGTGAAGCGCAGCTTGCCCGGCGGCGAGGCGGTGAGCAGGCGCAGCATGACATTGGCCATCGTCGCCGCCGGGCCGTCGCGGGCGGGGCCCTCGGTCTCGAAGAGAAGCGAGCCCTGGTCGGGAAGGGTCAGCAGAAGGGGCGCCTCGACGCCCGATGCGCGGAGCGTTGCGAAGGGGGCGGCGTGGGCGAAGTCCGTCGGCGCCCTCCAGTCCTTCCAGGATGGGTCCGACCAGGCCGGGAAGCGTCTCCGGGCGGCCGCGACGGCGGCGGCCAGGGAGTCGCGGGCCGGCGCCCACGAGCGATCGCGCTCCGCGTCCAGCGTCTCGCGGTCCGTGGACAGCCGGCGGTCGAGATCCGCGAGGGCCTTGTCGTTCGCGGCGGTCAGCCTGTCCCGCTCGCGGCGGGCGCCCTCCTCCAGGACCGCGATCGTGCGCGGGAGTCCGTCCTGCAGCCGGCGAACACCCCGCGTGTGGAGGGATTCGTTGCGACGCAGGGCGCGCTCCATCTTGTCCCGGAGCGCGCGGGGGGTGAGCAGCCGCAGGGAATCCGCCTTCTCGGTCGCCGCCTGCCACTCCCGGTCGAGGTCCGCACGGAGCGCCTCGTATTTCCGTTCAATGCGCTCGCGCTGCAGGTACCGCTCCATCGCCGCCTTCTCGGTGCAGACGTCGTGCAGCTTCGCGGCCATGGCCATCTCGCGGGCGATCCGCTGGACCGCGGGCAGGAGGCGGCGGCCACCGGTCCAATGCAGTGCGGCGCCGAGAATCAGGAAGAGCGCGGCCGAGACGGCGGACCCGACCGGCCAGACCCGCGGCATCCCCGCGGCCGCCAGGGCCGCGGCGGCGACGGCGTGCAACAGCAGGACCAGGCCCGCCATCGCGCCGGGCCGCATCCGGCCGAAGACCCGCAGCGCCAGGGAGGCCCCCGCCCGGTCGAGCGTTGCCGAGGCCTCCGTCACGTGCGCGTCGATCCGTTGGAGCAGGCGCGCGGCCGGCTCGGTGAGATCCAGGGCGGACGGATCGACCGGCTGCAGCGTCCGCGCCATCAGGCCGCGGTACCCGTGGAACAGGCGACCCGTCCGCGCGGTCAGGGCGGCGAGCCGGCGGTAGTGGTCGCCCAGGGCGCCGGTGATCGCCGAGTAGGCGGCGTCGACCTCGGCCAGTTCGACGGGACCGGCGGCATCCAGTTCCTCCCGCCGCATCTGGATCCTGTGCTTGGCGGCGCCCTCCTCGGACTCGATCCGGTCCGTGCGCTGCCTGCGGCTGGTGAGAAGCGCCTCGCGGATCGCCACCGCCCGCGCCTCGAATCGACGCAGCCCGGCGGCCATCCGGTCCCGGTGGGCGGCTTCGGTCGTGGCGAGGTCCGCGGTCCGCCGCGCGTCGAGCGCATCGAGGGCCTGCCGGAAGCCGAGCCGTTCGCGCTGGACGTCCGCGCGATGCTTCTCCTCGAGGCGCCGGACACGCTCGGCGAAGTCGCGGTCGACGCGGTCGAGTTCGGCGACCCAGCCGAGCACCTGGCGGACGCCGGGGAAGCTACTCACAGTCCCGTCCGATCTTGCGCATCAGTTCGTCCAGTTCCTGCATCGCGCCGACGGCGACTCCCGCGCACGAACGGATCGCGTCGACGGTACCCTTCTCGAAGGCCTCGCCCTTGGCGTCGCGCCAGGCCGCGCGGGTTTGCTCCCAGTGCCGGACCAGGTCGGCGGTGAGTTCGGCCAGACGGCCGCTCGGCCCCTGGAGGCTCATGACACGGCTCCATCCGGGGGCGGTTCCCCGTCCGCGGGGTTCTCCGTCGCGGGAACAGAGGCCGTGCCCGGCGACCGGCGCGGCGTCAGTCCGGCGTAGTCTCCGAGCGTCCCCGCAACCTGGCCCAGGTACGCGACCGACCGGGCGACATCGCTCGCGAGCAGCTTGTACATCGCGTCCACCTGCCGGGCCAGGGGGTCGATCCGGCTGTCGCACGCCTGCCCCCATTTCTTCACGACAGCCAGTTTCTCCTCGGCCTCGCGCAGCGCGTGGCGGGCGCGCTTGTAGGCGACCTCCCTCGTGCCGGTCGTCCGCTGTTCCAGAAGCCGGGACGCGAACCAAGCCTGCCTCGCCTCCTCGAACGCCTGCCCCCGGATCCGCACCTCGTTCTGCCAGTAGGCCTTGCGCTCGTGACGGAGCCAGTCCTTGAATCGCTGGATCGCCGTCCCGGCCTCGTCGAGGGCCGCGCACGCCTTCTCCCGGTACGCGACGAGGGCGCTGCGGAAGGACTCGATCGCCTCGATCGATGTGATGTTCGCCTGGTTCTGCATGGCCTTCGGGGCGCGTCCGGCTCACCTCTGGCTGAGGTACTCCTCGATCCGCTGCGCCTTTCGCAGCAGGTACGGCGCGTGCTTCCCGGATGCCTCCAGGAAACGGCGGAGCGCCTTCATCCCGACCTTGAATTCCTCAGCGAACTTGTCGTGCTCCTGGTCCTCCCAGGTCTCCCCCAGCGAGGCGAACCGGGCCTGCAGGGAGTTCATCCGTCCCTGAAGGTCGTCGTGGAACCGCTTGAGTTCGTTGGCGAAGTTCCGGACGTGCTCCGGATCCATGATCGCTTTGGGCATATCCGTGTCCCGTCTCCGGAGCGGACGCTTCCACTGTCCGTCGCGACCGCCATCCGGCGCGCCCCGAGAGTGCCAGAAGGGCATGGACCGAACAAGGATGGAGACCGGACACAAATCTTCGGCGAAGCCGTGGATATCCGGTGACCACTCGTGTGAAGTACGGATGGGCACGGCCGCGACGGAGCGCGGCCCTCCAGGCCCGTTCCATAGAGATACGAGAGGAAGTGTCTGGAGGGCGCCGCTCCGCCGTGCCCTGCGAAGCGTCTTCGCGAGGCAGGGCCCGCCCTGCATAGCGTCCGCGCGAAGCAGGGTCGGCGCCGTGCGGATAGCCATCGAAGCATCGCTCGTTCCTGATGGACCAAGCCTGGCCGAGGATTTGGGCCGGATGTGAGACCGTGTGCAGACGGCATGGGGCGCATCATGGAGCCCGGTTCGGCCGGGCGAGCCGCCCGGCCCCACCTGCCGTTTTCAGGGAACCCGGGGCGCGCTAGGGGGCGCCGGCCTCGCGCAGCGTTGCGCGGGCCGCGGCGACCACGGACTCCTCGACGTTCGTCGCCAGGGGCCCGGGCTGGCCGTAGTAGATCATGCTGGTCACCGGCTCGTAGCCGCCGCCGCGCAGGACCTCGAGCGAGGGAATGTAGCAGCTGACATCGTTGCAGTACCCCGCGACCGCGAGGTTCTCGCCGGGCATCTCGCGTTTCATCCGCAGGGCGTAGTCGATGACCACCTCGCCGCTCAGGCCGAGCAGCGAGAAGTCGCCGCCGAGCCGGATCGCCTGAATCTGGAGCGGAAGGGTCCGCACGGGATCACCCCGGTCGTACCCCGCCAGCATCTTCTGCGCGCGGCGCTTCTTGTGCGGCGTCGGCGCCTGGCCGTCCTCACCCGCCGCCTCCTTCTCGAACATCTCGCGCGTGTGCGGGGCGAACTCCAGGTCCGCCACCCTGTGCGCGGTTCGGATGGGCGGCCGCACGGGGCGCATCTCCGCGGCCAGCGCGGTTTCGACGGCCCCGGCCAGTTCGCGCCCGTGCCGCTCCAGATGCTCGTACTCGCCGCGCGGATTCGGGTTCTGGTCCCCCGCGCACAGGATCATGTAAAGCGCCGTCGCGCCCGGATGGGCGGCCTCGAGCGCTCGCTGGGCGAAGCCGCCGAAATCGCTGTCGACCTCCGTGAAGCGGGCCGCCAGCGTCGTGCCGTGGCATGCGTAGCCGAACAACACCGCGCGCAGCTGGCCGTCGGGCGCGGTCACGCGCAGCACGGGCACGTCGGGATCCACCGGACCGGTCGGGTTCACGCCGAGCTTCACGCCGCCGGCCGAGGCCTCGCGGCGGTTGGTGGCGAACGTGGCGCGGCCATGTCCGCAGGCCAGGCGCGCGGGCGCCAGGTCGGCCAGCGCGGCGCCGACGAGGGACACGAGATCGTCCATAACACGGCCGCCATAGGCCTGGATGCGCCCGCGCTCGGACTCGTCGAATGCGTACATCGTCGAGAGGTTGGATCGCACCACGGGACCGTAGTGGGTGTGGGACGCGTTGAAGAGAACCTGGTCCCGCCGGAGTCCGTGCTGCTTGCCGATGCGCTCCGCGATGGCATCGGTCATGTCCCGGGGAAAGCCGATCACGTCCGCGGTGACGATGACGGCGCGGCCGCCGTCGCCGTCGTCGAGCGCGAGGGCTT
>CAYODK010000258.1:0-6681 GCA_964402695.1 uncultured Verrucomicrobiota bacterium
ACGAGCGCGGCGGCGAGGAGGCCGATCAGCGGATCGCCGATCCCGAGCCGCGCCTGGTACAGGTGGCGGACCTTCGCGAACTCGGCGGCGACCGTCTCGTCCGGCGCGACCCCGTCGAAATGGCCTCGCTCGACCATGAACGGCCGCGGGCAGATCAGGGCGGCCATCTCGGCGTAGTTGAACGTTCCGCCCAGGTCCCACTCGAAGATCTCGTACTCCTGCCGGCTTGCGTAGCTGTAGCGCAGGCTCCGGGCGTCGGTCGCCGCGTTCTTCCAGACCCACTCGTTGAAGTCGCCGGAGCAGATCGACAGGCAGTACCGGGGGACCAGGGGCGGGATCCGCATCGCGGACTTGCCGCCGTAGCTGAGGCCGTAGAACGCGATGCGGTCGGGATCGACGAAGGGCAATCCCGCGAGCCAGTCGGTGATCTGCCGGTGCTGCGCGACGATTGTCGAGAACAGGGTGGTTCCGATCGACTGGGCCTTGAACTGCTGCAGGCGGAAGAGGTCGTGGCCGAGGTAGCCGTTCTGCGGCGCGAACGTCACGTAGCCGCGCTCGGCCAGCCGCGTGGCGAACGCGGCGTACGCGCCGTGCTTCGCCTCGCCGACAACGTCCTGCGGTCTCCCCTCGAGGCCGTGCTGGCACACGACGACCGGCCGCCGGGGGCCGCGCGAGGGATCGAGGTCCGCCGGGAGCGTGAGGATTCCGTAGGCGATCGTGCCCGGGAAGACATCCAGCACCACCTCGAAGCTGACCGTCGAGGCCCCCTCCTGCAGGGGGCGGCTGCGCGGGTGCGGCGGCGCGAGCGGCACGTCGAAGTCGCCGATGACGGCGGTGCGGAACCGCTCGCGGTAGGGCTCGATCGTGGTTTGGAAGTCGGCAAGGCTTCCGGTCTTCAGGTCGCGGAAGTACGCCTCCCGTTCCGCCGCCGAGCCGGTGAGCACCGCGCGGTTGTGCCGCTCGATCTCCGCGACCCGGGCCGCATGGCGGGCCGCGATCCGGGCCGGGTCCACAGGAGGCAGGGCCGGTTCGCAGGGTGCCGGCGATCCGGCGGGCGCCGGCGCGGCGGCGCCGAGTCCCTCGAGCAGGGCGGCGGTGGCGGTGGCGCCGAAGGGGCGGTCGCTCGTGCTCGATGCGACGCGGCCGCGGCCGCCGACGAGCCGGCGCAGTCGCGCGGTCTCCGCCGCGACGGCTTCGGCCGAGGGCCGCAGGAACCGGCCGGGCTTCCCGTTCAGCGCGGCGGGCCGGTCGAGGCGCTCGATCCCGCCGTCGGGACCGGGACGGAAGGCGAAGTCAGGCGCGCAGCCCGATTCGATCGCGAGGGGGCGGGGCGCGACGAGGGACGCGATCTCCGCGTCGCCGAACTCCGCCAGGAGTCCGAAGATGTTGTGCTCGGCCGGCTCGGTCCAGAGCGCCTCGCGCGGGCCGAAGCAGCCGCTGACGAGGGCGGTCGCGATCCGCTCGTCCAGCGCGGCGGCGTGGAGGGCGATCAGGCCGCCTTCGCCCCAGCCGGCGATGCCGACCTTCCGCGGCGACGCCCCCTGCGATGCGAGGAGGGCGTCGATCCCCGAGATCGCCTTCTGGATCTCGTAGCCCAGCAGGTGGCGTCCGAGTTCAAAGGCGGGCCGGTGGAGCCATTCGCGGTCCGTCATCTTGTGGGCGTTGATCGTGCGGCCGATCAGCCCCGGAACGAGGACCCTGCATCCCGCCCGCGCGAAGCGGAGGGCGTGGGCGGCGGCGGGCGCGCCGGCGGCGAGGCCCGCCAGTTCCTCGGGCGGCTGATCCGCGTCGGGCAGCAGCACGAGGTCCGCGGCGGGCGGGACCTCCGTGCCGTCCGGTTCGACGAGGAGGCCGTCCCCGTGGACCTCCCCGAACGCGGCCCAGCGTACGGCGTGGATCCGGACGCCCGGGCCGGCGGCCAGCGGACCCTCCTTGTGGGCGCCGTGGAACTCGAACTCCGCCGGCGTCGCCCGCGCATCGCGTCCGATGCCCAGCATCCGCCGCAGGCGGGCGCGGTGCGCCTCCGCGGCCGCCGCCGGGCTGTGTTCGGATGCATCCTCCCTCAGCCATCGCGCGGCCCGCTCCGCCGCGACGGCGGCGATGCGTTCGTCGAGGAACCGGTCGTTGGCCTCGACGAGCAGGCGGCTGATGTCGCCCGTGAGGGTCAGCGATTCCGTCCCCGGCAGCGGCTCGCGCCCGGTGGCGGGGCGGAGGACCGGCCACGCGGGACCGGGCGCGTCGGCGGGCAGCGCCCGGACGGGCGCGGCGACGGCGGGCAGGAGGACGAGCGTCGCAAGCCGGACCAGCGGGGCGAGGGAGGGTGGAGGTCGATTCATGCGCGTCATTACACGCCGTCCGGAGCAGGAAGCCAAGCGCGCGGTGGCTTCCGGCTTGCAGGCCGTCGCGGCGTGGGGTATGGCCTCCGCCGAGGTGCGACATGAACGTGCGGTGGGTTCTCGGGGCGGCGATCCTGGCGGCGGGCGTGGCGGGGGCGGCGGAGGAGACGCGACTGTCCTCGCTCGATCTCAAGCAGATGACGTCGGGCTGGGGGAAGGCGCTGCCGGACCACAGTGTCGACGCCAACAAGCTCCGGATCGCGGGGGCCGAGTACGCGCACGGCGTCGGCACGCACGCGGAGAGCGTGATGCGTGTGAAGCTGCCCGGCGGTCCGTCCCGGTTCCGCGCGAAGGTCGGGGTGGACGACGAGGTGCAGGCCCGCGGGAAGGGCAGCGTCGAGTTCGTCGTGCTCTCCGACGGCGCGCGGATCTGGTCGAGCGGGGTTCGGACGGCCGGCGAGCCCGCCGTCGTCGTGGACCTGGACCTGTCGGGTCGGACGGGCATCGTTCTGCGTGTGACCGACGGCGGCGACGGCATCGACGGCGACCACGCCGACTGGGCCGAGGCGGTCTTCGTGACCGAGGGCGGCCGGCCCGAGGCCCTTGCGCCGGTGCCGCCGGAGGAGCCCTACGTCCTCACCCCGCCCGTGCCGCCGGAGCCGCGCATCAACGGCGCGCGTGTCTTCGGCGCCCGTCCCGGCAACCCGTTCCTCTTCGCGATCGCGGCCTCGGGCGACCGGCCGATGACCTATGCGGCCGAGGGGCTGCCCGCGGGCATCGTCCTCGACGCGCAGACCGGCATCCTGGCCGGCACGACGCCGGCCGCAGGCGAGTACAACGTCCGGCTCACCGCCCGCAACGCGCGGGGCGTCGCGACGCGGGGGCTCCGGATCGTCGCCGGCGACCGGCTCGCGCTGACGCCGCCGATGGGCTGGAACAGCTGGAACTGCTTCGCGGGCGCGGTGACGCAGGAGCGCATCGCCGGCGCGGCCGAGGCGATGGTGCGCAGCGGACTCTCGCGGCACGGCTGGACCTACATCAACATCGACGACTACTGGCAGGTGAAGCCGGGCGACAAGGACCCGACGCTGCAGGGGCCCGGGCGCCATCCCGACGGCCGCATCGCGCCGAACCCCCGGTTCCCGGACATGAAGGGGCTGGTCGCCCGGATCCACTCGCTCGGCCTGAAGGCCGGCATCTACTCGTCGCCCGGTCCCCTGACGTGCGGCGGCTGCGTGGGAAGCCACGGCCACGAGGCGGCGGATGCGGCGCAGTACGCCGCGTGGGGCTTCGACTACCTCAAGTACGACTGGTGCACCTACACGAAGGTCGCGAAGGGCAGCACGCTCCACGAACTGATGAAGCCGTACCTGCTGATGGGCGGGGCGCTGCGGGCCCAGACGCGGGACATCGTCTACAGCCTGTGCCAGTACGGCATGGGCAACGTGTCCGCGTGGGGCGACAAGGTGGGCGGTCACTGCTGGCGCACGACGGGCGACATCGTCGACACGTGGGCGAGCGTGACGTCCATCGGCTTCCAGCAGTTCGGCCTCGAGCTCTTCGCCGGCCCGGGCAACTGGAACGACCCCGACATGCTCGTGGTCGGCCACGTCGGGTGGGGACCGAAGCTGCATCCGACGCGCCTGACCCCGAGCGAGCAGTACTCGCACATCAGCCTGTGGTGCCTGCTGGCCGCGCCGCTCCTGATCGGCTGCGACCTCGAGCAACTGGACGCCTTCACGCTGAACCTGCTGACCAACGACGAGGTCCTCGAGGTCAACCAGGACCCGCTCGGCCGGCAGGCCGCCCGCGTCGCGGTGCGCGGGTCCGCGCAGGTGTGGGCCAGGCCGATGGAGGACGGTTCGGTCGCCGTCGGTCTCTTCAACCTGGACGAGGAGGAGCAGGCGGCCGCCGTCGAATGGTCCGACCTCGGCCTCGCCGGTCCCCGCCGCGTCCGCGACCTCTGGCGGCAGAAGGACCTCGGCGTCCACGATGGCCGGTTCGAGGCCCGCGTCCCCCGCCACGGCTGCGTCCTGGTCCGCCTCCTGCCCGCCGCCCCGTGAGCTCGACCGGGCCGTGGCTCGCCCGCACGGGCCTTCGCCATCGCGCCGGCCTTTGCTTGCCCTTCCGCCTCCGCATGCGGTAGCCTCGCGCCCGCAGTCGGGTGCGGGCGGGCTTCAACGGTGCGGAGGGCGGGCATGGGCGGCTTCTTTGGCGTGGCTTCGAAGACGGATTGCATCACGGACCTGTACTACGGGACGGACTACCATTCCCACCTCGGCACGATGCGCGGCGGGATGGCGGTGTGGAACGGGACGGGCATCGACCGGGTGATCCACGACATCACGAACGCGCAGTTCCGGTCGAAGTTCGACGCCGACATCGACGGTCTGTCCGGCACGACGGGCATCGGGGTCATCAGCGACTACGAGGACCAGCCCCTGCTGATCGGCTCGCACCTCGGTCTCTACGCGATCGTGACCGTCGGCGTGGTGAAGAACCTCGACGAACTCGCCCGGCAGGCGTTCCTGAAGCGGGCGACGCACTTCTCCGAGATGAGCGGCGGGGAGATCAACCCGACGGAACTCATCGCGACGCTGATCAACCAGGAGGCGACGTTCGCCGAGGGCATCCGCCGCGTCCAGGAGACGATCCAGGGCTCGTGCTCGCTGCTCCTGCTGACCGGCGAGGGCATCTACGCGGCGCGCGACCGCTGGGGCCGCACGCCCGTGATCCTGGGCCGCAAGGAGGGGGCGTGGGCCGCGACCTTCGAGACCTGCGCATTCCCGAACCTCGACTACGCCGTGGTGCGCGATCTGGGACCCGGCGAGGTGGTCCGTCTCACCGCGGACGGCGCCGAGACGGTCGTGCCGCCGCGCGAGGAGATGAGGGTCTGCTCGTTCCTCTGGGTCTACTACGGCTACCCGGCGTCGACCTACGAGGGCCGGAATGTCGAGGACATGCGCAACCGCAGCGGCGCGCTGCTGGCCCTGCGCGAGCGCATCGAGGTCGACGCGGTCGCGGGCATCCCGGATTCCGGCGTGGGCCACGGCCTCGGCTACGCGGCCGAGGCGGGCGTGCCGTACCGCCGCCCGTTCGTCAAGTACACGCCGACGTGGCCGCGCAGCTTCATGCCGCAGAACCAGAAGGTGCGCGACCTCGTCGCTCGCATGAAGCTGATCCCGGTGCCCGAGCTCATCCGCGGCAAGCGCATCCTGTTCTGCGAGGATTCGATCGTCCGCGGGACGCAGCTGCGCGATACGATCAAGCGCCTCTTCGAGGCCGGCGCGCGCGAGGTCCACATGCGGCCGGCCTGTCCGCCGCTGATGTACGGATGTCCGTTCCTGAACTTCTCCCGCTCGAAGTCGGAGTTCGACCTCATTGCCCGGCGGATCGTCCGGGAGATGGAGGGCCACGACGGCGATCCGCCCGCGGCCTACTGCGACCCGGACACGCCGCAGTACCGGGAGATGCTGGCGCGGATCGGCGAGAACCTGGGCCTCTCGTCGGTGATGTACCAGCGTCTCGACGACATGGCCTCCGCGATCGGCCTGCCGCTCTCGCGCCTGTGCACGTTCTGCTGGAACCGGTGCGGCTGAGGCGGCCGCGCCGCCGCCGCGGTCAGCCGAACACCGGGCGCAGGTGCCGCTCCAGGATGTTCGCCTGCACGTGGGCGGCCACCGAGGCCTCGCAGGCGCCGAGCGCGTCGAAGAACCGGCCGCCCATTTCCGCGGCGACCTTGTAGCTCACGTGGAGGAACTGCCGGAACTGGGCGTCGAAGCGCGGGTTCCGCGGGTCGTGCCGAAGGGCCGACGTGAAGTCGTGGGACGTCATCCGCATCACGTCCGCGACCGGCGGCAGGGATTCCCGGCGGACGTGGATCACGGCCGCGTAGGGCGCCACCATCTCGTCGTAGCGCGCGAACGCCTCCGCGTAGATCTCCTTGGCCGCCGCCAGGCCCGCGCCGCCCGCCGCGGCGAGCCCGATCAGCTCCTCGAGCCACGTCGTGCCGGCGGTCTTGAGGTGCAGCCCGGCGCCGGTCCGCGCCAGCGTCGCGCGGAGGTGCGGGTAGAGGCTGAACTTGTCGCTGCCGGAATGGACGCTCAGCTTGAGCGTCGGGGGCAGGCCGAACTCCTGCACGGCGTAGGCGGCGACCGCGACATCGGCCTCGAACTCGCGGGCGAAGGCCTCCGGGTCGCCCTCGTAGTCGACGCCCTTGTTGAACCTCCCGGTGAACTTCGGCGCGATCGTCTGCGCGGGGATCCCCTCGTCGGCGATGGCCGCGAGGATCAGCAGCAGCTCGGCCGGCGTCTGCGGGAGATCGGTCTCGTCCATCGAGACCTCA
>CAYODK010000259.1:0-6614 GCA_964402695.1 uncultured Verrucomicrobiota bacterium
GACATTCGCACGGGCACCCGGGTTGACGCTGCATGCCGGGCGGCGGGCCCTGCATACCCATCCTGCCGGGACCGCGGGCTCCCATCCAAGGGGCGGCGCCCATGCGACGGTCCGACGGGGCCGCCCACGGCATCCCACCGCGCCCCATCGGCCCGCCACCCCGGACCATCCCGCCAGGCCCCGGCATTCCGCGCTGCATCATCTTTTCACGGATGCGCTTGGCCAGTTCGGGATTCCGCTCCATGAACCCGCGGAGCATGGGACGATCCTGTAGGAACGACCGCATGTCGGGGCGGCCGCTCTGCATTCCGCGTCCCCATGCAGGCGCCTGGGGGCGCTGTCCCCCCCGCATCATCTGGGCCCACGGGGGCGTCTCACGACGGTCATCGCCGCGCGAGCGGCTGCGATCGTCCGGGCGCTCGGCCTGAACGGTCGTCGTCACGGCCGCGATCGCGGTCGCGATTGTCATCCAACGACTTGCCTTCATTCTGTCTCCTCCGATGCGGATCGGGCACCATGCCCGCCATCCTGAGCTATCTTCAATCAAACGAACTGGCCCGCGTCACCATTGTATTCAAACACCAGGCATCTCCGTGGTGCGGGTGCTTGTGACGCCTCATCCGGGGGACGGCACAAGGTTGACAGAACGCGAGCCCGGGGGTATTTCCACACCCCATGCCGAAGGTCGTACGAGTCGAACTGGGGGAGCGCAGCTACCGTATCCTCGTCGGGGGCGGGCTGCTGCCGCGTGCCGGCGGGATGTGCCGGGAGGCGGGGCTCCGGGGCTCGGCGCTGGTGGTGACGGACCGGAACGTCTCCCGGCACTACGCGGGGCCGGTCCGGGAGGCTCTGGAGGGGGCGGGTTACCGCGTGTCGGTGGCGGTCGTGCCGGCGGGGGAGGCCTCGAAGTGCGGGGAGCGCCTGTTCGGTCTCTACGACCGCGCGTTGGACGCCGGGTTGGACCGGAAGTCCTTCGTCGTCGCCCTCGGCGGTGGCGTGGTCGGCGACCTCGCCGGCTACCTCGCGGCCTCCTACCTGCGGGGCATCGCGTTCGTCCAGATCCCGACCTCGCTTCTGGCGATGGTCGACAGTTCCGTCGGAGGCAAGACGGGGATCGACCTGCCGCGCGGCAAGAACCTGGTCGGGGCGTTCCACCAGCCGTCGCTGGTGCTGGCGGATACGGACACGTTGGCGACGCTTCCGCGACGCGAGTACGCCGCGGGGCTCGCCGAGGTGGTGAAGTACGGCGTCATCCGCGACGCCTACCTGTTCCGGCTGCTGGAACGACGCGCGGCGGACGTTCTCGCGTGCGACCGGGCGCTGATGGACCGGGTCATCGCCCGTTGCTGCGCGATCAAGGCGGAGGTTGTCGGCGCCGACGAGCGCGAGGGCGGCGTGCGTGCGATCCTCAACTTCGGCCATACCCTCGGCCACGCGCTGGAGAACGCCGCGGGCTACGAGGGGGTGCTCCACGGCGAGGCGGTCGCCGCGGGGATGGTGTATGCGGCGTGGCTCTCGTCGCGCCTGTGCGGGTTCCCGGAGGTCGATCTCGCCCGCCTCGCCGCGCTTCTGCGGGCCTTCCGGCTTCCGGCCTCGGCGCGGGGCCTGCGCGCGACGTGGCCCGGGCTCCTGCGGGCCATGGCGCTGGACAAGAAGGCCGCGTCCCGCGTTCCGAGGTTCGTCCTCGCGGAGCGGATCGGGCGGGTGCGCCACGGTGTCGAGGCGACGCCGGCGCTGATGAAGGAGGCGTGGGATGTCTGCCGTCAGTGAGGCGATCGTCCGCGATTACCTGGAGGGGCTCGGGTTCACGGTCCTCCAGCCGCGCAAGTACCAGGTCGTGGCGCGCGCGAAGCGGCCGGACGAGGAAATCGACCTGCTCGCGTGGAATCCGAACGCATCCGGTGTCGCGCCCGACCCGGGCGTCTGGACCGGCGCGGACCTGCGCCGCGTGCGCGCGATGGTCGTCGGCATCCGCGGCTGGCATACGGAGCGGTTCTCGCCGTCGACACTGGAGTCGTCGCCCGACGTGCTGCGCATCGGCGCGCCGGATGTCCTGAAGGAGGCCGCCCGGCGCCTGGGCGTCGAGGCGGTGACGCCGGTGCTGTGCCTGCCCGGGCTGCCGGCCTCGGTGGAGTTGCAGCGCAGGGCGCTGGACATGATCCGCGAAAGCGGCATCGCCGGGGTGCTGCCGTTCCGGACCATCCTGCTCGAACTGTCCGGGATGGTGCGGTCGCACTTCGTCTACGACCAGTCCGACGTGATGCAACTGATGCGGATCCTGAAGTCCTACGGCCTGCTTCGCAGCGCCCAGATGGACCTCTTCCGCACGCGCCGCAAGTCGGCGAAGGTCCGCGACGAGGAGGCGGACGACGACGGCGCCGCCGAGGCGCCGGAGGGCGATGAGGAGGCGGCGAACGCCGAACATCGAAGGGCGGCCCCGACCGTCAACATCCAACAACCAACATCCAACACCCAACAGCCAACCGTGGAACATCCGACCCCGCGAAGCTCCGAACCTGAAACTTGAAACGTGGAACTTGAAACTCCTCCTCCCGACACCTGAACCCTCCTTCATGACGGACCGCGACGCCTACATCGCCCTGAACCTGATCGACCAGCTCGGTCCGGTCCGGGTCCGTGCTCTGGTGGCGCATCTCGGGTCGCTGCAGGCGATCTTCGAGTCGGACGAGGCCTCGCTCCGCGGGGCCGAGGGGATCGGCCGCGAACTGGCGGCCGCGATCGTGGCGCGCCGGGCGGAGGCCGACCCGGCGGCCGAGGAGGCGAAGGCCCGCGCGATGTCCGCGCGGCTCGTGACGCCCGCCGATCCCGACTACCCGGCGGCGCTCCTCAAGATCCACGATCCACCGCTCGCGCTCTACGTCGCCGGCGACCTCCTTCCGCGCGACCGCCAGTGCATCGCGGTCGTCGGATCGCGCCGGTGCACGCAGTACGGCAAGGGCGTCGCCGACCGGCTCGGCTTCCAACTGGCCAAGGCCGGGTTCACGGTCGTCAGCGGGCTGGCGCGCGGCATCGACATCGCGGCGCACGAGGGGGCGCTGAAGGCGGGGGGACGCACGATCGCCGTGCTCGGCGGCGCGCTGGACCGCCTCTACCCGGCCGAGGCCCGCCCGCTGGCCGACCGCATCGCGAGACAGGGCGCGGTGATCTCCGAGTACACGCTCGGGCGCGAGCCCGATCGGACGACGTTCCTGTCATCTTTGGGCGTAATGTGGTCCTAGCCGCTCTGGCAGCGGTCTAAGTCTTGCCCCTTGCCTTCCTCCGGGGTCGTATTCCGCCCCAAACAAAGCTGAAGAAACCACTGGAGGTGTCCCACCCGTAATGGCTCATGTGTCTCAGACCAAGGGCGATACGCCCAGAAAGGTAGAGACCGAATGAGCACGAAGAAGACGCAGAAGACCGAGACGCAGAAGGCGACGACGAAGACCACCAAGAAGGCCCCCAACGCCAAGGCGACGGAGGCCCCCACGACGCCCGCCCTGCCGCCCACGATGCTCGCCACGGCCCCAGCGGAGCAGCCCCCCGCCAAGGCTCCCGCCCCGGCGAAGGACGCCAACACGACGCCCACAACGCCCAAGGGCGGACGCTATAAGAAGGAACTGAAGGAGACGGTGGATCGCCAGATGTTCCGCACGGGGTCCGCCACGGGGGTGCTCTTCCGGGAAGGCAGCAAGGATTGGATCGACCGCAAGGAGCTGGTCGCCAAGGTCGCCGACCTGACGGGCAAGGAAGCCCGGCTGGTCGAGTATATGCTGATGTGGTTCCGCCAGCCCAACCACCGCACGAACCGGGGGCGGTTCCTTGTAGAGAAGAACGCCGAGAAGAAGATCCGCATCCGCCCGCTCTTCCTGACGGACGCCGAGGTGGCAACCCAGAAGCCCCCGAAGGGCAAGGCGGCGAAGGCCACCGAGAAGAAGGCCTGAACATGAAACAGCGAGTCCTTTATACGAAGCCCGCCAAAGCCATCGAAGAGGGCGACGACCTCCTGATGGCGTTGACGCCCAACGGACCCATGGGGGCGGCGACGGTCCTGTCACGGGAGCGGTTCCACAACGAGCTGGTGAACCGCTGGCAGATCGAGCTGCGGGTCGCCCCCGACCGGGCGGTCGTGCTGGACGCCGACGCCGAGGTTGTGGTGCTGGGATGAAGACGGCGACCCTCAAGTTGTATGAACGCCGCCTGACCCCGAGCGGGATGTGGGACAACGGGGTCTGGGACCGGACGGAACGGAAGGTTCACATCCCCCTGACGGTGCTACGGGGGGCGGTGGTGACGGAGGTCCGGCTCTTCCGTGGCAAGGACGGAACGGGACGCCCCGTCTACCACGAACGGGCATGGCGGATCACCGTCGTGGGGAGCGATTGGCTGGTTCAGGAGGACCCCGCCAAGCATCTGAAGTAAGCCGCAAGGCCGAAGGACGCCCGCCGGACCCCCGGCGGCTGTCTTCGTTGTGGTGTAGATCCACTCGTCACCACTCCAGACTCCCTCGGGCGGGTTTCAAAACACTCCAGACGGGTTCCTGATCCACTCGTCACCACTCCAGACGGGTTTTCAAACACTCGTCTTGTATCTGTTTACCTCGCCAACATAGCCCAGTGATTGACGACCGAGAGGCATCTTGGCCATCGTGAATGGCTTAATGGCTTACCTGTAAACGCTATGCGTATAACTGGCTGGGTCCTGATGCAGTGCGTCGAGGCAAGACACCCTCAAATAGCCTTAGAGAAGGCTTGACTTCCTTTGCCGATTTTTGTAGGCTTTTCACCATCGAAAACGGACAAGAACCATGACCTCTACCTCTAAAGTCGATTCGATGCTTCTCTTCCTATGACGGCCGAAAAGGCCTGAGGAAAGGGAAGCAGATAGCCGCTGGCACCGTGTTGCGGCGGAATAAGTTAGAACGCTAGAGCAAGGAATCTCCATACCTCATCAGGGTGTATTGTGCCCCGAGGTGGCGTGGAACTGGGATACCGACAAATAGAGCAGGCACGGAGTCTGCCTTGACGATGTCTCCGAAGGTCAAGAAACAAATGGGCAAAAGCCCTGAAAGGTAGGTAGGTCATGAGCACGACGAAGAACACCACCCCCGTCAGCCCGACGCTGGCGACCCTCGTGCAAGACGAGGCCAAGTTCACCCAGCATATCCGTGGACTCGTCCGTGGCATGCAAGTCGCCCAGTCCGAGATCGGCGAGATCATCTGTGCCTTCGAGGCGGAGCACGGGCATCGCTACGGCGACAAGCTCATGCCCCATATCGCCGACCTTGCCGGGATCTCCCTCCGCAGCGTCTATAATTATAGGAATGCTTGGCTGGTCGGGCAGCGGCACTCCAATAATGCAGATCTGCAAAATCTGTCCCACTCGCACCACGTCGAGCTGGGACGGCTCATCGACCACCCCGACGGGGAACGGCTGGTCGGGGAAGCCGTCGAGAAGATCCGGGACGGGAGCTACACCGTCCAGCAGACGCAGTCCCTCGTCACGGAGATGCTCCGGTCGCAGCGGCGTAAGCCCGCCAAGCCGAAGGAGGACCCGCAGGAGGCTCCGGTTGTTGAGCCCTCCGTCCCCGAGACCCTCGGCGTCAAGGAAGTGCAGACCATCGAGGATGTGATTGCCGTGTTGCAACGGGCGTCCTCCGTGGAGGTCAAAGCGATCCCCCACATCGCCGAGCATCGCCAGCGTCTCGTCCGGCTGGGCACGGGGCTCGTGGACCATATCGCCGCCATGATCGAGGCGGAGCCCCATGACGCATGGCACTTCGAGTCGACCCTCCTCACCATCCGGTCCCGCTGCGACGAGCTGCTCGCCCGCTGCCACCGGAAGGGAGAAGCGGCATGAAGAAGCACCACAACATCCGGGAAGAGATGATGCCCCGACGGCTCGACGATCTGGTCGGGTGCGACACGGCGAAGTCGCTGGCCAAAATGTGGCTCCGGGAAGAGCGATTCCCGAAGGCCATCCTCGTTTCGGGGGAGATGGGAGCTGGCAAGTCGCTGCTTGCCAAGCTGCTGACCGATGCGGCCGGGTGTGCTGGTCGCCCTGTCGGCAGCACCGAGCCCTGCGGGACGTGCGATGTATGCCGGAAGGCGGCGTATTGGTCCGGCATGACGAGCACCACCGGGAGCGAGGTTAACGAGGAGCGGTTCGAGATGCTCCTCAACATGGCCAGCTCGGGCGGGGCGGGAATGCTCTGCTCCGATCCCACACCTCGCTGGGTGCCTCTGGTGGTGGATGAGATGCATGAACTCCGCATCACCCACCAGCGGATTCTGCGGGCGGCTCTCGATGTGACGTGGGAGCGGGGATTCCTCATCGGCACGACGACCAACCCTGAGCGGCTGGATTCTGCCGTGCGAGACCGCATGTATGAGATCGAGATGATCCCGCCGAGCCGCAGCGTGCTGGTCGAGTGGATCGCTGGGATCTGCCGCCGCTACGACATCCCCGTGGAGGACCGAAATGGGATCGCCCTGTTGGTCGAGCGATGCGAGGGACGGTTCCGGTCCATCCTGCGGGCACTCCAGTCCTTCCATGACCTCGATACGCCCATCACCGCCGATGCTGTTCGCCGGATGTTCCCCGTGGCCGCATAGAAG
>CAYODK010000260.1:0-6605 GCA_964402695.1 uncultured Verrucomicrobiota bacterium
ACCCGGGCGCCGGCCTCGCTGACCATGGCCGCGAACCGCTTGTCGCGCAGGCCGTCGACGGCGATCACGACGGCGGCCTCGTCGAAGGCGGCGACCGGATCGCGGTTGTTCTTCTGGTTGCACGCGGCGACGAGCGCGTTCAGCGTCAGCGGGTAGTACTCCGGCGTCGTCATCTGCTTCTCGACGAGGCATCCCAGCACCCGCGCCTCCCCGACGGTCAGGATCACGTTCGACATGGCATTCTCCTTCGCGCCGCCGCGGCGACGGCGTCCGCCTCTCCCCGACGGATATCCAGGGGCCGGTCGCCCTGTTTCACAAAGTGTAACACTGGCCGATGCGACCGCACCCAATAATGTTACACTTTCGGCCGGCGAAATCAGCGGGGGACCCGTCATGAACGATGGGCGGCGCGGGAGTTCTATCCCTCGTCACGTCTCCGAACGGGGTCCGCCGGGGCGGGGAGGCCGCGGCGGGGGACCATCTCCATGTCGTACTCGCCCTTCGGTCCGGCGAGACCGGTCATGATGCGCCACGCCTCCTGCGCGCGCGGGACGCCGGCCTCGACCGCCGTGACGAGCGCCGGCCACGCGCCGTAGCGGTGCCAGGAGTAGGCGGGGCGCGACTGCCCCTTCGTGACGTCCCACGTGCGCCCGTGCCCCCAGCCGTCCGCGCGCAGGGGCCACAGCCCGTCGGGCCCCGGCCCGGGCCCCGGGCCGGTCTGCGAGGTCCACGCGTTGTCCTCGTTCATCTTCGTCACGTACCAGACCTCGCCGTAGTTCTCGATGGGACCGAGGCTGCGGACGATCTCGAGGTCGCGCCGTCCCTGCCGGTTCGTGACGACCCGGGTCTCGAGCCGCTCGATCGCGGTGGAGTAGGTCATTGCATCGCGCGGGTCGTAGCGGTACGCCGTCCCGTCGGGCGCGCGGTACTCGTCGTCGGAGGTGTAGAGCCCGACGATGTACTCCGCCGTCCAGTCGCGCACCGCCGCCGCCTTCGGGAACCCCTTGTCGACGGCGTTGCCGAGGGACCAGACGACCCAGGCGTACTGCCACGCGGAGCCGTACCGGGCGTTGACCCAGAAGGGGCGCCCCGAACCCTGCCACGACCCGGCCGGCGGACTGTGCACGCGGCGGCCGGAGCGCACGAGCCCCCCGGTCATCTCGTCGAGGCAGCGGTCGACGCCCTGGACGAAGTACGGCTGGAGGGGATGGTCCTCCGGCAGGATGAAGGCCGCGTCGGCGACCTGCCGCAGGCTCCACGCGAAGGCGCGTTCGAGCGCCTGCCACCTCAGCCCCTTGTGCGGCCATTCGCCCATCTGGTAGCTCGCCCAGAAGCTCAGCTCCTCCGCGTAGAAGCGGTCGCCGGTCAGGAGATAGCTGACGTAGCCCAGCGAGGGGGCGTGGGCGTGGTCGGGCTGGACCGCGGGTCGGCCCCCGTCGGGCAGGCGGTAGAGTTCGATGCGGTACCCCGTGTCGAGCGGCGGCTGGCGGACGGTGAAGACGTTGTAGCCCGGGGCGCCGTCCTGCCGGACGTGGATGTAGAACGAACCGCCGCCGTTGCCGTCGGCGTGCAGGATCGCGCGGTACAGCCCCGGCGCGCCGCTCATCAGGTAGGCGGGGATCCAGGAGGGATAGGGGTTCATCTCCCAGCGGCCGCCGGTGCCGGGCATGTGCCGGTGGAGGATCCCGCTCTCGAGGATGCCCTGCCGGCGCCGCAGCGCGGGGCGGTCGGCCGAGGGGCGCGTGAACGTCGCGTCGACCTTCTCCGGCGTCATCGGCGCGGTCCAGCGGTAGAGAGGCACGAAGCGACCCCGGACCCAGTAGTCGTATTCCGGTCGCCGGTGCAGGTCCTCGACCGGTCCGTCGGTCCACGCCAGGATCCGGTAGCGCGTCTGGTCCATGTGGTCGAACGGCCCCTCGCGGAACAGCGACCGCCCGCCGGCGGAGAGTTCGACCGAGGCGAACTTGTACTGCACCGCGTGCTTCGCGCCCTTCACGCGGTCCTTGCAGTTCTCGACCACCGCCTCGATGCGGACCGACCGCTGCCCGGTGAAGGCCCGGAGGCGCCAGAACACCTCCATCCGCGCGTCGGGCGCGCCATCGGCGGCCGATGGGATGTCGCGGATCTCGATCTCCTTCATCACGGGGCCGTCGTGGAGGACGCGCACACGGTCCGACGCGGCCCAGCGTCCGCCGAGGATGCGCCCGAGGTCGGAAACGAGCGGCGGTCCGCCGTCGGGTGCGAGGTGCAGACGCGGGGCGAGCGCCACGGGATCGAACCCCCAGGCGAACGGCGGGGGCCGGGGCGGCGGTTCATTCATCCAGTCGATACGGATGGGATCGCCCGGCGCCTGCTTCGGGAGCACGAACGACACGAGCGCGTGGCGGACCGAGCCGTCCGGCGCGCGCCGGAGAACGTCGACCTGGGCGGGAAGGGGGAGGCCCCCGACGGAGGGGGTGATCCCCCGCGTGAAGTCGCCCTCCGCCCCGATGCGCGACAGCGTCACGGGCACGCCGGACAATGCCCGGGCCGGGTCGAAGTCCTCGATCTCGCTGGTCACCACGGCGCCCGGTCCGCCCCGCGCCGGGGGCGTCACGGCGAACGCGATCGCCAGCATCATCCATCCCGCCGTCCGACCCTGGCCAGTCCGGTTCATGAGGCCCGCCCCGGGGCCGGGTTGTACGCCTCAAGGGGCGCGGCGGCAAGCGGCGCGGAACGCCCCGCTCATGTCCGCGTGCTCGACCATGTTCGTCGTACGGACCTGGCGGCGACGGAAGAATGGCAGCCCCGCCGCGTTCCTGCTAGCGTGGCGTCACTGCGCGCGGCGCGGGTCGCGGGGAGGACGGCATGAAACGGTTCGGGAGCGTGTGCATGCTGAAGCAGGGGCGGGCGGAGGAGTACCTGCGCCTTCACGCGGCGGTGTGGCCGGACGTGCTCTCGCGCATCACGGCGTGCGGGATCCGGAACTACTCGATCTTCCACCGCGTGATGCCCGAAGGCGCGCACCTGCTCTTCAGCTACTTCGAGTACGGCGGCGCCGACTTCGACGCGGACATGGCCGCGATGGCCGCCGACCCGCGGACGCAGGCCTGGTGGGACGTCTGCAAGCCCTGCATGATCCCGCTGCCCGACCGCGCCCCCGGCGAATGGTGGGCCGGACTGCGCGAGGTCTTCCACCACGACTGACTACGAGACGTAGCGCTTGGGATCGATCCCGAGCTGGTGGACCTTGTAGCCGATGATGCGCGAGGTGGAGCCCAGCGTGCGCGCGGCGGCCGCGATGTTGCCGCGGGTGGACTTGAGCGCGTCGACGATCAGGTCCCGCTCGTAGGCGTTGACCATGGTCTCGAGGTCGCCCTGCGCGGGGGCCCCGGTCGCCTCGGCGGTCTGCAGCGTCGCGGGCAGGTGGTGCGGATGGATCACGTCGCCCTCGGCGACGAGCACGGCCCGCTCGAGGCAGTTCTCCAGCTCGCGCACGTTGCCGGGCCAGTGGTAGCTCATCAGCATGTCGATGACCGCGCTCGAGAGGCGCCGCACGCCCTTGCCGGCGGCCTTGGCGTACTTCTCGAGGAAATGGTCGGCCAGCAGCGCCACGTCGGCCTTGCGCTTGCGCAGCGGCGGCACGTAGACCGGGAAGACGTGCAGGCGGTAGAAGAGGTCCTCGCGGAACTTGCCGTCGCGAACCATCTGCTGGAGGTCGCGGTTCGTCGCGGCGATCACGCGGACGTTGACGCGGATCGTCCGCGTGCCGCCGACGCGCTCGAACTCCCGCTCCTGCAGCACGCGCAGCAGCTTGATCTGCAGCGACGCCGAGATCTCGCCGATCTCGTCGAGGAAGATCGTTCCGCCATCCGCGAGTTCGAACCGGCCCTGGCGCTCGCGGTCCGCGCCCGTGAAGGCGCCCTTCTCGTGGCCGAAGAGCTCGCTCTCGATGATGCCCTCGGGCAGGGCCGCGCAGTGGACCTTCACGAACGGCCGGCTGGCGCGGTCGCTGTTGTAGTGGATCGCGTGGGCGACGAGCTCCTTGCCCGTGCCCGTCTCGCCGATGATCAGCACCGTTGCCGGGCTGCGCGAGACCTGGGCGATCTGGTCGTAGACGAGCTGCATCTCGTGCGAGTTGCCGATGATGTTCGCGGGGCGGAACCGCTCGCGGAGCTCGTCCTGTAGACGCGCGTTCTCGGCTTCGAGGCGCTCCCGCTCCTCCTGCGCCTGGCGGCGGAGCTTGACGGCCTGCGCGATCATCGAGGCGACGATGGTCAGCAGGCGGGCGTCGTCGGTGAGCTCGGAGGCGGGCTTGGTGGGCTGGTCGACGCTGAGCGCCCCGACGACCTCCTTGCCGACCAGGATCGGGACGCAGATGAACGACGTGTCCGCGCGCTTGCCGCGGCGCGTGCGGTCGAGGAACTCGTCCGACTCGCTCGTCCGCGCGATCACCGCCGGCTGGCCGGTCTGGACGACGCGGCCGGTGACGCCCTCGCCGAGGCGGTAGCGCACCCGGCGCGCCTGCTGGGCGGAGAGGCCGTGCGCGGCCTCGATCAGGATGTCGCCCGTCTTCCGGTTCAGCAGCGTCAGCGTGCCGTACTGCATGTTCATGCGGCGCGACAACGCCTCGAGCACGGGGCTGACGACGTCGCGCAGGTCGAGGCTCTGGTCGAGCACGCGGCTGATCTGGAAGAGCAGCTCCATCTCCTGCAGGTTGTCGCCGCCGCCGGCGGGCGCCGGCACGGGGGCGGGCTCGGCCACGGGGACGGGCTTCGGCGTCGGACTCATGTGCGCTCCCGGTAGAGGTTTGTGATCGGCATGCGGCGGTCCCGTCCGAACGCGCGCGGCGTGATCTTGACGCCCGGCGCGCCCTGGCGGCGCTTGTACTCGCTCGTGTCGACCAGCCGGATCACGCGGCGGACGACGGCGGGGTCGAACCCGCCGGCCACGATGCGGTCGAAGGACTGGTCCTGCTCGACGTAGCGCTCGAGGATCGGGTCGAGCACGTCATACGGCGGCAGCGAATCGGTGTCGCGCTGGTCCGGCCTCAGCTCGGCGGAGGGCGGGCGTTCGACCGTCGACGGCGGGATCACGGGCGCGGGCCCCTGCGCGTTGCGCCAGCGGGCGAGGTCGAAGACGAGCGTCTTGGGCACGTCCTTGATCAGCGCGTAGCCGCCGCACATGTCGCCGTACAGCGTGCAATACCCGGTCGCGATCTCGCTCTTGTTGCCGGTCGACAGCACGAGCCAGCCGAACTTGTTCGACAGCGCCATGATCGTGACGCCCCGGATGCGCGCCTGCAGGTTCTCCTCCGTGATGTCCGGCGGCCGGCCGGCCCACACGGGGCCCAGGTCCTTGAGGAACGCCCCGAAGAAGCCCTCGATCGGGATGCTGTGGAACTCGATGCCGAGGGTGCGCGCGAGAAGCTCGGCGTCGCCGCGCGTCTCGGCGGACGAGAACCGCGACGGCATCGTGACGCCCGCCACGCGGTCGGCCCCGAGGGCGTCGACCGCGATTGTCGCGACGATCGCGGAATCGATGCCGCCGCTCAGCGCCACGACGCAGCGGCGGAAGCCGTTCTTGTTGACGTAGTCCTTGAGGCCGAGGACCAGCGCCGCGTACACCTCCGCGGTCGCACCCGGGAGCGGCTCGTAGCGGGGCGGGGGAGGACTCTCCACCGAGGCGGGCGCCCAGTCGACGGGGACCGTCTCGCACTCCGGGAATGAGGCCTCCTCGCCGCGGAGCCGCATCGGCACCTCGACGAACAGGAGATCCTCCTCGAACGCCTTCCCGCGCGCCAGCAGGGTTCCGTCCGGCGCCACCGCCAGGCTCGTGCCGTCGAAGACCAGCTCGTCCTGTCCGCCGACCAGGTTGCAGTAGAGCGCCGGCGCGTCCACCGCCGCCGCCGCCCGGCGCAGGATCGACTGCCGCTGCAGCGCCTTGCCGCGGTGGTAGGGCGAGGCCGACAGGTTCACGAGAAGGTCCAGCACGCCTCCGCGCATCGCGCGGCAGGGCGCCGCCTCCGGCACCCACGAATCCTCGCAGACGTGCACGCCGATCGCATAGGGCCCGGCCCGGATGACGGTGGGGCGGGCCCCCTCGGCAAACACGCGCTTCTCGTCGAACACGCCGTAATTCGGCAGCAGCATCTTGTGCGCGATCCCCCGCACGAAGCCCCGGTGGAAGATGTACGCCGCGTTCCTCGGACGCCCGTCGCCGCCCGCCTCCCGGTGCGGCGCGCCCACGAGCACCAGCGCCTCCGGCGGCAGGCTGGCCGCGATCCGCGCGATCTCCACGCCGCAGTCCTCCAGGAAATGCGGCTTGAGCACGAGATCCTCCGGCGGATAGCCCGCCAGGCACATCTCGGGAAACACGATCAGGCGCGCGCCCTTCTCCCATGCCTCCGACGCCATGCGGATGACCTTGTCGGCGTTCGGGATCAGCGCGCCCACTGTCACGTTGACCTGCGCGAGGGCAGCCAGTAGAGGTTTCACGATACAAGATTGTCGCACAGGCGGGGCTGTGCGACAAGAGCGAAGCGGGACGGGGGGAGTTTCAAGTTCCAAGTCCCAAATAAGGGCGCCTGTCCGGTAGAGGGAGGGTGTCAGCCCCTCTGGTTGTGT
>CAYODK010000261.1:0-6570 GCA_964402695.1 uncultured Verrucomicrobiota bacterium
ACGGGGAAAGGGTCCATAGGGCACATTGTACCACGGGACGGGCCCGGACACCGCTCGATCGCGTCGCCTCGCACGCCGCACTCGCTCTTCCCTGTGAACCGCGGGTTCGGAACGCGCGGGACGTGGATGTTGTGCGTGGCCAGGTAGAGGAAGAAGGGCCCGCCCTTGTTCCTCTCGATGAACTCGCACCCCTTGCGCGCAAGGACGAGCGACATCTCGTCGTCCTTCCACAGCGCGGCCTTGCCGCCCGTCTGCCCTCCGATCCGCGGAATGCCGTTGACGAACGAGCCCGGGGCGCCGCGGCGGATGGAGTAGTCGAGCCGGATGGGGTCGGCGGGGTCGAGATCGACCACGCGGCCGTTCTCGACCCACACGCAGGGCACGCGGTCTCCCGTGGCGGGGAGGATCCACGATTGGTCGAATCCGATCTCGCGGGGGCCGGGCGTGATCGGCCCGTTGTAGTCGGTGGGCGTTGTGCCGAGGCCGAGGTGCCACTTGCCGACGACGCCGGTCACGTAGCCGGCACCCTTCAGCATCGACGCCAGCGTCATGCGGTTCGTGTCGATCAGGAGCCCCTCGATGCCCGACGCGATGCCGGTGCCCTTCTTGCGGAAGGCGTACTCGCCGGTCAGCAGCGCGTAGCGCGACGGCGTGCAGACCGAGGCGACGGTGTGGGCGTCGGTGAACCGGACGCCCCCGGCCGCCAGCCGGTCGCAGTTCGGGGTCCTCACCTTCACGGCGCCGTAGCACGACAGGTCGCCGTAGCCGATGTCGTCGGCATAGATCAGCACGACGTTCGGCCGATCCGCCCCGTGCGACGCGCCCGCCGCCATCGCCATCGCCCCGGCGGCCACCCACCTCCGCAGTGCGCCCTTCCGTCGAGTGCCCGTGTTCATGGAGTCCCCTTCCTTTTCGCGCCCCCGGCCTTCTTCGGCGGCGCCGCCGTCACCGGCCAGTCCGGATCGTCCGCGTGCTCCCGTTTCATCAGCGCGTCGGCGCGGGCCACGATGTCGGGATGCCTCGCGGCGAGATCGTCCGACTCGGCCCCGTCGCGGGCCAGGTCGTACAGCTCGATCGGACCGCCCGGGCGGTTGCGTACCGCCTTCCAGTCGCCGAAGCGCACGGCCTGGATGAACCCGCGCTCGTGCAGCTCCCAGTAGAAGCACTCGCGCTGCGGCGCCGGCCCGCCCTTCAGAAACGACACGAGCGACCGGCCGTCGGTCCGGCACGTTGCCGGGACCTTCGCGCCGGCCAGCTCCGCCGCGGTCGGCAGGAAGTCCCAGAAGGCCCACGGCTCGTCGCTGACGCGGCCGGCAGGCACGACGCCCGGCCAGCGCGCGATCGCAGCCTGCCGCAGGCCGCCCTCGTACATGGAACGCTTGAAGCCTCGCAGGCGGCCGCCCATGGACTGGTCGAAGAACCGGCCGAGGTCGGACTTCGGATCGAACGACGAGCCGTTGTCGCCCGCGAAGACCACCAGCGTCCGCCCGTCGATGCCGAGGTCCTTCAGCAGCGCCAGCAGCGCCCCGACATCCGAGTCGAGCCGCGTCACCATGGCCGCATAGGCCCTCTGCTGAGACGTCCAGCCCTCGCGGGCCGCGTACTCCCCCAGGTCGTCGATCTCGTAGTTTCCGTGCGGCAGCGTGACGGGATAAAAGAGGAAGAAGGGACCGTCCTTGTGGCCGCGCACCCAGTCGAGCACCGCCTTCTGGATGAGGGTCTGCGCGTAGGTCTTCCCGTCCAGCGGCACGCGCCGGTCGTTGTCGTCGAGGTACGGCGGAAAGTAGCTGTGGGCCTTGCTCTGGCAGTTGTAGCCGAAGAACCGGTCGAACCCCTTCTTGAGCGGGCTGCCGGGGGTGTCGAAGTAGCCCATCCCCCACTTGCCCATGCAGCCGGTCGCGTAGCCGGCGCCCTTCAGGATCTCCGCCACGGTCGGTACGGCCGCCGGGATCGGCCACTGGCCCTCGGTCGTGCCGGCCGGCTTCTTGTTGCCACGCGAGGGCGCGTGCCCGGTGTGCAGGCCGGTCATCAGGGACGTGCGCGAGGGCGCGCAGACGCTCGTCCCGCTGTAGGCCTGCGTGTAGCGCGTGCCCTCCGCCGCCATGCGGTCGAGGTTCGGCGTGCGGATGAGCTTCTGCCCGTAGCACCCGAGATCGCCCTGCGCGAGATCGTCGGCGAGAATGAAGACGAGATTCGGCCGCGGGGCGGCGGCGACCGTCGAGGCGAGCATCGCCGCGATGGCGAGCGGGCACCATGCGTTCATGTCTCGGTCTCCGTTGGGATCCGGATCACAGCATGAAGATCGCGATCCCGTTGATCAAGCCGTGCAGCACGATCGGCAGCCAGAGGCCGCCGGTCCGGAGGCGCAGCCAGCCGCACACGAGGCCGATCACCGCGACCGGAAGCGCGGCCGTGAACCCGTGGATGACGCCGAAGAGCGCGGCGGAAATCAGGACGGCCGCCCATGGCCGAAGGCGTCGCGCCAGCCAGTCGGCCAGGAACCCGCGGAACGCCGTCTCCTCGACGATCGGAACGAACACGGCCACGCCGACGAGGAGCAGGACCGTGTCGGCCGCCGTGTCCGTGCGCAGGAATGCGGCCACCAGTTGAAGGTCCGGCGGGTGTCCCGCCCATCGCGTGTACACCGCCTCGTAGGCGGCGTTGAACGCGACGATGAGCGCCAGCCCGCCCGCAAGGGCGAGCACGGGGCGCGCCGCATCCAGGAACGAGCCGATGCGAACCGGCGGGAAGAGACGGCCGCGCGCCCCGGGCGCGAGCGCGAGGAGAATCGAGACGGCGAGCATGGCTCCGGTGAGCGCCGCCGCCGCCGGGTGCAGGATGCCGACCCCGAAGATGACGGCGTGGAATCCCACCCACCCGCCGGTCAGGAACCAGCCCGGCCCGAGCGCCCCGCTCCGTCGGGTCAGGAAGGCCCACAGCGCGAGCAGACCGGCGGCGAGGACCGTCCCGATCGCGGCGGCCACAATGCCCGCGATCCGCGCGGTGCGCCGCGGCAGCAGCGCCGCGATCTCGCGGACATCCTCGCGGCCGAGTTCGACGACCCGTCCGGCCTTCTGCGCCGTCGAGACGCGGATCAGCCGCGCCATCGCGCGGTCCTTCGCCGGAACGTCCGGGAGCGAGAGGATGCGTGTCGCCAGCCGCCAGGCCTCCGCGTGGTCGCGGGCCTCCATGCGGGCGTGCGCCAGTTCCAGGAGGACGTCCGCGTTGCCCGGGGCCAGCGTCGCGGCCTTGCGCAGGATGCGGCCGGCGAGATCCGCCGGGAGAAGCCGCTCATCGATCAGCCGGCGCTCCACCCACCGCAGCGCGGGCCGCTCGCGGAGCTTCGCCAGCCAGAGACCCAGCGGCACGGCCGGCTTGTGGCCGGCTTCGAGGGCGTCCAGAACCAGGCCACCCGCGCGCGGGAGGTCGCGGGGGACGCCGGGCCGGTCCCCGCCCAGATACGATGCCATCCAGTGAAGCCCCTCGGGACGACCGATCTCGATACCGATCCGCAGGCGGGATTCCGCCTCTTCGAGGTTCTGCGTCATGCCGATGCCGAGAAGGTGAAGGTACCCGAGCTTGAAGGCGCTGGCGCGATCGCCCGCCGCCTCCTGGCGCTTCAGGGCCGCCACGCCCAGTTCCGCGCGGGCCTCGTCGGTGCCGGCGTCCCGGAAGGCGTTGCGCTCCGCGGCCGGCACGGTCCACTTCACCGTCCAGTTCGTCCAGCCTCCGTCGCTGTGGAGCGAGAAGGACACCCGGTCGGGCTCCGCCGACGCCGGCACCGCGCCGGCGAGGACGATCGCTCCCACCCACCGCGGGACCCGGATCCTCATGCCGGCTCCATCATCGCGACGTCCCCGCGGCCTCGTTCCAGCGCCGGTTCGCCTCCGCGACGAGGCGCAGGAGCCCCGCGCGCGGGCCGCCGAACGTCAGCGTCCAGTCCGGCTGGTTCGCAAGGTCGAAGACCCACACGGCCGCGAGGTCGACGCCGGTTCGCTCCATCGCGTCGATCAGGCCGACGAACTTCGCCCGGATCTCCACCTCGTCGCCCTTGTACGGAAGGCCGAATTCGCCGATCCAGACCGGCCGCTTCAACGCGCGGGCCTGGGCGACGACCGGACCGAGGTAGTCGACGTGGTTCGCCGCCCACGCGGCGAGTTCCTTCGGCACGTCGTGCGTCGCGTAGACGTGCAGGCTGTGCGTATCGAGCGGCGCCGGGTTGTCGCGGCGGATGATCTCCAGCGTCTGCTCGCGCGTGTCCGGCTTCCAACTGGTCTCGGCCGTGTTGTGCCACGCCGAGGCCCGCGGGTGCGAGTGACCGGCGAAGACCGGACGGTCGGGATCGTGGCGGCGGATCTCCTTTGCGAACTCCGCGAGCATGACGACCATGTCCTTCGACCGGATGTCGTCGCGCTCCGTCCCGCCCTTCCTGCGGAACTGCGCGGCGTTGGGCAGGTCGGCGGCGAGGTTGGGCTCGTTGCCGAGTTCCCAGCCCCAGATCGCCGGCGACGCACGGTACCGGGTGACGACCTCCGCGACGAAACGCCGCATCCTGCGGTGCGTTTCGCTGTCCGGGTTCCCCCACTGGTCCCGCGGCTCGCCGGCGAGGTCGGGGAACTCCTTGAAGGTCCAGAACATCGACGGGATGAGCCCGACGCGGTTCGTCTCCGCGGCTCGCACGACCCGATCGAGCGCTGCGAGGTAGGCGGCGGGGTCGTCGAAGTACCGCTTCAGGTCCTTCGTGCCGTAGCCCAGCGAGAAGCGGGCGAACGGAATGCCGTTGTCGCCGAGGGCGCTCAGCCCGGCAAGGCTCGAGGTGTCCGAGGGCGCGTGGAGGACGCGGATGAACAGGTCGAAGTAGTTGACCCCCACCCCGCGGTACGGCCGGCCGTCGCGCACGAACCGGCCGTCCACGACCTTGAGCGGGACGGCCGCCCGCGTCGGCCCGCCCCAGGATCCGCGCCAGGCAGGCAGGAGTGCCTGCCCCACCACCTCCGTCGGAACGCCCCGTGGGGCAGACACTCCTGTCTGCCTCAAGCCTCCGGATCCCGGTCGGATGATCTCCTTCAACCGCCGCTCCATCGCGGCCGCGCGCTCGGCATGCGCGGGGATGACATTCGTCGCCTGCGCCGGATCGGCGGCGAGGTTGTAGAGTTGGGCGGCGGGCGCGCCGGGGAGCGGGCGGCCGTCGGGACCGATGTCGCTGTTGGACTGGCCCATCTTCGGCCACGGCAGACCCCACGGCTTGCCCTCGGGGACCTGGACGGTCATGCCACACGATCCCTGCTTGGGGAGGTAGATCCACTCGTCCTGCCGCAGCGCGGTGCCGCCGGTGCCGAGGAAGATCGTCTCGCGCCGTTTGGCCGGCGCCCCGGCGGGATCGAGGAACGCCGCCAGGTCGCTCGCGCCGTCGGGCGACGCGCCCCCGGGCATCGCGATCCCCGCGGCCTCGGCGAACGTGGCCATCAGGTCGACCTGCGTGAACAGGGCCTTGCGTTCGCTGCCCGCCGGGATCCGGCCGGGCCAGCGGGCGATGAACGGCACGCGGTGGCCGCCCTCCCACGCATCGGTCTTCTGGCCGAGCAGCCCGGCGTTGGTGCGGTGACCGGCGGCAACGGCCTCGCGCGTGACGACGGCGCCGTTGTCGCTCGTGAAGACGACCAGCGTGTCCTTCGCCAGCCCCGCCGCCTCCAGCGCATCGAGGACGCGGCCCGTGCAGTGGTCGAGCTGCTGGATGAAGTCGCCGTAGAGGCCGACGCCGCTCGTCCCGCGGAACTCCGGCGCCGGGTTGATCGGCACGTGCGGCGCGGCGAAGGCGACATAGAGGAAGAACGGCCGGTCCTTCGGCTGCTCCGCGAGGAACGCGGCGGCCTTCTCCGCCATGACGAGGTCGATGCGATCGCCCGGCCGCGCGGCCGCCGCCTTCGCGCCGCCGAGCATCGCGCCGTGCGGCCCCTTCGACTTGTCGATTCGGATCGGATCGGCGGGATCGAGGCCGACGATGCGGTGCCCGTCGACATAGACCAGGGGCGGCTCGTTGTGTGTTTTCGGCGTTCCGAAGAACGAGTCAAACCCGATCTCCACCGGCCCCGGTCGGAGTTCGGCGTTCCAGTCCGGATCGCCGTCGCGCCCGAACCCGTTGTGCCATTTACCCAGCGCCGCCGTGCGGTAGCCGGCGGACTTGAGCAGCGCGGGCAGCGTCACCTGCCCCTCGTGGAAGTAGAGCGAGTAGTCGTTCTTCCGCTTCGCGTGACAGAGGTGCGTGCCGCTGAGGATGGAGTAGCGCGACGGATTGCAGACCGCGCCGGTCGAATGCGCGTCGGTGAAGCGCACGCCCTCGGCGGCGAGCCGGTCGATGCGCGGGGTCCGGATCTTCGTCGCCCCGTAGCACCCCGTGTCGCCCCAGCCGAGGTCGTCGGCGATCAGAAAGAGGATGTTCGGCGGGCGCGCGGGGGCGGCGGAGGCGAGGACGAGGAAGGCGGCGGCGGTCAGCGCACGCCGGTTCATGGGCGGCCTCCGGAATGGGCTCCGTGGGCCTGCGCAGGCCGCGACCACCGGTCGCGGCTACAG
>CAYODK010000262.1:0-6525 GCA_964402695.1 uncultured Verrucomicrobiota bacterium
CCCTTCGCGGCGTCCGCGACCCTGGCGGGGTCGGCGGCGGAGGACCACGCGGCGGAGGGGAAGGGGAGCAGGACCTCGACGCGGCCGCCGAGCCCGCGGACCCGGTGGATCTGCGCGTCGGCCTCGGCGTAGTCGACGCGGCCGGAGACGGGCTCGATCGTCTGCCACTTGGCGGACCAATCACGCCACCAGCCGATTCCGGCGGCCTGTGCGCGCTGCACGAGGAAGTCCCACGGGTAGGCGTGGTTGAAGCCGAAGAACGTGTCGGTTCCGGCCGCGTGCGGCTCGATCAGGGCGCAGCGGACGGTCTGCGTGGCGCCGCCGGCGATCCAGGAGGCGCGGTAGAAGCCGGGGCGCCCGGGAACGAGGCCGGTCTCGGTGCGGCGGACGGCCCCGCGGGCGGGCATCTCGATGCGGACATCGCGCGCGGCGGCCTCGCGGTCGAAGAAGTCGGCCAGGACGAGGCGCCCGGTGGCGGAGGCCGGCGCTTCGCCGTCGTTGAAGGCTTCGACCGAGAAGGCGAGTCCCGCGGCGACGTTGGTGAAGAA
This sequence comes from uncultured Verrucomicrobiota bacterium, assembly GCA_964402695.1. Taxonomy (GTDB): domain Bacteria; phylum Verrucomicrobiota; class Kiritimatiellia; order PWTM01; family PWTM01; genus VGWF01. Next base: position 549 of record CAYODK010000262.1, read on the forward strand.
GCCGCCATCGGCCTGCGGCACGAGCCACGACTCGACGGTCGCGCGCGGGGCGAAATCCATCGGGGTGGGGCCGCGGTCGAGGCGGACGGCGTCGATCCAGACCGTTGCGTTGGAGCGGGCGCCCTCCGCGTCGAGGTCGGGGCCGATCGCCACGAAGAGGAAGGGGTGCGAGGGGCGGACGGTGAAGGTCTCTCGCCGCCACGCGCGCCCGGCGGCGACGGTCCTGCGCTGGCGCCGGTCGGGCGGCTCGACGATGGCCAGGTGGACGGGCGTGGCGTCGGCCGCCGCGCGGATCCAGGCGGACAGCGTGACCGGCTCGCCGGGGGCGACACGGAACCAGCCGAGGTTCGCGGCGAGGGCGTTGGGGACCGGATCGCGGATGGGCTCGTAGTAGTCGAACCAGTGGACCGGCAGCGCGGCGCGGTCGAGGTCGATGCGGAGGCTGCGGCGTCCGTGCACGGCGGTGCGGTCGTCGATGGCGCCCGCGAGGCGGTAGAGGTTCCCGCCCCAGCCGCGCAGGCCGAGGGCGAGGCTGCCCCAGCCGGCGGCGCCGCACTCGAAGCTGGCGTTGGGCACGGGATTCGCGGCCCCGTCGAAGGGAATCTGGGGGAACCACTCGCGTCCGACGGCGGATTCGGCGAGTTCGACGTCGTCGAGCCAGAGGGTGCCGGTGCCGCGGAACCAGAACTGGAGGCGGCTCGTGTCCGCCGGGACGTTGTGCGTCGCCTGGAAGGCGAACTCGTGGGGCTTCCATTCGTCGTCGGCGACGAAACCCTCGGCGAGGCCCGCGTTCTCCCACGGGCGCGTGTTGGTCAGCGCAACCTCCACCGAGCCGCCGCGGATGCCCTCGCCGCGCGCGCGGAAGGCGAGGCGGTACCAGCGTCCGGCCTGGACGCCGATGCGTCCGGCCTGGCAGAGCATGGCGTGGACGTCCGGCCCCGAGCCGGCGAACTCCGTGCACCGGAGCCGCGCGCAGCGGCGTCCGTCGGGGCCGGTGTCCGCGGCCAGGTCCTGCCGGACGGACCGGTTGCCGGCGGCGGCCCACGCGTCGGGTGCGCGGCCGTCCTCGCCGACGCTCTCGAACGAGGGGTTGGCAACGAGGTTCTCCGCGGGGTGCGCGTCCGTGCCCGCGAGAATCGCGACGGCGCAGGCGGCGCCGAGGCGTCTCCAGCCGCATCCGATGGCCGGCCGTCGTGAATTCATGCCGTTGCTCCCGCGTTGCGTGGTTCCGAGGGTCCCGCATCGCGCACGGCGAGTCCAGCGCGTTCCCGCTTCCCCGCACCGGCACAGGCTGATACTCTGGCCGCTTCTGAATCCGACGGGAAGGAGACAGCGATGAGCGAGCATGCGGCGGGGGCGGAGGACATCCGGCGGGCGGAGGAGCTGCGCGGGGCGTACCGGCGGATCACGGCGGAGATCGGACGGTTCATCGTCGGACAGGAGGAGGTCCTCGAGCAGTTGATGATCGCGATCCTCGCCCGCGGCCACTGTCTGCTCGAGGGCGTGCCGGGGCTGGCGAAGACGATGATGGTCCGCTGTCTTGCGCGCACGATGGACCTCACGTTCCACCGCATCCAGTTCACGCCCGACCTGATGCCGGCCGACATCACCGGCACGGACATCATCCAGGAGGAGCCCGGCACCGGCCGCCGCGCGCTGGTGTTCCAGCCCGGCCCGATCTTCGCGCAGATGGTGCTGGCCGACGAGATCAACCGCACGCCGCCGAAGACGCAGGCCGCGCTGCTCGAGGCGATGCAGGAGCACTCCGTCACGGTCGGCACGCAGACCTACCCGCTCAAGGAGCCGTTCTTCGTCCTCGCGACGCAGAATCCGATCGAGCAGGAGGGCACCTACCCGCTGCCCGAGGCCCAGCGCGACCGCTTCATGTTCCATGTCGGCGTCGACTACCCGACGCGCGACCAGGAGCGCGAGATCATCACGCGGACGACCGGGACCTACGACGCGGAACTGCAGCCCGTGCTCTCCGGCCCCGAGATCCTCGAGTGCCAGCGCATCGTGCGCGCGGTGCCGGTGCCGGACCACGTCACCGACTACGTGCTCGACCTTGTCCGCCGCTGCCGGCCGAAGGAGGCCGACGCGCTTCCGTTCATCCGCGAGCTGGTGGAGTGGGGGCCGGGGCCCCGCGCCTGCCAGATGCTGATCCTCGGCGGCAAGGTCCGCGCCGTTCTGCACGGCCGCTACCACGTGACGGTCGACGACATCGTCGCCCTCGCGCGGCCGGTGCTGCGCCACCGCATTGTCGCCACGTTCAACGCCGAGGCCGAGGGCGTCACGACGCTCGACATCATCGGCCGCGTGCTCGACGCCGTGCCGAGGACCGAGAGCCAGACCGCGGTCTAGGAAAGCACGAAAACCTAAGCCCGAAGCACGAAACAAGCACGAACAACCCAGGACCGAAGCACAAAAACGGACGCCAGGTACGAAACAGGCACCGGGCGCACGTCGGACGCGAAGCGCGACATGAAGATGATGACAGCGGTCGGCATTCGGGTTTTTCCGATTCGGATTTCGGATTTGTTTCGGGCTTCGGATTTCCCGATTCGTGCTTCAGGGCCGGTTTCCTCGCGGTGGTGTCCAGCGGATAGCGAGTCGAACGAATGCCCGGTGTTTCCAGCTTCCTGACGCCTGCGGACGTCCGGCGGATCGCCAACCTCCAGGTCCTGGCGCGGACGGTCGTCGAGGGCTTCTGCAGCGGCCTGCACCGCTCGCCGCACAAGGGGTTCAGCGTCGAGTTCCGCGAGCACCGGGCCTACGTGCCGGGAGACGAGATCCGGCGGCTGGACTGGAAGATCTTCGCGCGCCGCGACCGCTTCTACGTGCGCGAGTTCGAGGAGGAGACCAACGTCCGCGCGACGATCCTGCTCGACGTCAGCGGCTCGATGGCCTACGGCAGCGGCGACGTCACGAAGCACCACTACGCGACGCGGCTGGCGGCGTGCCTGGCCTACCTGATGCTCCAGCAGGCCGACGGGGTCGGGCTGGTCAGCTTCGACACGGGCGTCCGCGAGTACATCCCTCCGCGCTCGCGCCCCGGGCACCTGCGCGTGCTGGTCGACGCCCTCGCGGCGGCGAAGCCCGGCGGCGAGACGGAACTCGGGCGCGTCTTCCACGACCTGGTCGCGCGCATCCACCGGCGCGGGCTGCTGATCGTGATTTCCGACTGCTTCGGGCGCGTGCCGGACCTGCTCTCCGCGCTGGCGCACTTCCGCCACGCGCGGCACGAGGTGATCCTGTTCCAGGTCTGGGATCCGGCGGAGCTGGAGTTTCCGTTCCGGACGTGGACCCGCTTCGAGTCGCTCGAGCGCGCGGCCCACCATCAGTTCGTCGACCCCGCCACGCTGCGGGAGGCCTACCTGCGGCGCGTCGCGGAGTTCCGCGAGGAGCTCAAGCGCGGCTGCCACCGGCACCGCGTGGACCTCGTCCCGCTCGTCACCGACCGCCCCTACGCCGAGGCGCTCGCGCAGTACCTCACGCTGCGCCGGAGGCGGCCGTGACGTTCCTCAACATCGTCCTGCTCGGCGGGCTCGCGGCGGCGGCGATCCCGCTGATCATCCACCTGCTCAACCGGCGGCGGTTCCAGGTGGTGCGGTGGGGCGCGATGATGTTCCTCGACGACATCGTCCGCACGAACCGCCGGCGCATCCGCATCGAGCAGCTCCTCCTGCTTCTGGTCCGCATGGCGATCCCGGCGATGCTGGCGCTGGCGATGGCGCGGCCGGTCCTGACCGGCGTGCGTGCGCTGATCCGCCGGGCGCCGTCGTCGACGGTGGTCCTCTTCGACAACAGCTTCTCGATGGAGGCGGGGGAGGCCGGGCGGTCGACGGCGGGGGCGGCGCGCGAGGAGGCCGCGGCGATCGTCGCGGACCTGCCGCGCGGGTCCGAGGCGGCGGTGGTCGGGATGGCGGGGCCGATGCCGGCGGTGGAGGATCCGACGGTGGACCTCGTCCGCATCCGCAGCGGCCTCGAGGACGCGCCGGGCGGCTTCGGGCTGGCGCGGATCGCGCCGGCGCTGCAGACGGCGGCGGGGTTGTTCGCGTCGCGCATGCACCAGGCGGACCGGACGCTTGTCATTGTCAGCGACTTCCAGCGCGCGAGCTGGTCGTCCGTCTTCGCCGAGGAACGCCGGCGGGCGTGGGACGCGCTCGGGGCGCAGGCCGTGCCGCCGCGCGTGGTCCTCTTCCCGATCGGCGCGGCGTCGACGGAGAACGTCTCTGTGGAATCGATCGAGCTGTCGCGGCCGATCGTCGGCACGGGGCAGCGGGTGATGGTCCGCGCCGGGCTGCGGAACCACGGGCGCAAGGCCTACCCCGACCTGCGCGTGCATTTCCGGGTCGACGGCGTCGACCGGGCCGCCGCGATGGTCTCGCTCGCGGCGGGCGAGACGGAGCAGGCGCTCTTCCCGTGCACGTTCGACCGGGCCGGGTCGCACGTCGTCGAGGTGCGGACCGAGGCGGACGCGCTGCGGGCGGACAACGCCGCGATGGCCTCGATCCCGGTGCTGGACCGGATCCCGGTGCTGCTGGTCAGCGGCGATGCGAACCCCGCGCCGCTCCGGGGCGAGACCGCGTTCCTCGAGATCGCGCTGCAGCCGTTCTCGCGCGCCGGCGGCACGATGTCCGACCTGATCGCGACGCGCGTGACGCCGGAGGACCGCTTCGTCCCGTCGATGCTCGACGACGCGCGGGTCGTGGTCATGGCCAACGTCCGCCAGCTCTCCGCCGACGCCGTCCGCGCGCTGCGCGATTTCGTGCGGGACGGCGGCGGCCTGCTGGTCTTCCCGGGCGACCGGGCGAACGCGGCCTGGTACTCCACGCAGTTCGCCGGCACCGAGGGGCTGCTGCCGGCGGAGCTCGGCGCACTGGCGGGGGACCCGGCGGACGACGCCGGGGCCTCGGCGATCGTCGCGCAGCGCCACACGCACCCGGCGCTCGCGCCGTTCAACGATCCCCGCCGCGGGAGCCTCGGCGGGTCGCGCATCCGCGCCTGGTACCGCCTCGAGGTTCCGCCCGAGTTCGCGGAGGGCGTGGCGGCGCGCCTGGACACGGGCGATCCGTTCCTGGTCGAGCGGCGCGTCGGCGAGGGCCGCGTGCTGCTCTCCGCGGTGCCGTGCGACGCGGACTGGAGCAACCTGCCGATGCGGCCGTTCTACCTGCCGCTGATGCAGGAGCTCGTCGTCCATCTCGCGTCGAACGTCCATCCGCCGCGGAACGTCGAGGTCGGCGACCGCCTCGCCGCGTTTCTCGCGGAGCCGGAGGGCGAGGCGCGCGCGGTCGTGACCGATCCCGAGGGCACGGCGCACGAGGTGCCGGTGGTCGGTCGAGGCCGGCGGGGTGTCGCGGAGTTTGCGGATACGGACCGGCCGGGGCTGTACACGCTGCGCGGACCGAAGGACGAGCCCGTCCACTTCGTCGTCCGGACCCCGCGGGAGGAATCCGACCTGGCGCGCGTGACCGAGGAGGAGATGAAGGCCCTCGCGGCCGAGGCCGGGGCGAAGGTCGTCCGGTCCGGCGACGAGTACCGCGAACTCGAGCGCGAGCGCCGGTTCGGCCGCGAGCTGTGGCGGTCGGCCTGGTGGCTCCTCCTGGCCCTGCTGCTCGGCGAACTCTTCCTGCAGCGCTGGTTCGCGCGGAGGGCCGCATGACCGACCTGCGCTTCATGGGCGACTGGGGCCTCGCGGTGCCGCTGGCGATCGCAACGGCGGCCGCCGCGGTCGCGCTGGGGCTCTACCGCCGCGAAGTCCGCGGCGGCGCGGACGGCGCCGGGCGGTGGCTCGCATGGCTGCGCGCGGCGGCGGTGTTCCTCGTCGCGCTGATGGCCGCCGGCCCCGTGCTGCACCACCGCCGCGTGATCGGCGACCTGATCCAGCTCCGCGTGGTGCTCGACGCGTCGCAGAGCATGGGGCGGTGCGATCCGCAGATGGAGCCCGGCCGCAAGCTCCTGATCGCGCACCGGCTCG
>CAYODK010000263.1:0-6503 GCA_964402695.1 uncultured Verrucomicrobiota bacterium
CACCGCCAGCGGGAGTTGAGGACCGTCCGTTCGCCGAACATCCGCACCCCCAGCACGCGGATCTCCTCGCACAAGCGCGCCGTCTCTTCCACCCGCGTCCCCAGGGGCAACTCGAAGGTGATGGACAGATCGCCGGAGTCCGTCTCCGGCGAGAACTCGGAGCCGATCAGGGGGAACAGCGTGATCGAGAACCCGAACACCGCGAGGGCGAGCAGGCAGACCAGGCCCCGCCATCGCAGCGCCGCCTCCAGCAGCCGCTCGTAGCCGGACTCCAGCCGCACCAGCATCCGCTCGCCGAGATCGTGCAGCACCCGGCCCAGCGATCCGCCCCCCACCGCGGACCGGTCCTCGCGGAGAAGGACCGTGCCGAGCATGGGGGTCAGCATCAGCGAACAGAGCAGGCTGGCGAGCAGCGTGATGGTGATGATGCCTCCGAGCTGTCCGAAGTAGATGCCCGTCAGCCCCTTCACGAAGACCAGCGGAACGAAGACGGCCAGGGTCGTGAGCGTGCTTGCGGTGATGGCCAGCCCGACCTCCCCGGCCGCGAACATCGCCGCCTCGCGCCGCTTGACGCCCCTTTGCATGTAGCTGTCGATGTTCTCGAGCACGACCACGGCGTTGTCGACCACCATGCCGATCGCCACCGAGAGCGCGGAGAGGGAGATGATGTTGATCGTCCAGCCCCGCAGGTACATGAAGACGAAGGCGATGATCAGCGAGAAGGGGATCGTCAGGACGATCACGAGGGACGCGCGGATCGTGCGGAGGAAGAGGAACGTGGTCAGCGTCACGAACACGCCGCCCCACAGCAGGGTCCGGGTGACGTTCCGGAGGGACAGCTTGATGAAGTCGCTCGTGTCCGTGAGCTTGACCATCCGGACGTCCAGGGGCAGTCGATCCCGGTACGACTCGACGGCTTCCCGCACCGCCTGGCACACGCTCACGGTGTTCGCCCCGGAGCGCTTCTGGACCATCAGGATCACGCTGGGCTTCCCGTTCGCGCCCGAGAGGCGCGAGGGTTCCTCGAAACCGTCGGTGACCGTCGCCACGTCGCGCAGGTAGATGGCCCCGCCGTCCGCGTTGCGCTTGACGACGATGTCCCGCGCCTCCTCCGGATCCACGTACTCTCCGGGGACGCGGACCGTGTAGTCGATCACTCCGCTCTTGATGTTGCCGGCCGGCAGCGTCAGGTTCTCGCGGGCGATGGTCTGCTCGATCTGCGAGAGCGTCAGCCCGTAGCCCGCCAGCTTCACCGGATCGATGTCGATGTTGATCTGGCGGTGAAGGCCCCCGAACACCTGCACGGCGCCTACGCCCGCGATGCGCTTGAGTTCGTCGGCCAGGTCGTTGTCGACCAGGTCGAAGAGCGTCTCCCACGACTCGTCCGCCGTCACCGCGTAGTAGATGACGGGGGTCGACGCGCTGTTGAACTTGTAGACGATGGGCTCCTCGATGTCGTCCGGCAGGTACCGACGCGCCATGCCGAGGTGGTCCCGGATGTCGTTGGCGGCCTCCTCGAGGTCCGTGCCCCAGTCGAACATGCAGGTGATGACCGAGATCCCCTCGCGCGTGCGGCTCGTCAGTTCGTCCAGCTTGTTGACGATGCTGAGCTGGTTCTCGATCACGCGCGTCACGCGGCCCTCGACGTCCTCGACGCTGGCGCCCGGCCAGAGCGTGGTCACCGTGATCGAGGGCGTCTCGACCTCGGGGAAGAGATCCACCGGGAGGAGGACCAGGGAGACCGCGCCGAGCACGAGGATGGCGGTGAACACCATCAGGGTGAAGACCGGGCGCCTGACACCGAGTTCGGGCAGCCGCATGGTCAGGGCTCCCGTCGTTCGGGCTCGTCCGCAAAGCGCACCGGCTGCCCGGAGGTCAGCCGGTGCTGGCCGGCCACGACCACCGGCTCGCCCGCCTTCAGCCCGTCGGCGATCTCCACGAGGTTGCCGTCGCGCACGCCCACCTTCAGCGTCCGCGTCTCCGCCCGGCCGTCGGCGACGACAAACGCCAGGAACCGCTCCCCGCGACGGAGCAGGACGTCCGCCGGGAGCACCGGGACGTCGCGCCGGATGCCGAGGACGATGCGGCCCTCCGCGTAGAGCCCGGGACGGAGGACCCATTCGCCCGCCGCATCCGTCTCGTTGGCCAGCCGCGCCTCCACCGTGGCCGTGCGCGTGACGGGGTCGACCATCGGGTGGATGCGCGCGATCACGCCGGGGAATTGCCGGTCGGGGGCTGCGTCGGAGACGACGCTCATCGTCGTGCGCCCCGCCGCCAGATGCCGCAGGTGCGGCCCCGGCACCGCCACGAGGAACTTCAGTTCCTCCATCGGGATGATCTGCACGATCTTCGTCGAGGGACTCACCATCGCCCCGGGATCGACGTACTTGGCGCTGATCACGCCGTCCATGGGCGCAAGAAGGAACGCCTCCGTGAGGTTGACCTCCGTCAGTTCCACGGCCGCCTCGGCCTGCACCAGCCTGGCCTCGGCCTGCGCCAGTTCCGTGACGGCCTGTTCGTGCGCCGTGTCGGCAAGGTCGCGCTGCTGCTCGGTGGTGGATCCGTCGGCGAACAGCTTGCCCATGCGGTTCTTCTCGCGGAGCCGGTCCCGGAGGACCACCTGGGCGGTGGCGATCGTCGCTCGCGCCGTTTCGACCGCCGCCCTGGCCTGGGCGAGCTGGGCGGTGATGTCGCGGTGGTCGATGACCGCGATGACCTGCCGGTTCGTGACCTTGGTCCCCTCCAGGATCGGGGTGCCGTCCTCCAGCGACAGGGATTCCAGCCGCCCCGCGATCTTGGGCATCACGTCCACCGTCCGGATCGCCTCCAGTTCGCCCGTCAGCTTGATCGAATTGGTGACGCATCCCGTGCCGACGGTCGCCGTCCGCACCGGGACGGCCTGCCGTCCCTTCTCCTCCGTGGGGGGCGTCGCCCGCCTGTCCATGACGCGGTACCCGTACCAGGCGGCGATGCCGATTCCCGCCGCGGCGATTGCGTAGGCCGGTGGCCTCAGCATGGCGTTCATTCCCCCTCCATCTTTCCGCCCAGCAACCCCATCGCATGGTGCAGCGAAAGGCGGGCCATGCAGTGGTCGAACAGGGCCCGGTAATGGTTGCCGCGAGCCTCGGTGAGCGCCGAGCGCGCGTCCACGATCTCGACCTCCGTGTTGACGCCCTCGCGGTACCCGGTCATCGCCAGCCTCAGCCCCTCTTCCGCATGCTGCAGGCTGAGCCGCTGCGACTCCACGTACTCCTCCGCATTCTTGAGGTTCAACAGGGCCTGCTGCACGTCCAGGAACACGTCCTCCTCGACGTCCTTGAGCTCGATCTCCCGCTGCTTCAACAGGGCCTTCGCGGAGATCAGCCCGCCCTCGCGGCCGAGCCCGTCGAACAGCGGCCAGCGAAGCTCCAGCGCGGAACGCTGCGTCCCCTCCCAGTCCCCGTCGCCGGCGCGCTCGCGGTCGGCGCCCGCGCTCATCGTGAGATCCACCTCGGGCAGGAAGACGCCGCGGGCGGCGCGCACGTTCTCGCGGTGCAGGCGGATGTTGACCTCGGCCATGTAGAGGTCCGGACGGTTCCGGTAGGCCGTCCCGATCGCCGCCTCCAATGTCATGTCCACCGGCTCGTGCTTCAGCGGATCCGACAGGCGGATCGGGGCGTCGGTCGCCGTGCCCAGCGCGCGCAGGAGACTGTTCCGCGCCAGCACCAGGTTGTTCTCCTGCCGGATCAGCTCGGCCCGGAAGTTGGCCACGTCCACCTGCGCCCGCAGCTCGTCGTATTTCGAGGCCACGCCGTTCACGCGCTTCACGCGCACATCGTTCAGGTGCGCCTCGGCGGAGGTGACCGCGTCGCGGTTGACCAGGCAGAGGCTCTCCGCCAGCAGCGCGGCGTAGTAGTCCGCCGTGACCAGGTAGACCACCTTCTGCGTCGTCTCCCGCACGTTCTCGTCGGTCCAGAAGGCGTACAGCTGCGCGGCTCGCAGTCCGGCCGACGCGCTCCCGCCCCGGAACAGCGGCTGCCGCAACGCGATCCCGGCGTTTTCGCCGTCGGTGGAGCCCTGCTCGGCGGCCGCGGACAGATCCACGCGCGGCAGGGCCAGCTGGTAGGCGGCGACCACCCGGCCGCGTGCGATCTCGCGCTCCTGGATCTTGGCCTGCAGCGACTTGTTGTAGAGAAGGGCGATGCGGATCGACTCGGCCAGGGAGAGCTCCTTGCCCGGAATCGGGATGTCGCCCCGTTCGCGCATGCGGATCCAGGATTCGTACGCCTCCCCGCGCGTCTGTCGCACGTCGTCGTAGAGCGCCTCGCGCGAGAGGCATCCCGCCAGCGTGACCGCGGCGAGCGCGCTGCGGCCCGCCGCCGCCAGGAGTCTGAGGAGTCCGAGTCGGTTCATGCCCCGATCCATCCGTTCATGGATTCGATGCGGCGAAATGCCCGCATGACGACCACGGTGCCAGAACCCTGCCGGAGCCGCAAGGGAAGCGTGTGATTTTGTGCGTCGATGTCGGCCGGTGCCGCCTCGTGTCCGGGGCTGGACTGGGCCCGGGCGAAGGGATAAGAGTCCGTCATGCACGTGGGGATCCGACCGGGGCGGTCGTGGATGCCGGTTGCGCTGGCGTTCGCCGCGGGCGTGGCCTTCGGTTCCGAAGGGCTCGCCCCCGGTCTCCCGTCCCGGATCGACGCCATCGTGGAGGGCGAGATCGCCAAGGGCGGCTTCCCCGGCGCCGTGATCGCCGTGGGCCGGCGGGAGGGCGTCGTCTTTCTCCGCGCCTACGGCCATGCCGTGGTCCATGGCGGGCCGGTCGCCATGCGGACCGACACGATCTTCGACATCGCATCGCTGACGAAGTGCGTCGCCACCGCGCCGGCGGTGCTGCTCCTGGCCGAGCAGGGCCGGCTCGCGCTGGACGATCCGGCGGAGCGGTACCTGCCGGGCTTCGCCGCCCATGGCAAGCAGGCGATCCGGATCCGTCACCTGCTGGCCCACGACTCCGGCCTGCCCGCCTACACCGGGGCCGCGCCGCTGTCCGCGGCCCACGGTCCGGTCTGCCCGGACGCCGTCCTGCGGGCCATCGGCGCCCTCGAGCCGCTCCGTCCGCCCGGCGACACGTTCCGTTACAGTTGCCTCGGGTACATCGTGCTCGGCCGGATCACCGAGGTCGCGGCCGCGCGGCCCCTGGACGAGTTCGTCCGCGAGCACCTGTTCGTGCCGATCGGGATGGCGGATACGGGCTACAAGCCTCCGCCGGCCCTGCGGACGCGGCTGGCGGGCACCGAGGTTCGTGACGGCAGTCACCCGGTGGGTGAGGTCCACGACCCGCTCGCGCGCCTCATGGGCGGAGTGTCCGGCAACGCCGGCGTCTTCTCGACCGCCCCCGATCTCTCCCGGTACTGCAGGATGCTGCTGGGCGGCGGCCGGCTGGATGGACGACAGGTGCTTGCCCCCCGGTCGGTCGAGTTGCTGACGACACCCCAGGCCCATGCTCGGGCCTACGGCTTCGATGTCGGCAGCTCCCATGCGTGGATCAAGGGCGACGCACTGAGCCCCGCCGCCTTCTGCCACAGCGGCTATACCGGCACGTCCATTGTTTGCGACCCGTTGAGAAACCTCTTCGTCGTCATTCTCACCAACCGTGTCCATCCCGACGACCGCGGCTCGGTCCGCACCCTCCGCACCGCCATCGCCGACCTCCTGGGGCGGGAGTGACGGGGTTCCGTGCCCGGGCGTCGGTCATCGGCGGTCCCGTCTGTTGATTCGGGGCGGCTCCCGTCATAAGGTTGATCCAAGAGGCAGGCGATGGACGACGACCAGCGAGTCAGCGATCAAGTACGGGTGCGGCGCGCCGTCATGTCCCCACGTTGGACCTTCGTGCTGTCAGCCCCGCGGCGAGGAGAACCATGAACTTCCATCATCGGCGCCGATGGCGGGGACTTCTTGCAGCCTTCTTCCTGACCCTCGGGGCCACGATGGTCCCTGCCGAGGATCGAGCCGAGTGGCAGCAGCCGGAGCGGGTGATGAGGGACCTCTGCATCAGACCGGGTTCCAGGGTGGCCGACGTGGGCTGCGGCCGGGGCTTCTTCGCCTTGCGCCTGGCGGAGTCCGTGGGTCGGGATGGGTTCGTGTACGCGGTGGACATCGACACCAGCGCCCTTGCCGACCTCCGGAAGCAGGCCGAACGGCAACACCTGACCAACGTGGCGGTCGTCGTGTCGGAACCCACGGATGCCAGGCTTCCGTTCGAGGGGGTTGACGCGGTGCTGGTCTGCAATGTCCTTCACGAAATGCCCGCGCCCCAGCGGCTGCCCCTGGTCCAAAGCGCGGTCCGGGGTCTCAAGCCCGGAGGCTTCCTCCACCTCATGGACTACAGGAAGAGCCGGGACGTGAAGTTCGATCCCTACGAGAAGCTCATCCCCCGGGAGGACCTGATCAGGATCTGCACGGATGCCGGCCTGCGGATGGACGCCGAGTTCCACTACCTGAAGTACCAGGTCTTCCTTCGCTTC
>CAYODK010000264.1:0-6495 GCA_964402695.1 uncultured Verrucomicrobiota bacterium
GCCCGCGATGGGGAGGGTACCTTTCGGGACGCCCCTTGATCCGCGGCAGCAGACACTCCGACTTCCTTCCTTTCCCCTTCTCGCTTCCAACTTCCTTGGAGTTTGGAGTTTCCCCACTTTCCGGATCGAGACCATCGGCCTTCTGTTCCTCACGGCCAACTGCATCGTTCCGGCTTAGGGACAACAGGGACCGACGTGACGCGCCCCGTCCCCTGCGTCGTTTCGGTCCCTTTCGTCCCTTGCCCCGCGGACCCGCCCGTGCCACCCTCGCCCCCGTGAACCGCAACCTCGCCATCCTGGCCGCGGCGGCGCTGATCGTGGCGCTGCCGTTCCTGCTGCGCGAGCGCGCCCCGGCGCCGCCGCCGGGTTCCGCCGTGGCGCCGGGCCTCGCGCTGACGGTCATCACGCCGCACAACGACGCGATCCGCCGCGAGTTCGGGCGGGCCTTCTCGGCGTGGCATGCGGAGCGGCACGGCGTGCCGGTCGACGTCCGGTGGATCGTGATCGGCGGCACGACGGAGATCTCGCGCTACCTCGAGGCGCAGTACACCGAGGCCGCCCGCGCGTGGTGGAGGCGGCAGGGGAAGCCGTGGCGGCCCGGCATGGGCGAGCGGATGCTCGACCGCAGGTTCGATGCGGCGAAGCCCCCCGCGGTCGCGCGGGCCGACGGCGAGTCCGACGCGGCGCATGCCGCGCGCGCCGCCGCCGCTGAGGCCCGCTGGCGGGAGGACCGCGACCTGTGGCTCGCGTTCCGCGCCACGGACGACCCCCGCGCGTTCACGAGCCGCATCGACGTCTTCTTCGGCGGCGGCCAGTACGACTTCCACCGCGCGGCGGGGCAGGGCCTGCTCGTCGCGCCGTGGCCGGCGGACCGTCCGCCCGCGGGGCTGTTCGCGGACGACGCGGGCGTCGGGATGATCCCGGCCAAGGCCGGCGGGGAGATCTGGCGCACCGACAGCTACTTCGGCGCGGCGCTCAGCACCATCGGGATCGCGTACAACCTCGACCGGCTGGCGGACGCGGGGGTGCCCGCGCCGGCGGCTTGGGTCGATCTCGCCGCGCCCGCATTTTTCCGCTCGCTCGGCATGGCCGATCCCACGAAGAGCGGCAGCGTGGCGAAGGCGTTCGAGATGATCGTGCACCAGACGTGCCGCGAGGCGGTCGGCCGGGCCGGGTTCGGCGAGGCGGAGATCGACGCGTTCGAGGCCGCCATCGCGTCCGCGAAGCTGCCGCCCGGGACGGTGCCGCAGGGCGTGCCCGCGGCCTACCAGCAAGCGGTCGAGCAGGGCTGGCTGGACGGGGTGCGGCTCATCCAGCGGATCGGGGCCAATGCCCGCTACTTCACCGATTCCTCCAGCAAGACGCCGATCGACGTCGGCACGGGGCAGGTCGCGGCGGGGCTGGCGATCGACTTCTACGCGCGGTTCCAGGAGCAATACAGCCGCGGCCGCGATGGCCGCGAACGGATGCGGTTCGTCACGCCCGCCGGGGGATCCAGCGTCAGCGCCGATCCGATCGCGCTGCTCCGCGGGGCCGAGCATCGCGATCTGGCGGTCCGGTTCCTGGCCTTCGTCCTGGGCGTCGAGGGCCAGCGGCTGTGGGCCTACCGCGCGGGCGCGCCCGGCGGCCCCCGCCAGTACCCGCTGCGGCGGCTGCCGGTCCGCCGCGACTTCTACCCTTCGCCCGAGCCCGCCGTGCAGGCCGTTCACGCGGACCATCTCCGCCACGCCAGCGAGGACCTCGCGTCGCCGGAGATCGATCCGTACCGGCTCGCCGGAGGGTTCGTCTACCGGCCCCGGTGGACCTCCGGCCATTTCGCGGTGCTGCGCGACATCGTCCGCGCGATGTGCATCGACTCGCAGGAGGAACTTCAGGCCGCGTGGGGTGCGATCGTCCGCGCCGGCGGTCCGGATGCGCGCCCGGGCGCCGCGGCGATGCTCGGGCGGATGCCCGATCTCCCCCGGCCGCTGACATGGCACACGGCTCTCGATGCCGGCGCCACGGCGGACCGGCAGGCGCTTCTCACGGCGTGGACGACCTTCTTCCGCGCCTCCTACCGCGAGACCGCCTCGGCCGCCAGCCGAGCCGGGTGATTCCGGGCTGCGCGCCCCGCCTCCGGCTTTGTAAAGATTGCTTGATAAAACACGAAGTGTATCCATCGGCATGCCAGCACCTTGTGCACACGCTGAATCGTCGGAATCCTCTCGCCATTCCGCGAGGTTGAGGGCATACTGTGCCCGATCCCGGCGGTGGTGATTCATGGCGTCGGGCGGAATGAAACCGACGAGGGGCGCAGAAGCCCTTCGAGTCGATGGGGAAGGGCCAATGATGAACCCGATCACGGCACATCGCTCGTCCGGTGGGATCCTCAGGGTTCTTGTCGCAGCCCTGGCTGCGGGGTGCCTCGTCTCCGCGCCGCGCGCGCGCGCGGCGGACGTCGTGCTGATGACCAACGTCGCCGACAACGCGCTCTGGAGCGTCGGCGCGAACTGGCAGGGCGGCGGGGCCCCGGTGGATGGCGACGGCCTCCTCTTCGGCACCAACATCAACCTGACCGCGGTGACGGTGACGAACGACCTCGCCTCGTTCGTCTCGGGGCCGGTCACGTTCGGCCCGGACGCCGTCTCGTACACGCTTGCGGGGAATGCCATGACCCTCGGCGGCGACGTCACGAACCTGGCCCCCGTGGCGCAGGTGCTGAACCTTGATCTCGTCCTCAACGGAAACCGCGGGGTCCACGCGGCGGGCGACGTCACCCTCGCCGGCGCGGTGTCGGGCGGCTTCGGGCTGACGAAGACGGGCGGCGGCATCCTGACCCTGTCCGGCGTGAACACGTTCTCGGGCGCCACGGTCCTCAACGAGGGGATCGTCGTTGCGGGCGCGGCGGACGTCGTCGGGGTCTCCGGTGCGCTGGGCAGCGGCGGCGACATCACGTTCGCGGGCGGCACGCTCCGCTACAGCGCCGCGTCGGCCGCGACGGATTACTCGGGCCGCTTCAGGAACAGCGCGTCCGCCATCGTCCTCGACACCGACGGCCAGACGGTCGGCCTCACGAACGTCATCGACGCCAGCAACACCGGCGGCCTGACCAAGACCGGCGCGGGCACCCTCCGGCTCCTCGGCGCCTCGGACAACACGTTCAGCGGCAGGACCCTCGTCCGCGGCGGCACGCTCGTGATCACCAACGCGGCGGCCAACCCGCTCGGCGCGGCCCCCGGCGTCTTCACGGCGGACCAGCTTGAGCTTCGTGACGGAACGCTCCAGATCAGCGTGAGCCGCGAGTTCGAGGCGACGCGCGGCCTGACGGTCTCCGGCTCGACGGGCACGATCAGCTTCGCCGGCGTCGCGGGCAACACGTTCCTGAAGCTCAACGCCCCCGTCACCGGCGCGTCGACGACCACGCTGACCAAACTCACCGGATCGACGGAGCTCTGGCTCATGGCGGACAGCAGCTCCACCTTCCTGGGCACCTTCAACGTGGCCGGCGGCTCGACGCGCGCCGGGCACGACGGCGCCCTCGGCTCCGGCACGATCAGCTTCAACTCGAACGCCCGGCTCTCGTCGACGGGCGAGACGGCCCGTGTGTTCACCAACAACGTCGAGATCAACGTCGGCGGCGCCGCCAACAACAACGCGGCGATCATCGGCCAGGCCGCCACGTACACGGGCGCGGTGACGTTCCTCGGCCCCGTCACGCTCAAGGGGACCGCCGCCAGCGGCGTGCGCACCGTCTCCGCCGAAGTCCCCACGACGCTGGCCGGCTCGATCGCGGAGGAGCAGCCGGACACCACGTTCAAGAAGGTCGGGGCCGCCACCCTGACGATCCTGAACACCGCCAGCTACAGCGGCAGCACGATCCTCAGCAACGGCGTGCTCCGGTTGATGGAGTCGGGTGAACTGACCGCGACGACCAACATCCTCGTGGCCGACGGCCGGACGCTCGTCCTGGGCGCAACGGATGAGACCGTGAGCAAGACCAGCCGCATCAACGACGCCGCGACGCTCTCGTTCGGCGGAACGTCGTATCTGAACCTCTCCGCCGCGGCCAACGTCAACGAGACGGTCGGCGCGATCTCCCTGTCGGGCCGCGAGCGCCCCGTCTTCACGCTCGACACGGCGGCGGGCGCGCAGGCCGATCTCACCATCGCCTCCCTGGATCGCGTCGACCCCGGGCAGGCGCTCGTCGTGCGCGGAACGAACCTCGGCGCGAGCCCCGGTGCGGGGACGACCCACATCTTCCTGACGACCCCGCCGGCGCTGACCGGCGGCGGCGGCAGCGGCCCGCAGGTGTCGATCGCCCCCTGGATCCTCGGCTCGCTGGGCACGACGGGGTCGGGCAGCGACCTCGTCACCTACGATGCGACGCGCGGACTGCGGCCGCTCGACGCGTCCGAGTATGACACGACCGTCGCGGGCGCCTCGCCGACGCGCAACGTCAGCCTCGCGGGCGCCGAAACGCTGGCGGCCGACCAGACGGTCAACGCGCTGCGCCTCGCGGGCGGGGCGCTGACGAACGCGGCGGGCGGCACGCTGACCGTGACCAGCGGCGCGGTCCTCGCCTACGACGCCGATGCCGGCATCGCGGGCGGCCGGCTCGCCTTCGGGGCCGCGGAGGGCGCCTTCCACATCATCGACGAGGGCGCGGACCAGGCGCGGACGGTGACGGTCTCCGCCGCCCTGAGCGGGACGGGCGGTTTCTCGCTCAACGCGAACCAGGCCAACAGCGTTCTCCGCCTCACCGAGTCCAGCCTCGTCACCGGGGTCACGGCCTTCGCCGGTCCTGTCGTGGTGAACGGCGGGCAGCTCCGGATGGGCGCGGCGAACGTTCTCCACGGATCCCCGCTGAACCTCTCCGCGGGAACGAAGGTGATCCTGAACGGCTTCTCGCAGACGATCGGCGACCTGTCCGGGTCGGGGGCCATCGAGGACGGCGCCTCCTCCGGCACCCCGGTGCTGACGGTCCACCAGACGGCGAACGGCACCTACTCGGGCGTCATCGCGACGAGCGGCGACCGGACGATCGCCCTGACGAAGATCGGCAACGGGGTGCTGACCCTGACCGCCAACCAGAACCTCAACGGGGACGTGCGGATCCAGGGCGGCGGAATCACCCTCTCCGGCGGCGGCCAACTCGACGATCCGAACAATGTTTACATTGGCGGCGGCGGCGCCCTGCGCCTCTACAACACCCCGGGGGATCTCGACAACACGCGGCTCAAGACCGGGGCGACGGTCCTCATGAGCGGGGGCATCTACAGTTCGGGCCACGATAACAACGCCGTCAGCCCCAACGTCGTGCAGACGACTCCCCTCACGCTGCTGGCCGGCGGCAACATGGTCAGCAACCGCCAGGCGGCCAGCGGGCAGACCTCGACGCTGGGCTTCGGCTCGCTGAGCCGGTCCGCCGGCGCGTCGGTCGACTTCGGCGGCGGCGGCCTGGGCGACAGCACGCGCAACCGCATCGTCTTCACCACCGCGCCGACGCTCGACGACGGCATCATCGCCGGATGGGCGACCGTCGGGAACGAATTCGCGACCTATGACACGGCGGCGACCGTCGGGTCGGTCCGCGACCTCCAGACCTACACGACCACCGACGAGTCGACGTGGCTGCCGACGGACAACGTGAAGCTCACCCTGTCCGCCACAACAACACTGACTGGACCCCGGACGGTCAACACGCTGAACGTGGTGGCCAGCGGGACCCCCGTTCTGGCGCTCGGCGGGTATGCGTTGGTTATCGATGCCGGCGGCTTGATCGTGTCCGGCTCGGCCAGTCCGACGATCAGCACGGCGGCGGGCGGAAGCCTTACCGTCGGCCCCGGCGCCGATTCGCTCTACGAGCTGGCCGCGCGCATCGCCTCGGGACGTACGCTGACCATCACGGCCCCGATCGTCGACAACGGCGCCAACCCGCTGTCCATCGTCAAGTCGGGCGCCGGCGCGCTGCAGTTGAACACGGCGAACAACACGTTCACCGGCCCGGTCTACGTCAACGAGGGGACGCTGATCATCCAGAACGCGGCGGCGATCGACGCCGACAACGCCGTCATCCTCTCCGGCAGCAGCGTGTTGCGGCTGCGCGCAGCGACGACGGTGAGGAGCCTGTCCGGCGAAGGCGTCGTCCGCACCTACGACGACACCGCGCGGACGCTCAATATCAATGGCACGTCCGGCGCGGCCGTCTTCGCCGGAACGATCAGCAACCAACTGAACGCGCTCACGCTCAACAAGAACGGCGCGGGCGTCCAGGTGCTGTCGGGATCCAACGCCTACACCGGCGTCACGACGATCAACGGCGGCCTGCTTCAGTTCGGACAGCGCGTGTCGCTGTACGGCGCGGACCAGGCCAACTGGTCCACGGCGAAACTCGACGTCAACGCCGGCGCGGCGATGGGATTCAACGTCGGGGGCCCCGGCGAGTTCACGGGCGCGGACCTCGACCTCCTCCTGGCGCTCGGGGCCGCGTCGGCGGGCTTCAACGCCGGATCGTTC
>CAYODK010000265.1:0-6488 GCA_964402695.1 uncultured Verrucomicrobiota bacterium
CCGGTGATCCTGCAGGCCTGGCGCATGAAGCGCGATGAGCTGCTCGGCGAATACAGCGACGGAGGAAACAGCCTGACCGTCGTCGCTGAACCTTGCGAAAGCCAGAGCGGTTCCGGGAGCAACTCCGAGAGCCAATCCGGGAGCAATTCCGAGGCTGCCCCGACGCCCGAATATGTGGTGGTTGGCGGGACTCACTCGCCTGATATGAGTGGGACCTACGGGCCTGTTCAGTGGGCTGACGGGGCATGGCGATACTATCCCGTTGGCGAACCCCCGCAGGAGAGTGCCCAGCTCTCGTGGTATTCCGGTGGACCATACTGGGATCTCGGATTCTCGGCGGGCGGCTGGCACGGAGTAGCAACGCCGGAGACGCCGCTTGGCAGCTATGAGGGCGAGACCTACGGCGAGGTCAGCGGAACGCCTATCGTCAGTGAGTATGTTCCATGAACGAGGATCACAACTGCGTGATGGGCGAGCGGTGGGGGCGAATCGAATCCGAGCTGCAACACATCCGTGAAACCTCCCAGCGGACCCTTGAACAAGCGACCCGCACCAACGGGAGGGTCAGCGTTCTTGAGACGTGGAAGGACCGGGCCAAGACGGTGGTCGTGGCATTGCTGATCGCCAACCCGTTTGTGACGGCGTATCTGACCGCCCGTTCCCCAGCCGAGAAGTCCGCCATCACGGACGCACTGATCGGCTTGGCAACGAACCCAGCGGTGCGTTCCGCCCTTTCCGGGGCAGCCCAGCCATGACGGAACCGATGGAGCGGCTCCGCAGGTTGCGGGAGGACTACCTCGCCATGCCGCCCCACGACCAAGCCGAGATGGACGATGGGTTCGATGCGGAGCTTCCCGAGGAAGCCCTCGATGCCCTGCAACGAGGCGTCGCCCGTCTGGAGGCTATGGGGCGGGACGGGGAGAACATCGTCGCCGAAGAGCGATCCACTGATCAAGGACAGCTCAGGATGGCGTGCGATGCGAGTTGTGGTAGTTCCGGCTTGCTGATTTCCGCTGACGGAAGAGATATATGAGGTAGGTTGCCATCAGACTTGATGCGACACCAACGCCGAATGCGATGATGATGTCGGTGAGCCGGGATTCTCGGTAGATGCGTGCGTTCTCTGCAATGATGGTTTTGAAGGCGTCTCTTTCTATGGCGTTCAACTTCTGCAGTTTCTCGTTCGCGTTACGAAGATGTTCTCTCTGGACTGTCAACGCTTTCAGTTGGCCCTCAAGAACGGCACGTGCTTCTGCGTTGGCTGCATTGCTAGGACTGCTCTGTTCCACTTCTGCGACGGGTATAGCGGAGCCTACTACCACGCCAAGGCGGTCCATCAGGCTGGAGATGTCTTTGGGCAGCTCGCCGTGTGCAGTTCCCACGATGGAATCGAAATGTTGAAGCAGAGAATCATATAAGCGATAGAGAGATTGTGGGTCGCTTCCGTTCATGCCCTGCGTTGGCGAAGGACCGTTGCTTATGAGCCAGCGAACCCCGATGGCAACGCAAGCCACAAGAGCGGTCATTACGATGGCTCGATTTCGTTGTATTCGTCGCTCGTTGGATAGATAGTTCATCGTGGGATCGACCTGCAACGAATCGCTGGGCTGCTTCGCCTTGACCTAGGTCGCTTTGCCCATCTATTCACTCCCCCTCTACATGCGGGAGTCATGGGTGACCCGGCGGCGACAAAGACCAACACGAGAAGAGATACAGATCTAAGCTCCGCCCTTCAGTGCCACACCTCTGGATGACGCAGATGACTTCCTCCTTGACCGAGTAGCCCGCCGGAGACGGAGGGTTGCTGGCAAGTTCCCGTGGTACGTTAGCCAATATCGCAATCTGGCAAACTTGCTGGTGAAAACCAACCGGTACTGCTGTTTCTCGAATAGAGCGATCTGAATCCTCCTTAGCTCAGAGTCGGTTGTCTCGTAGGGCTTCTTCTCAACTAGGCTAAACATCAGGAGTATGTCAGCCAGCATTGCGAAGCCATTGAAAGACGCATGCACACGGTCACTAGCAGTCCATCGCAAGTTGTAGGCAGACAAGGCCGTGACTTTGCACAGAGGCGAACTATCCAGCTTGTGAAGTGAGCGAAAGACCGCTTGGCTAATCTGGGCGTCAAATGCGGCCTCGTCCACCCAAGCGTCATAGCGTCGCTCCACGTCGAGGACCAAGGAACCAAGATGCACTTCCATTGCTCTTACCCCCGGGGCCATCGTTGGATCGGACTTGACCGTGACATGAACAGGAACCCATTTATCCAGTGCGTTCCAAATGAACGCGAAGTCGGCTTCTTCGTTAGTAGTGAAAGCCGTCGTGCTGGCTGATTGGAGCTGACTCAGGTGTGCTTCTGCCTCCAACCGCTTGACCTTCTCGTCGTTGACGGCAGCGGCTACTCCTCGGTCCATGAAGCTATGCCAGACCTCGGCGACAACTCGTGGCAGCATCTCGGCGTAGTTCTTCTCGTTCCATTCCGGGACTTGCACCGTCTGGATGTCTGCTCGGAGCTGGGCACGCAGGGCTGAATCGGCCACATAGGGAAGCAGTGCGACACGGCTGTCCTTCAGCTTGGTGATGATCCCCGCATCCAGCTCCTTCTTGACCATGGGCGATTGGAGGGACGCTTCGGTCAGATACACGAGGATGCAATCGCAGGTTGGGATGCCGCTCTCGAAAATGGCGTCCAGCCAAGGCTGCCCGTGGCGTATGTCGATCTCGTCGAGCCATGGATCGATCTGGCACTTGCGGAGGTCGGCCTCGATCCGGTGGATAAACTCGATGTCCTTCTTGGAGTGCGACAGGAAGACCCGAGGCTTGTTGCGGATGTCAGGCATGGAACACCTCCCACTTGTCCTGATGCTCCCGGCGAAGCGGCCCGATGTTGATCGCAGGCATCGTAATCTTGGCAGCGGTATAGCTCGTGCCGAAATACTTGTCCCTGTTCTTCCTGATGTCTCGGCCCATGACGATAAAGAACTCCTCCAACCCACCCTTGCCTTGGAGCAACGCGAACACATAGACGTGGTCGTCGTGGATTCGCTCGAAGTGGATTGGAAAGCAGTTCGACCGCTGGAGTGTCTTGACCTGCGTTGGAAACGTCTTCTGGGTGGTCGGGTTATAGACGAAGAGGTCGATGGCCTTGGTGTTCGAGAGCGTGATGGACACGTCGTAGCCCCGGCGGAACAACTTGGACGCTACGAGCAACTCGCCTGCCATGCCAATCTTCTGCTTCATGTTCATGCGGTCGCCTCCACAGAGGATGGACTAGACCATTCACCCGGTGGGCATGTCAACCGCCTTGCACCTACCCACGCCGTTGATGTTACTGCGACGATGAGTGCCGGATCGGCGGCGGCATGTAGCCCGGCGACTCGTCGTCCATCGTATTTCTCAAGGTCTCCAGTGCCGTTTCTCGTGCCCGAATCATCTTCTCGTATTTCCGCCGGGCAATTTCCCCTTCGGATAGGGCGGTCTTGACCTCTTTCCAACGACACCTGCCCATGCTCTTAAAGCTCAACCCGTAGGCAACCCTAACCCACTCATCGCTAAGCCTCTCAAGGAAGAGGAGTCGTTCACGCACACGGACCCTCGTAATCGGGCGGGGCGGGTCCGAGTCGGTGTGAAGCATGGCGTCCTTCTGCAGCACCATCACGGGGAATGCTTGTTCTTCCGGCTCCGACAGCGACCATGCTCCCAAACGGTTTCTCTTTGCGTAGAGCTCTGCCAAGAGGAGCACATCCCGTTGCGTGTTGGAGGGGGTTCCATCACGCAGCGTGACGCCCTCTCCGAAGACCCGAGCCAGCCCGTTCGAGACAAGCATGGCCGCAAGGTCGACACCATCTCTCGTTGTCACGATGGCGTAGTGTCGGGGCAAACTGCTTCGGCCAAGGGCCGACGAGAGTTTGGTCTGGACGGCAAACGGCTCCGTTAAGACCTTCCCCGTGAGTTCAAGGGCAGCCTTCCCGATCTCAAGTGCCTGCTGGGGGCTGATGCCAAAATACTTGGCCTGTTCAGCGACCCGGTCCGGGAAGCTATCATCGGACTCGGGGGCATCGACAAAATAGAGCCGAAAGATCCGTTCCTCCCCGTCCGGGCACTGGACGTGGAATGAGTCCCCGTCGTTCGAGGCGTTCCCGGCGAGGCGGCAGGGTGTGAACGTCTGCCAGTCGGCGGCAAGGGCGGGGGATGCCGCAAGCAAGACGGACAGTGCAAGAAGGGTGATCCTCGTCATGGGCGGGACCGGGACCGTTGTTCGCTTTGTCGGACGGAACGAGCCGAGATCATTCGTTCGAGTCGAGCGAGGACGACGGATGGCGACCGCTTGAGGTCATCCTCCCAGACGTGAAGGACCGAGAACCCCATGCGGCGAAGCCGTCGGTTGACTCGGTGGTCACGAGCCATGTTGGACTGGATCTTGCGGTGCCAGAACGGGGCGAGCTTGTGTTGCCATGCATCGAAACGACGCCCGTGCCAGAAGGCCCCGTCGACGAACACTGTGATGGGATGGTCGGCGAGGACAAAATCGGGATGTCCGGGCAATGGCCGTTGCGTTCGATACCGAATCCCGGCAGCCCGTAGCAGGCGAGCCATCGCCTTCTCGCATTTCGTTCCCGTGGAACGGACTAGCGACATCCGCTCGCTGCGTTCGGCGGGCGTAAGGAAGTCTCGACGCTTCACCAGAAACTCCTTGCAAGCACGGAATACTCAAGCAAGATGGGGCCATGAGCGTAGCGAGTCAACAACGTGCGTTGCGGTGTGTCGAACTGTTCTCCGGTGGAGGCGGGCTGGCACTCGGCATTGAGCAAGCTGGTTTCGATCATGTGGCCCTCGTCGAGTGGGACGAGCACGCCCGTTACACGATCCAGAGAAACAACGAGCGAGATTTCTATCGGAAGCAGTGGCCCCTCTGCGAAGAGGCGGACGCCCGCAAAGTGGACTTCCGCAAGTTCGAGGATGTGGATCTGGTCGCTGGCGGACCACCATGCCAGCCGTTCTCGCTGGGCGGGGTTCATCGGGCTAAGGACGATGATCGAGATATGTTCCCGACCATGATTCGGGCAATAGCCGAGACATCACCTCGTGCGTTCATCGTCGAGAACGTCCCCGGTCTGGCTCGTCCGAGGTTCCAGTCCTACGTTGACCACATCAAACGGAAGCTGCGGAACCCGACCGGCAGGTTGCGATACACAGTCCATTTCGTCAGGGTCTGCTGTGCTGATTACGGAGCACCGCAGCTCAGGAACCGAGTCCTCTTCGTGGGATTCCGGAAGGACCTTGATGTGAAGTGGCAGTGCCCGAGTGCTACGCATTCGCGGGAGGCTCTCGAATACATCCAGCAGGTGACGGGGGAGTATTGGCAGCGGCATGGTCTCGACGCCCCACGGGCGAAGAAGGGCCAGGTGCCGCCCGGCGTCCCCCCATCGAAAGACCCGCCTAAGGCCGAGGCGTGGAAGACGACTCGGGATGCCATCGCCGCATTGGGGGCCGCTGCACGGCGAGCGAATCGTGTGGATCAATCATGCAATCAGCACGTTTTGATTCCGGGGGCTCGTGAATACGCTGGGCATACGGGAAGCGACCTCGATTGGCCTGCGAAGACACTGAAAGCGGGGGTGCATGGTGTGCCGGGCGGGGAGAATATGGTCCGCCTCGACAACGGGCGGGTTCGGTACTTCACAGTCCGAGAAGCGGCGGTCCTTCAGGGGTTCCCGGAGGACTACCTGTTCGAGGGGGCATGGGTCGAGGTCATGCGGCAGATTGGCAACGCCGTTCCTGTCATGATGGCGAGGGCCTTCGCCGAATCCGTATCCTCTGCATTGGGGCAATAGCGGCAGTGGGTGCGGGAGACGCTGCTGCCGCCTCGGCGGCCGAGGCAGCACTGGGACGAGGCATATGTGCGAGTATCCGCCTCCGAATCTCCTCGATGTCATTGCCCGGTGCGAGTGATGCCGCCCATGGGCGTCCGGGATGAAGCGTGTCCCAGTCTGGACGACGCATTGTGCTTCGACCGCTACCGGGTGCGTTGTTTCCGAACCCAGATACATGAACATTCCAGAGAGGCGAGAACTTGCGAATCAGCAGGTTCTCTGCAAGCTGAACCCACACGGGAACCACGACGAGATAGCGGCATCGGAAGTCGCCGAGATCTAGGTTCTCCGCCTGTGTGATCGACTGGGCATGGTGACCGAGACGGTCGTAGAGTGCGGTGCTTGCGGTGTCCACGTCGGCTTGCCCTCTGCGGCCTCCCGGAATAGCTTTTCCCACGTATATCGGCGGGGCATTGTCGTCTCCAAGTGTTACAGTCGAAATCGGACGGTATATCCCGTCGTTTCCAGAAAAGAACAGGGCATAGACCCCGTTGCCGTTGAATGAGTCGGGAGGTAGTGCCACGAGCGGCTGTTCCATGAGCTTCTCGGCAAGGTGCGTGCCGATGTTGTCGTATGCAAGCGGGTCGTATTCCGGTGTCATTGATCCAGTCTAGCACA
>CAYODK010000266.1:0-6415 GCA_964402695.1 uncultured Verrucomicrobiota bacterium
TACAGGTTTCAGGTTTCAGGTGTCAGGGGGGAGGAAGAGGAGTTTCAAGTTCCAGGTTTCAAGTTCCAAGATCGAAGGGAAGGCCGACCTCCACTCCCAGATTCTGTCTTCGGCTTCCGGATCTCGGACTTCGGACCTCGCCCACCGTTCCCCCGACTCCCCACTCCCGGCCCTGCGATCTCCGCCCCGGCCCTCAGCACCCCGCGAGGATGCTGCGGATGGCGCGCTCGCGGGCCTCGATGACCTCGCACAGGCGGAACTGGACGCGGGCGCGGTTCAGGTTCTGCTCGGGGTAGCGGACCTTGAAGTACTGGTTGCCGCTGAGGTGGTCCTCGAAGAACCGCAGCCCGAGCTCGAAGGCGATCAGCCGGACGGCGTCGAACAGGTGCGCGCGGTCGGCCTCGGTCAGGAAGTCGCCGGCGAAACGCATGTAGCCGCGGCAGAAGCCCGCGCAGAGATCGAGGTCGAAGGCGACCTTGGACAGCATCGCGACCTCCTCGCCCGCCGGGTTGCCGATGGAGCGCAGGGCGTCGCCGAAGTCGTAGTGGATCAGGCCGGGGCTGACCGTGTCGAGATCGATGATCGCCGTGCCCTTCGCGGTGTAGTCGTCGATCATGATGTTGTTGACCTTCGGATCGCCGTGGACCATCCGCAGGCACAGGTCCCCCCGGTCCAGGGCGCCCTGGAGCACGTGGGCGAACTCGCGGCGCTCCTCGACAAAGCGCGCCAGGCGCTGCGCCTCGACGGAGGCCTTCAGCACGGCCGCCGCGCCGGGCGTGCGCAGGGCCGCGTCGTACTTCGCGAGGTAGAGCGGCGTCACGTGGAAGCCGGGCAGCGGGTGCTCGAGCAGCGCGGGGTCCATGTCGGAGAGGAGACGGTGGAACTGCCCGAGGACGCAGCCGACCTCGTAGGCGTGCTCGGCGCTCTGCGCGGCATCGGGCGCATGGGCCGAATCGATCAGCGTCAGCGCGCGCCAGTACTCGCCGGCGTCGTCGACGAACCAGTCGCGCCCGTCGCGACAGGGCACGATGGCGGGCATCTGCCAGATGCGATCGGCCTGGTCCGCCTCGCGCTCGAGCCGCGCGTGGACGTGCGCGGTGATCTTGCGCAGGTTCTCCATGATCGTCTCGGGGCGTTTGAAGACGCGCCGGCTGATGCGCTGGATGATGATCCGGTGTTCGTCGAACGTCGTGCGGAAGATCGCGAGATACGTGTCGTTGACGTTGCCGGAACCGGTCGGGTCGATCGCGACCAGCCGCCCGTCGACGGCGAACTGCCTGGCGATGTGGGTGAGGTCCACCTGGGAGTCCCCCGCCCTACCGGACCACCGGCGTCAGCACGAGGTTCCGGTAGTCGACCCCGGTGTGGTCGCCCTGCAGGTAGATCGGCCCGGGACGGAAGGGATCGGATCCCAGCGCGCCGCCCGTGC
Source organism: uncultured Verrucomicrobiota bacterium (assembly GCA_964402695.1). Classification (GTDB taxonomy): domain Bacteria; phylum Verrucomicrobiota; class Kiritimatiellia; order PWTM01; family PWTM01; genus VGWF01. The sequence continues at coordinate 1,430 of CAYODK010000266.1, forward strand.
AGCCCAGCGCGGGCTGGTTGTCGATGACCGTCCTGCCGTTCAGCACGACCGTGATGTGCCGGTCGACGAGCGTCAGGACCATCGTCTGCCATTCCCCCGCCGGCTTCGCGGCATTCCCGGTCGGCGTAATGCGGCTGTAGAGCCCGCCGAGCCCGTGCGAGTCGGCCGGCTTGCCGAACGAGTCCGCCACCTGGATCTCGTAGATGCCCCGCAGGTACACGCCGCTGTTGCCGTTCTCGGGAACGCGGAACTCCAGCGAAAGCCGGAAGTCCTCGAACTCGGCGTCGGTCCGCAGGTTCCCGTAATGCACCTTCGGCTTGCCCTCCTGCTGGACGGGACGGTTGACGAGGACCCCGTCCTGCGCGCTCCACCCGTTGGGCTGGTTCGGGTTGGTCAGCCGCCAGCCGGACAGGTCTCGGCCGTTGAAGAGCGTCACGGGCGCGCCGAACTTCACCTTCGAAAGGTCCGGCGCCGGCGGGGGCGGCGGAAGGCGCTTGCCGGTGAACTCGGCGGGCGGGGTCTTCTTGCCGTCGGCCTTGATCCGCTCGGTCGTGAGCGCGAGCGCGTCACCGGTGGCCTTCGCGCGGATCGTCTCGGTCTCCTTCACGACGACCGGTTTCCCGTCCGGGCCGGGCTTCTTCGACTCATGGACGCGGGTGACGACGAGCGCGTCGCCCTCGACCGCGACCGAGGCGACCGGCAGCACGCTTCCGCCGCCCCACAGGATCGAGCCGGACAGGGCGCCGTTCTTTTCCTCGATGCCAAGCCAGCCCGCGCCGCCACCCGGAATCGTCAACGCCCAGTGCCCCGCGTACGGGTTCGCGGCCGAAGCCGCCACCGCCAGGCCCGCCGCACACGCCATCGCGATCCGTCCAAGCCTCGTCGTCATAATTCGACACCTCCATCCGACTCCACGCGCGGCGGGTCGGGGCTTGCAGTCTGCCCGCCCGGCGCCTTCCTGTCCACGCCGAAACGACACCCGTCCGTCGGGGACGCAAGGCATCCTCGCGGGGCGGCTGCAATTCCGCATCCGCGCGATTCCCGGGCTTCTGAAGTCCGGCGGGCGGGGAGGGCCGACGGATCCGCCTTGCGGCCGTCAATCGGACTCGCGGACGCGGAAGAAGCGCTGCGTCGCGCCCGATCCGTCGAGGATCTGGCATGCATCCGCCTCGGCGGTGAACGGAGCGCCGTACGGCTGCCAATCCGGGGGCGCGAGCCCGTCGGTGAACTCCACCTGGTAGTTCCGGCCGATGATCGTGCCGAAGCTGAACCCCACGCGCGTCCCGGGCGGCAGTTCGGTGACGGGCATCGCGACGATCTCGGGGATGGGCAGCACGATCAGCGTGACGTCCGCCGCCGAGGCCGCCGCCGGATCGCCGTCGTCGGTGACGCGCACGCGAGCGACCTCGATCTGCTCCGGCCCCTCGGGATCCGGAGTCCACTCGAACTCGCCGGAGACCGCGTCGATCGTCGCCCCCGCCGGGGCCGAATCGAGACTGAAGGCGAGGACCTGAGGCGGCGCATCGAGGTCCGTGGCCGTCGCGGTGAACCGGATCGTCCCGCCCCGGTGGATCGTCTGCGCCGGGATGGCCGCCAGCTGCGGCGTCGCATTCGTCGCCGGGCCGACATTCGCCGCGCCGGGCGTCGGCGCGGGCATGACGATCACCGGGCCCGTGCCGTCCGGGAAGCGGCCCTCGCTGATGTTGACGGCCTGGGCGCCGAAGACCACCGCGTCGACGAGCGTGCCGCCCGCGTCGAAGAGACCGATCGCCTCGCCGCTCTTGCTGAGACTGAATCCCGCATGCAGGTCCGGGCGGACGGCCAGGTTGTTCTGGTTCGTCTCGCCGTCGGCCCACACGAGCAGGTAACCGTGCGCGGGCACCGTGAAGCCGGGCGGGATCACGTACTTGTTCGTGGTCGCCAGCACGTCCGTCAACGATGCGCCGCCGAGATCCATCGGATCGTCGGTCGGGTTGTACAGCTCGAACCAGTCCTCGTACTGGCCGTCGGCCGGATCGGCCAGCACCAGCGTGTTGTCGGCGAGCCACTCGTTGATGACGAGCTGCAGCGACGGGAAGCTCCCGTCGTTCGTCGCGCCCGGTGTCGGCGTGCGGAGCAGCCGCCGGCCATGGGGCTCGCCGTCGGGGAAGGAACCGTAGGCGCGGTCGGGAGAAACCTGCCGCCATGCAAGCCAGTCGACGGCGGCGGAGTCGTTCGTCACCGTTCGGACGAGCGCGACCATGCCGGTCGGGGCGGAGGGACGGAACGACGCGTGCGGCTCGTTCGACGTCGAGTCGTCCGCGTCGGCGTCGAGCCAGGCGACGAGGAATCCGCCCGCGGCCACCGTGCTGTTCGTCGGAAACGTCCATCGGACGAGGTTCGTCGCGGTGTCGGTCAGGCTCCATCCGGCCATCGTGACGGCGGTCGTTCCGGCGTTGTGGACCTCGATCCACGGGCTGCGGTGCCCCTCGCCGTCGACCGCGCCGGTGACGTTGGAGACGACGATCTCGTTCAGCCACAGGTCGCCCAGCGGCGCCAGCACCCGCGCGCCCGCGTTCGTCGCGCCCGGCGTGCAGGCCGGCGGCCCGTTGGTCGGCCCGGCCACCGCGGTCCAGTTGCCCACGCGCCGGTTGTCCTGCGCGGCGTCGATCAGCTGCAGCGACGGCCCCCACCCGTCCGCCGCGGCGGGCCAGGGCGGCTCGTCGTCGTAAAGCACCTGGTCGATCACGGCGTCCAGGTCCGGCGTCGGGCCCGGACGGATGAGGGTCAGGGTCTCGCCGCCCTTGTCCAGCGCACCCGCAAATTCCCCGGCGACCGGGATCGACCCGCCGTAGGCCGTGGCGAACTGAGTCAGGTTCTCGGTGAAGAGGGCGAAGCCGCCGGGCGGGATCACCACGCCGTTCGAGATCACGAGGTCCAGACCGTTGACGATCCAGCCGGAGAGGTCGTAGGCCGTCGAGGCCGAGCGGTTGAGGATCTCGATGAAGGACGCCGCACCGTTGGTCGCGTTGTACATGATCTCGTTGAGGACCACGTTGCCCTCGGCCGGCTCGACCTCCGCCGTCGAGACCACCGTGAGATTCACGGCCGGGTTCGTCACGGCGAGGCCCTTCCAGTCGAGCCCCTGCAGCGCCAGCGCGTTGGTCCCCGACGCGAGCGGCACGGCGAGCGTCCACCGGTTCGTCGTGACCCAGTCCGGCCGGTACGCGACGCCGTTGATGTCGATGCGGTCGATCGCGACCGGCGCGGTGCCGCCGAGGGCGACGTAGTTCACGTTGGTCGTCCACGAGGACGGCCCATCGACGGCGAACGGGGCATCCATCAGCGCGAGCTGGCTGCGCAGATGGGCCACGCGGCCGGCGATCCAGGTCTTGATCGCGGAGGTCGCCTCGACGCCCGGAACCGCATTCGCGATCAGGGCGTCGTAGATCCGGTCGATCCGCGGATGGCAGACCGACGGGTCGGCGACGGTGTCGCAGATCTCCTGCAGCGAGGACCACCAGACGCGGTTGAAGGCGGGATGCGTCTTGAACTTGAAGATGATCGGGTCGTGCGACGACATGACCTGATCGTTCGTCGCGACACTGCCCGGGCCACCGAAGACGAAGTCGACGTCCCAGATCAGGAGCTTCCACGGCGCCCGCTCCGGGCGGTACGTGTACATGTTCTTGCCGCGGTTGAAGCCGTAGCTGTCGTAGTTGCCGGCGAAGCGTTCGAACGCCATCGCCTGCATCCACTCGCGGACGTCGATCGTCTGGTCGACCAGCGTCTCGTAGGGCTCGGGGCGCGCGGAATCCATCGCGTCGACCAGCGCGTACAGGTTGGTGAAGTCGTTCGCGGTCCCCTGGATCGCCCGCGGGCGCCAGTTCCACCGGAACCGGGCCATCTTCTTCTCGCCGCCGGTCCTCAGCGCGTTGGTGAGCGTGGCGGTGATGATGCCGAACGAGACGCCGTTGTCCTGGAACTCGAACCAGTCCTCGATCTTGTGCAGGCGCCCGCCGGTGTCGTCGGGGAAGAACTCGTCGATCGTATCGCCGTTCGGCTGCTGGACATCCTCGAAGATTGGCCCGCGCTGCATGCCATTCATGACGACCTGCATGTACCGGCGGTGGAGATAGGGAAGCCCCATCAGCCTCAGCATCCAATAGCAGAGCTGCTGGCGTTGCGTGGAACCCTCGGTCTTGGCGTAGTTGAGAACGAACTCGTCCGTGCCGAGGAAGAGGTCGTCCTGCGGGAACGCCATCATGTAGTCGGGAATGGTGGACCCCAGCGGCCCGTTGAAGTTCTGTGCATGGAACGGACTGCCGCTGTACCAGGACCAGGCCGGGTAGATGACGCGGGAATTGCCGTAGACGAACGTCGCGGGCAGCGGCCGGTTGCTGTTCTTCTCGCGCTCGGTCCAGCGGTCGATCGTCGCCTGCGTCAACCACAGCCGGTACACGCCGAAATTGCCGGTCGGCATCGCATCGCCGAAGCGGACGAGGGCCTCCCGCACGGGCGCGTCGTCGGGGAACCGGCCCGTGGCCGGGATAGGCGCGCCGTCCGCCGCCTCGATCCAGAAGCCGACCGTCGTCCCCGCCGGCTGGCCGGGGATCGTCCCGCTGTAGAACCCCGCGCCGCACGGCGCCATCAGGACGGACTGCGTCACCGACGACGGGTCGACCCTGTAGTGGAGACGAACCATCGCGACGCCGTCGGGGTCCGCAACGCGGGCGGTCACGACCGCGTTGGATCCGCCCGCCGGCAGGATCGGCGAGTGCAGCACGGAGTCGACGACGGGGCCGCGGTTGGCGATGCCGCGGCTGTTCGCCGCGCCGGGCGTGCCGAAATACCGGGTCGTCACGATCGGCCCCGTCGCCTCGAGCCAGTTGCCCCGAAACCGCAGGAGGATCTCGGGATGGCCGGCCAGCCAACGGACGCGCGCGCGGAGCGTCGCGACGCCAAGCGCCGGGGTCGTGTACGCGAGATTCGCGCGCACCTTGTTGA
>CAYODK010000267.1:0-6407 GCA_964402695.1 uncultured Verrucomicrobiota bacterium
CCGACGAGTTCACCAACCGCGAACTCGCCAAGATCGAAGCCAGACTGATCCAGTAGCGCGCGAGTATCCGCCGTTGGACAGCTCGCTCATGACGCTGCGAGGCGTCAGACTCTCGATACATGGATACCACATCGCCCCCGAGGGCGAGTTCCTGCACCAGCCCATCGGGATCCTGCAGGTCCTCGCCAAGGCCGCCTGCGAGGCCATCGCCGCTGACTTAACCGCCCGCGCGGCGTCCGGCATCGTAGCGCGCAACGTTTCACTTGGATTGCATCCACGCCGCGTGCCGGGAATGCGAGCCCGGGGATCCCCTTGCCCCCACTGGACACGCAACGCGAGATGGCTCGCTTATTTGACACACTCGCGGCTGAAACCCAACGCCTCGCCCGCCTCTACGAGCGGAAGCTCGGCGCGCTGGAGGCGTTGAAGAAGTCGCTGCTGCACGATGCGTTCCGGGGGGCGCTGTGAGGGTGCGCGGGAGGTTCCAAGGGTTGGACAATTCCGGGTGCGGAGGCTCCAAGGATGGGAAACGCGGCGGGCCGGTCGGGGCGCTTGACTGACAACTTGACTCATGCTTGACTAACCGTCGTGAGCTTCGAGCCGACATTCACGATCACGGCGCGGCTGCTGTCGCTGGTGGAGGCGGTGGCGGCGCTGCGGGAGCGCATCCAGGGGGCCGCGGTAGAACTTTCCTGGATTCCAGCCCTCCAAAAAGACACCCGCTCGCGGACGGTCCATGCCTCGACGGCGATCGAGGGGAACCCGCTGACGCTGGAGCAGGTGCGCGCGCTGGAGGAGGGCCGTACGCTGGCCGCGTCGGACGGGCGCTCGGAGCGGGAGGTCCTGAACTACTTCGCCGGGCTCCGGTACGTCGAGAAGCACGCCGACAAGAAGACGGTCCGGCACGAAGACGTCTTCGAGTTGCACCGCATCCTGGCGGGCGGGGTGATGGACCAGGGGGAGGCGGGCCGGTACCGCGCGATCGCGGTCCGGGTGGGGCGCTACACGCCGCCCGCGGCCGCGGAGGTGTCGGGGCTGATGTTCGAGTTGCTGGAATGGTGGAACCGGAGGGCGGGGGAGCTTTCGCCGGTCCTCAGTTCCGCCATCCTGCATCACCGTTTCGAGTCCATCCACCCGTTTGCCGACGGCAACGGCCGGACCGGTCGCGCGCTGGCGCTGTGGGAACTGTACCGGCGCGGGTTCGACACGCACCACATCTTCTCGGTGGACGAATACTACTGGGAGGATCGTCCGCGGTACTACGAGGCGTTGGACGCCGTGCGTCGCGGGGGCGGCGACCTGACCGGCTGGATCGAGTATTGCGCCGAGGGGCTCCGGCAGACGCTGGAACGGGCCTGGCTGCGCGTTCAAGCTTTCAACGTGAAGTCCTCCGGGAAGCTGGTCTTGCGGCCCCGCCAGGAGAGGCTGCTGCAGCTCCTGCGCGACCACGGCAGCATGGCGCCGGCGGAGTTGTGGGCGGCGTTGAAGGTGTCGCGCCAGGGCGCCATGGATCTCCTGCGCCCGCTGCTCGATGCGGGACTGGTGGAGAAGGTGGGCGGCAGGAAGACGGGACGCTACGCGTTGCGCAGTCCATGAACGAAGCCGAAACCAGGGCGGAGCATATCGACCCGGCGCTTGCGGCGGCGGGGTGGGGCGTCGTCGAGGGCAGCCGGATCCGGCGGGAGTACCCGATCGCGCCGGGGCGGATCGAGGGGCGCGGCCGGCACGGGAAGGCGCTGACGGCGGACTACGTCGTCGAGTACCGCAACACGAAGCTGGCGGTGGACGCAGAGAAGATGACCATCGGGGTTCGGCTGTCGTTGCGGGCCGACGTGCTCTGGGGATGCCCGACGTGTAGCGCCCGGATGCAAATCAAGGAGTGATTCGGGAGGGCAGGGGAGTCGCCGGTCCCGAGGGCCGCGCCGCGCTCGAAGAGGCCGGCCTCTACACCTGGAAGCCGGGAAAGAACGACGTCCCCGAGGACGCCCTCGACCGCGCCGCGAACGCGGCGGGCATCGGGCTCATGGTCTCAGGCCGCAGCGGCGCGTTCCGCTCGATGGGCCCCGCCGGCACCGCCATCGCCACCGCCTGGAACGCCCTCATGGCCGGCGCCGGCGCCGCCCAGGCCGCCCGCAAAGGGCCGAAGAACACCGGCCTGACCCTCACCCTGCCTCGGATCTACGAGACCGAGCAGGAGCGGCGCGTGAGAGAACTCTACCGGTCGGCCACCAGCACCCCATGATCTCGACCTCATGGATCAGTCGGGGCGGCCCGATTCGCAGGCTATCTCGCATTCCAGCAGTGGGGATCACGGTGCAGGTGCATGACCGCCAGAATGACGATCGTGTCCGGTCGTTCGCGAAACAGGACACCAAACGGGAACGTCCTGGTGAGGCATCGGCGAACGTCAAGCTCGACGATGGGATAGAGCTGTGAATTGACGGCGATGCGGTTCACCGCATCCTGAACCGCGGCCAGAAACCGTCTGCCAAGGTCCGACTGCTGCGCCTCGTAGTACGCCCCCGCCTCAATCATCTCGGATTCGGCATCGGGATGAAATCGGACGGCTTTCATGTCAGCGCGGCATATGCCTTGGCAAAAACCTTGTTGCCATCCCGGAGTTCCACGGCGCCCCGGTCCATCTCCGCACAACGCCGACGGACTTCCTTCCGCCACTTGGCGGACAGCGGAGGAGTGTCAGGGGCGTCAAGGCTCTCGATCAGTTTTTCCGCAACAAACGCCCGTAACGGACCGGGAAGGCCAAGCGCTTCCGCCACGACTTTCTCGGCTGTAGTACTCATATGTTCATAGTACCCCCCTGCCATGCTCTCCATCAATCTGTCTTCTCAGGGCTTCCGGGTTCGCGGGGGGAGGAAGGGATCAACGGCTTCTGGGCCTGGCTCGGGCCGGAGGGCTGCGGCCGGATCAAGGCGGTCAGTATGGATATGGGGCTGGCGGTCCTGCTGGAAGAGGGCCTCGCGCAGCCGCGCTATGACCACCTCGCGGACCAGCACAGCCGATACCGCGCGCACCACGACGCGGCGCTTGCGGCGATCCAGAAGGGCAGGGGAGTCGCCGGTCCCGAGGGCCGCGCCGCCTTGGAGAAGTCTGGCCTCTACATCTGGAAGCCGGGGAAGAACGACGTCCCAGAGGACGCCCTCGACCGCGCCGCGATCGCGGCGGGCATCGGGCTCATGGTCTCAGGCCGCAGCGGCGCATTCCGCTCCATGGGCCCCGCCGGCACCGCCATCGCCACCGCTTGGAACGCCCTTATGGCCGGCGCCGGCGCCGCCCAGGCCGCGCGCAAGGGGCCCAAGAACACCGGCACGACCCTCCCGCCGCCCAGGACGTACGAGACGGAGCAGGAACGGCGGGTGCGGGAACTCCTCACCATGGCCCCCCGCGCGCCATCGAACACGATTCGGGCCGTTCACAATCGTGATGCGAACTGTCGATAAGCCCCTTCCTTCGGCGTCAAGGTGCATGCGCGGGCGATGACTCGCTTTGCGAGGTCTGCGCGATTCTGTCGTTGCAGAAGGCGGGCGCCGAGGTAACAGTCCTCAGCAAGCCCCTCCTTGAGTTCATAGGCGAGGGTGGCATGATCAGCGGCCGCGGCATGCGATCTCAGCGGCGTTAGGTAGTGTGGCTCAGTCAGCAAGCGTGAAACAGCATGTTGCGCAAGCCACACTGGAGTGCAGTATGGGTAGTAAGGGGAAGCAGGTTGCGATGAAGTGTGAGATGACGATTGCGGCAGCACGGCACCAAGAACGCGCGCCATGAAACCCGGTCGGTGCGTCTGCTCCACCTTCTGCTCAGAATCTGAATGTGGCACGAATATGGTAGGCATCTCGGCGAAACAAAGTAGGACGAGCGGGTGATGGGGGAAGGCAGCTCTGGCGACGCGCACGGCGTCGACCTTCGTCTTGTCATCAGGCCCATCCAGCACCTCTCTGATGCGGCACCGGACAAACTCGGGCACAGTAATTGAGGATGAGGGGTGAATGATGCGGCTGAATGGATCGCTCCACCACCAGAGGAGCAAGCGGTTCATTCCGGTCGCGCTGTCGAAATCGTGGAGAAGCCGTTCGGCATCAACTGGTGGGACTGGTTCAAGAAGTGCTCGTTCGTTAAGTCGGCGACCGCCGACCACTTCGAGCAGTAGCCCGAGACTCGAAGTGCCTTCGCTCTTCCTGAGGCAACTGGTTGCGTCCCATAGTCGCACTACCCCGTTCGATGCTGTCAGGATCCTCGCCCCGTCCGGGCTAAACTCTGCAGTGTCGATCCTGTTCTCATGCTGGATCGGCTCAGCTAGAAGTTGGCCGGTGGCTGCGTCCCAGAGCCGCATTAGTCCAGGTCTTCCGTAATCACCAGTCGCAGTCAGAAGTCGCGAGCCGTCAGGGCTGAATGCAGCAGATACAACGAAATCCTCATGGCGTAACGGTTCAGCCAATGGGCAACTGGATGCCGCGTCCCAAAGCCGAGCGGTGGTATCATAGGATGCGGTCAGGATCCGCGAGCCATCAGGGCTGAACACTGCGGTAAGAACCCCGTCACCATGACGCAGGGGTTCGGATACTGCGCGGCCTGAGGCGGCGTCCCAGAGTCGCGCCGTTGCGTCGTCGGAGGCGGTCAGAATCCACTTGCCGTCGGGGCTGAACACCGCCGAGTTGACATTGCGCTCATGGCAGAGGGGTCCGGCCAACATGCGTCCGGTCGCAGCGTCCCACAGCCGTGCCGTCTTGTCGCACGACGCGGTAACAACTCGAGCGCCGTCCGGGCTGAGACGCGCGGAGTTGACCCATCCCTCATGGCGCAGGGGCTCGGCCAGTTGGCGCCCCGAGGCAGCGTCCCAGAGCCGTGCACTCTTGTCGCATGAAGCCGTGACAATTCGCGCGCCATTGTGGCTGAACACTGCGGAACTGACATGGCCCTCATGGCGCAGGGGCTCGGCCAAAGGGCGGCCTGTGGCAGCATCCAAGAGCCGCGCGGTCTTATCGGAAGACGCGACCAAGATCCGTTTGCCGTCGTGGCTGAACACTGCGGAATTGACTTTGCCCTCATGGCGCAACGGCTCGGCTAATGGATATCCTGTCGTAGCGTCCCAGAGTCGCGCGGTCTTGTCCCACGATGCAGTCAAGATCCGCGCACCGTCAGGGCTGAACACGGCAGCGAACACCCGATCGTCATGGCGCAAAGGCTCGGCCAGCGGGCGGCCGGTGGCAGCGTCCCAGATTTGAGCGCAACCTGCCTTCATGTAGTTCCCGTAGGCAGTTAGGATCCGTGTACCGTCCGGGCTGAACACCTCCGAATGAACCTCATCGGCATGCCTCAATTCCTCGGCCAATGGGCGGCCGGTGGCAGCCTCCCAGAGCCGCACGCATCCAGGTTTCCCAAAGTTGCCCGACGCGCTCAGAATCCGTCCCCCATCGGGGCTGAACCCTGCCCTGTTGACATAGTTCTCATGAGAAAAGGGCTTCGCCCGCAGTTGTCCGGTGGCGGCGTCCCAGAGCCGTGCCGTTTTGTCCCAAGAGGCAGTCAGTATCTGCGTGCCGTCCGGGCTGAAGACCGCGGTACAGACCGGCCCCTCATGACGGAAGGGGCTACCCAATGGGCGGCCTGTGCAAGCATCCCAAAGCCTCGCTGTCTTGTCCCAAGATGCAGTTAGAATTCGCGTACCGTCAGGGCTGAACACAGCCGTGAGAATCCGCTCTTCATGTCGTAAGGGCTCGGACGACGCGCGACCTGTGATGCCGTCCCAGATCCGCGCGGTCTTGTCGGATGAGGCTGTCACGATCCGCGTGCCGTCCGGGCTGAATACAGCAGTGCGAACCTGATCCTCATGTCGCAAGGGCGCAGCCAATAGGCAGCCATCTACGGCGTCCCACAAGAGCACGAGTGTGGGCTCCCCGCGATCACCGGACCTTGTAATTAGCCGCGTTCCGTCGGGACTGAATACCGCGGAGATCACCTCCCCGTCATGGCGCAGGGGTTTGATAAGCAGGCGACCGGTAGCAACGTCCCAGATCCGTGCGGTCTTATCTGCCGATGCCGTCAGGATCCGTGCCCCGTCGGGGCTGAATACAGCGGTACAAACGCCCCCATCGTGACGGTACTGCCGGAGCGCGCCACGATTCGATCGACGGACCTCCTCCAAGCCAAGCGCAGCGGCGGCTTGGTTCTCGGGGTCATTGGCGAGCGCCTTCGACAGCCTCGCATAGGCTTGAGGATACTCCTTCAGGTCGATTAGTTGTCTTCCGAAAAGGAACTCCGTCCGGCTGAGTTCCTCACGGCTGCGCTTCAAGTGTTCTTCGGCGCGCCGCTTGTCACGCTGGACAAGTTCATCGAGTCCCACGCCCATCATGCCAGCGATGAGCTTGAGCTTCATGAAGTCGATCAAGCCTTGGCGA
>CAYODK010000268.1:0-6406 GCA_964402695.1 uncultured Verrucomicrobiota bacterium
CGGGCTGGCCCGGCGGGCATCGTCGCCGGCACGAACGCCGCCCTGTGGCGGCCCTGGGCCGGGCCGCCCCGCCGGCCGCGCGAGAGACACCGGCCCAGCCTCCGCTTCGCGGTCTCCGGTGTCCCTCGCTTCATCGGCCGGCTCCCGTGGCGCCGTCGCCCACTCGTCCAAGCCTCCGCCGGGCTTCGGGCTCCTGCGCTCGCAGGCTCGCGACGGACCCTCGCCCGGCATCGGTTCTCCTCGGCGGCGACACGGAGGCGCCACCCGCGGCGCGGCTGGACGCCGCGCCCCCTTACGCCGGACGAAACCCGTGCGACAATCGGGTGGGAAACCTTGACGCATGCCGCGCGGTGACGCGCGACAAGGATGCACACCATGACCGACGAACCCATGCAGACGGAACCGCTCCCGCCAGAGTACGCTCACGACGGCCGGCTGCATCCGGCCTTCCTCGCCCGGCAGTTCAAACCCGGCCACTGCGGCAACCCCGGCGGGAAGCCGTCGAAGCAGCACCTCGGCCGGATCCGCGCCTTGCGGGAACTGGACCGGCTTCTCGAGGACGAGAAGCACCTGAAAGCGATCCGCAAGGCGCTCTCGACCTACATCCTCCGGAGCCCGCTCCGGGCGTTCAAGACCCTGATCATGCCGCTGCTTCCCAAGGAGGCCCGGCTCGAACTCGGCGAGGAAGGAATGACGATCGTATGGAAATCGCTCTGCAGTACCGACCGCACCCAGGACAGCAGTCCATCCATGACGATCGACGTCGATTCCGCGTCGTCTGCGCCGGACGGCGCTGGGGCAAGACGAGGTTTGCCGCCGCCGAACTCATCGACCGGGCCGGACACGAGGCACCCGGCGATTACGGATGGATCGCCCCGACGTACCTCATCGCCGAGCGCGGCGTCGACGCCTGCAAGAGCATCGCGCCCGACCTCCTGACGTTCTCGGGGCGGAGCCCGACGCAGGCGGCCCTGCGGGGGCTGAACGGCCCGGTGCGGATCTGGTTCCTGACGGCGGACAACCCGGAGAGCATCCTCGGGTTCGGGTTCAAGGGCCTGATCCTGGACGAGGCCGCGCGGATCCCGCACGAGGTCTGGACCCGGTACATCCGCCCGACGCTCTCGGACTCCCAGGGCTGGGCCGTCTTCATCTCGACGCCGCTGGGCCGGAACTGGTTCTTCGACGAGTACACGCGGGGCCGGGGCGGGGACCCGCTGCGGCGGTGTTGGACCTTCCCGTCGAACACGAGTCCCTACCTGCCGCAGGGGGAGTGGGAGGAGGCGCGGGCGAGCCTGCCGGAGGACGTGTTCAAGCAGGAGTACATGGCGGAGTTCCTGGAGGACTCGGCCGGCGCGTTCCGGGGGATCGAGGCGTGCCTGCTGCCGGACGACGCGCCGCTGCCGGCGCGGCCGCTGATCGGCGTCGGGTGCGACATCGCGAAGCACACGGACTGGACGGTCCTCATCGCGATGGACCGAAAGACGGGCCGGTGCCTGGCGATGGACCGGTTCAACCACCTCGACTGGCCGATCCAGAAGGATCGCATCCTCGCGTTCATGCGGAAGTGGCCGGGGAAGCTCGTGATCGACGCCACGGGCGCCGGCGACCCGATCTACGACGACCTCGTGCAGCGCTACCAGCACATCGAGCCCTTCCGGTTCACGGCGGCGAGCAAGCCGCCGCTGATCCAGAAGCTCGCCGTCGCCCTGGAGCAGGGCCAGGTCCGCTGGCCGCGGAGCTGGACGGTCCTGACGGATGAGCTCAAGCGGTACGAGTACGAGATCCACCCCGGCGGCCGCATCAGCTACGACTCGCCGTCAGGGTTCCATGATGACTGTGTGGTCGCGTTGGCGTTGGCGAATGCCACGCACTTGAACGGCAGAACGCCGACGCCGATGGCGGTACTCCGCTGCCCCCGGCCGTCGCAGGCATGCCACATAGCCACACGCGGCCTGGTCTGACGGCAACGCCCACACCATCCGGGACGGCAACGGTCGGGCGGAGCTTCGCCGCCGCGACCACCACCGGGGCGCGTTGGCGCGCAGGTGCCCCCGCGGCGAGTAGCGCCGCAGACACCGGAGCCGGTGCAAGCATGCCTAGTGACGGAGGCGGATGTCATCCCGGAAAAGCGCCAGACATGACATCGCGGTAGACTTCCCAGGCAGTCACGGCAACCCCGGTATCGTCGGGAAGCGACTTCTGCTTGCGGTCGGCCGCCCAGGCCTGAATGAACGCTGCTTTCTGCTTCGACGTAGCCGGGGCCTCGTTTGGTTCGAACTCGCCGGGGAAATGGCCGATGGCAGCCCGGAACGCCGCCAAACACCTGAGACGCGGCAACTGCGGCTCCTGATATGGCACGATCAACGCCTCATGGTCGTTCGCGTTCCAGTTCCTCGCCGATACCTTCCCATCGTCCTTGAAGAACGATACATGCTCGCGCATGAAGGGCGTTTCATATGCTCCCAGATACCAGCGTCGGACCATTATTGAAACATCCTCCATGCCCTTCGGCGGGTTTCCCTCAAACGCGGCCTGCATCTCCGGCGTGGAGTACTTCACAACCATGGTCTTGCCGATGTTCCATACGCGTTCCAAGTACTGCTGCTGCGCTTTCTCGTCTTCTATTGGCACGTCAAAGAGCCGAGAACCGACGTCGTCGTTGAGGATCTTCGCTCGTCCGGCGGGCGTCTTCCACCAAGCCTCGAAACGGGGAAACAGATTGGTGATCACTTCAAGCGGACAGTGCGTATCTGCGAGCGCCCGCGCAATACCGTCGGCCGAGATCTCGTGGCAACGCCTCGCCATGAAGAAATTGCCATAGCCAGGCGACTTCATCAGCCAGTCGGCTAGGTCCATGAACTGCTTCGCCGATTCCGCCGTCGGTGTCCCTCCCCTCATCTCCGTCGCCCAGCCCTCCATGCGCAGGAAGAGTGCCCCGCCGAAGTCACGCGCTGCCGCAATTCGCCGATTATCCGAGTGCGTAGGGAGCATGTTGTCTGCGTGCCAAGTCGAGCGGATGGCCACCATATCGTATCGATTGGATGCCATGAACCTTGAAAAATGGCTCATGCTTACTCGTGGAATCTCTGGAGTGAGCCCCTTCAGGTCGTCAGCACGAAGCGGTTCGGATACGGCGTCTCGGGTCGCCAACAGCAGCAACAGAAGCAGAATCGAAGTCATCGTCGTTCTCATAGGCGTCCTCCTCAGAATGGCTCCTCCGGCGTTTCGTCAATGACAATGTCGCCACGGAAGATGAGTCCGGTAGCCCGGCCAGTTCCGTAGCTTCCGTTCCCGCTGCCAAGTTGAATGACAGCCGCGATCCCGCCCGGGCCGGTATCCTCCGCATTGAAATCGTAAAGGTCCTTCACGAGACCGGTGTAGTGGGCGCTCACGACTGCCAAGTAGTCCCCGAAGAAACCGCTCTTCTTCTCTATCGTGAACTGAGCCGTATGGGAAAACACCCGCCCCCGGCCGATGGTCACGCGAGCATCGTCGTGTGCCGAAGACCATAGCCGTCCGCTCGGGTCTTTGCTGGCGTAAGTCACCGTGACGCCGGACAGATATGCGTCCACCCACGCCGGGCTCTCGTTCGAATGCGTGATGTTGTAACTCGTCCCGTTCAGAGGGAAAGTTGCGATTGTACCCACTGGATTGGTCGTGAAGAACGCCTCGGCCACCGGGAATACGGTCGCGTTATAGAAGGCCTCCGCGGCCGTCTTCATCGTAAACGAGTTGCACAGCAGATGGGCCAGAGACGTGTTCGTACTCCAGACGTACTTCGATATCGAAGCCAGCCCAGACGCGTCGAATGTTGCGCCCGCGTCGTGTGTCAGCCAGACACAGAAGGGATCGCTGTAGCAGTTGAACGTAACCATGCTCGCCTGTGTCGGTTGCTTGTTGGTGGCCACAGACGACATGTTCCCATCGAGGAAAATGCGCAGAAGTGCCTTCCCGTGGGGTATCATAGGATCCACGAACATGAGGGCCGAAAGGGCGGGTGTACAAGCGGCGTATCGTGTGGTGCTGACGCCCTTCACCCTTGGGGAGCCGATGACGCTTCCGGCGGTGTTAGTGACCGAGACAGGTACTTCTTCCATTGCGTCGAGCGTGGCATTCCCGTCCACGTCATAACCGACGCGGAGTTCGAAGTCCTTCCAGACCAGTGCGGAGATCGTCGGGTGGTCAAAGGCAATGTTCGCCGGGCCGATCGCCGGGAAGTTGCTCTCAGCCAACTTCACGCAGCCGTCGTACACGGCCCACATGAGTTTGCTTCGAAGCGAAGACGGCTCGTCATCCACGTCCAGCGTGACGTGGTACATACTGTCTGTCGGACATTCGACCGTGTAGAGCCGGTTAGAGAGGGTCGCCGGCGGGTCATCCTTCGGGGTCGTGTTCCTAACATGGTTGACCCGATTGGACGTTTCCCAAAGCCCCTTGAATCTCACTTCCAGAATGCTCACACATCCCGTCCCGTTCCCGGCCGGCGGAGCAAGTACTACCCCATTCGCGGGTAGGTGGAACTCCGCGGCCGCGTTCGTGCAGTAGCCCGCGACATTGGTCACAGCGATCAACGCGCTATTGGTGGTCCCCGCGGGCGTGAACCAATGACCCGCCACCGCCCTGTAGATGACTCCCGTCTGCGGTGAGGTCACCCGGATCCGGTACTGCGCAGTGGAGACGCTGTAGTCCACCTCGTTGGACGTCAGCAACCGCCACGACTTGGCGGCGGCCGACTCGTTAGTGATGCGCACCCCGCAGTAGTTGTTGCTCCAACTCCAGCCCCAGGGGAGGTTCGTCGTCGTGAACGGCGATCCGGCCCACAGATCGTTCGTCGCCCACTGCACCATCTCGTCGGTCGTGAACGGGTCCGAGTTTGTCGCTTGGAACGCATACTCGTCGTGAAACTCCGGATCCTCTTCGTCGATCACCCATGACACAGCAAGCGTCGAGGTCGTCGCCTGCCGAGAGTAGCCCGGTCTGTTCGTATCCCCGTCCTCCGACCAGTCGCTCACTGGCAACGCGACCCCTTCCCACACATAGTTGGTCGCATCGTAACCCTCAATCTCGTTGTTGCTTGAATTGAAGTTGGTCCATCCGGAAGAGCCACTCCCCCAGTATGCGATGTCTCCCACGCCGTAATTGGTCCCCGTCACGTCGCCCTCGAAGTAGGAATATCCGTAGTATGATGAGGAACTGCTATCATCGTGTCGATTCCCGTTCACCCGCTGGCGAACGCCACATCCGAGTTGTATGGTCACCTCCCGATATGCGGTACTGAGCCATGTGCCAGCATAACTTGTGTCGTTCCCGAATCTCACCATGCCCTTCTCCTGGTGCAGGTAAAAATCCGGCAGGCCATTTGTCACGAAACCGGGAATCGCGATCGTCTTACTCTTGATGCTGACAATCTGCCGCGCCTCGATCGTCACCTGCGCGGGGGCAAGATCGCAAACGACGTTCGGCGCCTTGGCGTTCGAGCCAAGCGCCTTCTCCAGCCCGTCGTTTGCCCCATCCCCGTCGGTGTCCGGGTTGTTCGCGAGCGTCCCGTCCGCTACCTCGACCGCGTCCGGCACGCCGTCTCCGTCTGTGTCGAGCAGGGAGGGACTCGATCCCGCCGCCATCTCCGCTGCCGGGCGCAGCGTGTCGCCATCCAGATCCGCCCCCGCCTCGTAGATGCTCCAGACCTCGTTGCTCGTGAACTCGCCGTCGTAGAGCCGCACGTCGTCCACGAGGCCCGGGAAGAACCGGGCCGGCGTCGCGTCCGTCGACGCACCGATCCGCGGGGCGGTTGTGCCCTGATCGAGGTAGCCCATCGACGTGCCCACGCTCCAGTTCGTCTCGCCCGCCTGCACGCCGTCCACGTAGACCCGCTGCCGGCCGGCACCGTATGTCGCAGTGACGTGCCGCCACGCGCCGTTCGTCAGCGCAGCCGCGGCCGTCAGCACCCGGACCCCGGCCTGACAGACGATCCACTCCACCCGCCCGTTCGTGACCGCGAGCGAGTAGCCCAGCGCCGCCGCGGGATCCTTCTTCGAGAACAGCACCGCCGCGCCGTTCGTGAGATCCACGGCCGGGTTGATCCACAGCGCCAGCGTCAGGCCCTCGGGCACCAGCGTCTCGCCGTCCGCGAGCTGCACGTAGTTCGAGCCCGTCAGCGCCAGCGCCCCGTGCAGCACGCCCTCGCCCCAGTTCGTCGCCGCGCCGCTCGCGAGCCAGCCGTCGTTCGTGTTCCCCGAGGCGTCCACGACATTCGTCTCGGCGCCCGAGCCGTTCATCTTCCACCAGCCGCACACGAAACTGTTGCTCCCGGTCTGCGGGTCGAGGCCGTAGGCCACTTCGAACCAGTCGGCGAGATCGTCCCCGTCCGCGTCATGATCGACGAGTGCAACAGCTGCGTTCGTGACAG
>CAYODK010000269.1:0-4148 GCA_964402695.1 uncultured Verrucomicrobiota bacterium
GATGCGGTCGATCACCTCGCCGACGGACAGGCCCTCGACCTCGTATTCGGGACGCAGGATCAGCCGGTGGGCCAGCACGGGCTGCGCCATGCGCTTGACGTCGTCGGGCGTCACGAAGTCGCGCCCCGCGACGGCCGCCGCCGCCCGCGCGCCGAGGATGAGCGCCTGCGTCGCGCGCGGTCCCGCGCCGACGAGCACGCTGTCGTGGGCTCGCGTCGCCCGGACGAGGTCGACGACGTAGGCGACGAGTTCCTCGCGCACGGTCAGCGCGGCCAGCGCCGCCCGCAGCTCGGCGAGGGCCGCCGCGTCGATCACCGGGGCCACGGCGCCGCGGTCGAGGATCGACTCGGGGGCGTCGGGGCCCAGGGTGCGCCCGGCCAGCTGCAGCTCCTGGGCCCGGTCGGGACACGCCATGGGGATCTTCAGCATGAAACGGTCCTTCTGCGCCTCCGGCAGCGGGTAGGTGCCCTCGAATTCGATCGGGTTCTGGGTGGCGAAGACGGTGAAGTTCGGCGGCAGCGCGTGCGTGACGCGGTCGATCGTGACGCAGCGCTCCTGCATCGCCTGCAGCAGCGCGGACTGCGTCTTGGCGGGCGCGCGGTTGATCTCGTCGGCCAGCAGGAAGCTGGTGAAGACGGGCCCGGGCACGAGCGAGAACGTGTGGGTCTGAAGGTTGAACACGTTGGTGCCGGTGATGTCCGCGGGCATCAGGTCCGGCGTGAACTGGATGCGGTTGAACTCGCAGCCGAGCACGCGCGCCAGGGTGCGCACGAGCAGCGTCTTTGCGACGCCCGGCACGCCCTCGATCAGCGCATGGTGGCCGGTGAAGATCGCGACGAGCGCGAGGTCCACGGCCTCGGCCTGCCCGATGATCACGCGGGCCACCTCCTCGCGGGCGCGGGCGAGGATGGTCTGGATGCGGTCGATGTCCGTCGTCATGGGGTCTCCTTCTCCGTCAGCACGGCCTGCAGCTTGCGATACGTCGAAACCGGGTCGCGGGCCCCGCCGCCGGCGGACCGCAGGGCGGCCTCCATCGCGGCGGCCCGGCGCGCGAGGCGGGCGTCGCCGGGAGGGACCGTCCGCCTCCATTCGCGCAGGCAGACGGCGGCCATCGCGGCGGGCGGCACGTGGCGGCGCAGGAGGTTGACGAAGCCGTCGCGCGACTCGAAGCCGTCGGGGCGCGGCCGCGCGTCGCCGCCGGCCTCGTCGGACGCGGGGAGCAGCGAGGTCGCGTTGCGCCAGATGAAGAGGCCGGCGAGCCCCAGCAGGGCGGCCAGGACGGGGCCGAGCCGGAAGCGGCGCGCGAACGTGAGCACGCCCGGCTGCTCCTCGATGCCGAAATGATACTCGTCGAACCAGGCCGAGGGGCCCGGTCCCGCGAGCCAGGCCAGGAAGCCGGCGTGGCGGTGGCGGAGCATCGCCTCGTTGCTCAGCGCGTAGGAGTCGGAGACGAGCACGACGGATCCGCCAAGCCACGGGCGCTCGACGACAACGGGGCGGCCGTCCCGCGTCCAGGCCGTCCGCCACTCCGGGGCCGAGTTCGTGAAGTAGGCCGACGAGCGCCACGGGACGGCGCCCGCGGCCGGGCCGGAGGCCCCGGCGGCGGCGCCGGACTCGACATCGTCGACGGCCTGGGTCGAGAACGCGATGCCGAAGCCCCAGCGGCGGGTCAGGGACACGAGGGCCGGGGACGGGGCCGCCGGTTCGCGTGCCTCCTCGTCCCCGGCCGGCTGCCCGGCGGGGCGCGGTCGCGACGCGCGGCCGGCCGCGTTGGTGCCGGTCCCGGTGCGCGTCCGCCGCGCGCGGTCCCGTTCGGCGCGCTCCGTGGCGCGCGCCTCGGCCTCGGAATCGCGGCACTGGATGGACGGCAGGCTGACGACGATGCGCCCGCCCTCGCGGGCGAAGCCGGCGAGCCGGTCGAAGGTCTGCGGCGCGATGAGTTCGAACCCGTCCGGATCGAAGGCGATGACGAACAGCGTGCCGGGCCCGGCGAGGGCGGATTCGTCCAGCGGCGTCACGATCCGCCCGGCCCGCCATCCCGGCTGGCCGGCGAGAGCCTCGAACAGGACGCGCGTGCCGAGGGGGTCCGCGCGGAACGAGGAGTAGGGCGGCAGGATGTCGCCCGACTCGAACCGCAACGCGAAGAGGCGGTGGACACCCGCGCCCATGAGGACGAGGGCGGCGGCGACCGCCAGCGGGGCAGCCCATCTACGCGGGACGGTTGCCACGGAGGACCTCCAGGGTGCGTCCCAGCGCGTCGACGGACTCGGGGGTGGCGGGATGGGGCCCGTACCAGCTTCGCTCGAACAGCCGCACCCCCTCGTCGAAGGCCGGGGCCGCGGCGCGCGCGCGGCGATCCAGTTCGCGGCGGTACTCGAGATTCGACTTCGCCCGCGACACGGTGATCCACTCGAGGCGGGCCAGGCACGCGAGCGTCGCGAGGAAGACCGCGCGGAGGGCCTTGCGCAGGTCGCCCGCGTCGCGCATCCGCTCGGCCAGGGCCAGCCAGTCCTCCTCCGGCAGGTGCGTGGCCAGAACGGATTCGTCCTCGAGGTCTGGCGGACCGCCGGCCGCGGCGGCCGCGCCCACGGCCTCCGGCTTCCGCCGTCGTGCGAGCCATCGTCGCAGCGCGACCAGGGCCGCGAGGGCGATGATGAGGCCGAGCGCGATCCAGCCGAAGAGACGGAGGTCGTCGCCGTCCAGCCCGCCGCCGGCGCCGGCGCCGTCCGATGCGCTCCGCCGGAGCCAGCGGCCGAAGGCTTCGCCGATCCGGTCGAACGTCCGGCCGAACCAGCCGACCGCCTGCTTGATGCCCCGGCCGATGGCGGCCAGGGTGCGGCCCAGCCACGTGCGCGGCTGCTCGTCCTCGCCGACGGCCTCGCGTGGAAGACGCCACGCGAACTCGGGGCGGGCCAGGACGCGGCGCACGCCGGCCTCCATGTCCCCGGCCGGGATCGATGCGCCTGCGGCCACGGGGGCTGCGGGCGGGGATTCGACCGGGACGGCGACACGCTCGAAGGCCGCCGGGGCGGCCGTCGGGAGCGCGGCCAGCAGGACGGCTGCCGCGGCGGCGCGCCCGGCGGGCGCGAGCCGGCGCAGCTCGGCGAGGAGGTCGAGGCCGGTGCGCCGCGCGTCGCCGTAATGGCAGCGGAGCGCGTAATGGGCCTTGACGAGGGGATCCGTGCAGAGGTGCGTCAGCGCGCCCACGGCGGCGAAGAACGTGGTGTCGAGGATCCAGTCGCCCGTGCGCGTGAACCACGATTCGAGGCCGAGAAGCGACTTCAGCAACGCGGGCAGCATGGCCGTGGCGGCGAGCAGGTTGGCGAAGACGAAGGTCCCGAAGAGCGTGAGGACCAGAAGCGTGTAGTGGTTCGCGTACGGCCAGAGGCGGGCCAGGGCGGCGGCGCGCGCGCCGGCGTCCGCCCCGTCCCCGGCCGGGGCGGCGCAGACGGCCGTCAGGTTCTGGTGGTAGGCATAGACCCAGGCGAAGGGGACCATCGCGACGAAGGCGAGGGGCAGCAACAGGAGCGACCATGTCGACCGGCGGGCGTGGAGCCCGGCCGCGCAGAGCCAGTCGCGCGCCGTCCACCGCCCGGGCGGAGCGCCGGCGGCCGTGGCGCGGAGGATGGCGCCCATGCGCGAGTGGCACGTGCGCTTCCACAGGTAAAGAAGGGTCACGCCGAGCGCGCCGGCCGAGCAACGCTGCCAGGCCAGGGCGCCGCGGGCCATGTCGGTCCAGAAGAACAGGGCGCCGAGCAGGAACGGGACCGCGCCCGCGAGATAGGCGGCGAGGGCGGACGCCGGCGCCCGGCGGAGCAGGGCGACCGCCTCGTCGAGGATCGCGATCGGTCCCGGCCCGTCGCTGGCGCCGTTCCGCCTCACTCGGGACTCCACCAGGACGAGGCGTCTTCCCAGATCGTGCCCTCGTGGACGTCCGCGGGAATGGCCAGCAGCAGGCGGCCGGCCAGGTGGATCGCCAGCCAGAGGGCGCCGATGCCGGCGAATCCGGCCAGCCACGGACCCGGGCGGGCGCGCCGCGCGGACGGGGGTTCGGGCCGCGTCGTGCGTGCGAGGCAGGCGGAACACAGGATCCGGCCCTCGTGCTCCGTCACGCACTCGCGGCAGAAGAACCGGCTGCAGGCCGGGCA
>CAYODK010000269.1:4158-6398 GCA_964402695.1 uncultured Verrucomicrobiota bacterium
GTCGCGGCCCCCCTTCCGTCTGGAAACAGCCCCCCGTTCGTGCTACACAGCGACCCATGCGCGGCGACGGATGGCAGGATGCGATTCCGGTCGCGGCGGCGTTCGTCGCCGTCGCGGCGGCGGCCCTTCTGGCCCCGCCGTTGCGCCGGGCGGAACCGGGGCCGGTCGCGCCCGCGGTGTCCGCGCCGGAGCCGCCCCGGGCATCGGAACCGGAGCCCCCGGCCCCGGCGGTCGCCGCCGCGGAGGCGGTCGCGGAACCCGCGGTGCCGACGCGGACCGAGGCCCTGCAGGCGGAGAACGCCGCCCTGCGCGAGTCCGCCGACGGGCTGCTGCGGGAGAACGAGCAGCTCCGCGAGCACCTCTCCGCGGTGCTGGGCTGGATCCTGGCGAACTTCCGCGGCCGGTACCCGGTGCCGGAGCGGCTGGTCGGCAAGCTGGACGTGCATGCCGTGTCGGACGATTTCACGCTGCACGAGGATCTCGCCGAGATGCTGCGCATCACGCCGGAGGAGCGGGAGAGCATCAACGCGGCCTTCCTGTCGGCCCGCGAGATGGTGGCGGCGGCGGAGGAGGAGGTCCTCGTCGCCCTGTCGCCGACGCCCGAGGTGGGCCTGGTGGAGATCCCGCCCTACGAGGAACGGGGGGCGGAGGTGCGCCAGCATCTGGTCGCGGCGCTCGAGTCGGCCCTCGGTTCGAACCGCGCGCCGTGGGCGACCTCGGCGGCCGGGCGCGACCTCGAGCGGAAGTTCGGCGGCTTCGGACGCGGCACGCGCACGATCCGGTTCGAACTGGTCTATGGCGACGCGGAGTCGGGCCCCGTCGTCCGCATCCGCGACCAGCGCGAGATGCCGGACGGCGAGGGGCGCCGCCGCATCGACGCCGTCGAGATGGAGGGCGAGACGATCCCGCCCGAGTACCAGCCGTATGCGTCGCGACTGCCCGACGGGCCGGGAGGTGGGTGATGGACGCGATCGAGGCCCTCATGACGAGGTGCAGCATCCGGACGTTCGGCCCGGCGCCGGTGCCGGCGGACACCGTGGAGCGTCTGCTCGACGTCCTCCACCGCTCGCCGTCCGCCGCCGATGCGCGCCCCTGGCAGTTCGTCGTGATCGACCGGCGCGACCTGCTCGACCGCCTGGACGCCGGGATGCCGAAGTGCGACATGCTCAAGACCGCTCCGCTGGCGATCCTCGTCTGCGCCGAGCCCGCGCGCGGGAAGATCCCGGGCTTCTGGCCGCAGGACTGCGCGGCCGCGACGGAGAACCTCCTGGTCGCCGTCCACGGGCTCGGCCTCGGCGGCGTCTGGATCGGCCTGCACCCGGTCGCCGACCGCGAGCGCGCCGTGCGCGGGATCCTCGGCGTTCCGGACGGCGTCATCCCGTTCGCGATGGTGGCGATCGGCACCCCGGCCGAGCAGCCGAAACTCGAGGACCGCCGTGATCCCTCCCGAGTCCACCGGAACGGCTGGTAGCGGCACCTCGTCGCCGGGCGCCGTCACGGCCGCGGAACCGGAGGTCTCCGGCGCCGCCCTCCCGGCCCCGACGGCTTCCGCGGAGCCCGCGAAGCCGGCGCTGTCCCGGACCGAACGGCGCGAGCGCGCCGTGGCCGATGCGCTGCGGACGCTGCTGCGCGACCTGCATGACCAGCATTTCGGTCCCGTGGCGCCGCAGTCGCCGGACATCGACGTCGTGCTGCGGCTCCGCGCGAAGCCCTCGGAGGGATGGGCGCTGTCGTTCGAGCCCGAGCTGGGGCGGCAGGTCCTTGCACAGATCGAGCGGCTCCACGCCGTTCTCGGCGTCTACCGCGACGGCGCCCTCTACTGTTTCAAGTGCGGATCGACCGCCTGCGCGCACGCGTCGCCGCCGACGCCGCTGTCCGTCTTCGCCGGCTTCGACCCGATGGGCCTCCCGGAGTGGCGCGACTTCGCCCAGACGCTGATCGAGCGGAAGGACGAACGGGTCGGCCTGCTCTTCGAGCGTCCGGCGCGACTCGTCGCGGTCATCCAGTCCGGGCGCGACCTGCGGGAACGCCAGCTCGCCGCGTTCGGCGCGCACTCGCACGCCGGGGACGTTGTCGAGGATCCACTTGATCTTCGGACCGGAGAAGTAGGTGGCCAGCGGCAACCCGACCCGTTCGGCGTACCGGCCCACGCCGCCGTCGCGTGCGAGGTCGTCGACGATCTTGGCCGTCCGGGTGTCCTGCCAGACGATGGCGTTGTAGACGGGTTCGCCGGTTCGCCG
>CAYODK010000270.1:0-6376 GCA_964402695.1 uncultured Verrucomicrobiota bacterium
CCCTCAACCGCCTACGCCGCTTGATGTCGGGACAAATATGAGAGGTTTAGTAAGTGGTCGGTGGCTGCGAAGCAGTTGGTTGTGAAGAGGGCCGGTCTGAATCGGACGGTGTTGGGTCGGCTAGGATCGCACATGAGTCGCGCGCTGTCGCGCAGCCGCAAATGACCAAGCGAAGTGCCACCCATGGCGGGCGCATCCTCATGGTGCTTCGCCCGCCGCTTGAGCTATACCCGCCATCGATCAACCAGGCTCAGATCCTGGCCGAGCAGGGGTACGCGGTCAGCATCGTGCAGGAGTCGCCCACGCCCGAATCCCTGGGCGGATTAGATCTGCATCCGCACATCCGGCGGCATACGATCCGCAATGCCGTGTCCGGCGGCCCCCTCTGGAGGCGGGCACTGGGCGCTCTGGCTTATCAGAGCGGCGTGCGGCGTATCGTGCGGGATCTACGTCCTGAGTTGGTGATGGCTTTCGATGCCGAGGCAGCATATGCCCTCGGGCGATTTCCGCGTCGCTATGGCGCGCATCTGCTCTGGCATTTCCATGAGGTGCCGGAGAAACAGCAGCGTGGATGGCGCGTCGGCCGCGCCAATCGCTACGTGTGGCGAAACGCGCACGAGCCGGATCTCATTGTCTTTCCGGATCCCGGTCGCGCAGAGGCTTTTGCGGCGGACGGGGGGATCGATGCGGCCGGCATCGCCGTCGTTGCAAATGCTCCCCGGCCGATCATGTCCATTCCACCGTCGCAGTTGCGCAACCGGCTGGGAGATCGGCTTCCAGAGAAGGCGAGAGTGGTCCTCTACCACGGAGCCGTGGGACCGGATCACGGACTGGAGGTCGCCATTCGCTCAATGCCGGAGTGGCCGTCCGATGCCCATTTCGTGATCAAAGGGCAAGCACGGACCGATTTCGCGGCGCGACTGTGCGAGTTGGCGCGCCGGTCTGGCGTTCAGCATCGGGTTCTGCTCTTCGATCCTGGATTCCAAACAACTGCGGATCACCACGCTACGATCGCAGGTGCGGATGTAGGATGGACTGTGTTGGAGCCGGTCAGCAAGGCATGGACCTACTCTGCCTTGGCCTCGAACAAGCGCTTTGAGTGCATGGCGCTCGGGGTTCCGCAGATCGCCGACCAAAGCCCCTTGCTGCCGGAACTGATCGAAGGGAACGGATGTGGACTTTGCATTCCACATGATTCGGTCGCGGCGGCAGGTGAGGCTGTATGCCGACTCCTCAACGATGCCGGGTTGCGGCGGCGGATGAGTGAGAGTGGGAGGAACGTGCATCTCCGTCGCTACAATTACGACGCGCAGTTCACCCCCGTGCTGGAGTGGATCGGACGTTCCAAAGCGGCCCTTCAAGAACCTGATGCGACGGGGCGCACGCGCCTTGCGAAGCCAGAGGAGCGTCCGTAGTGCCGTCCTTACGTATCAGTGTCGTCGAACCTTCGGGTCAACTTTACGGTTCGGAACTCTGTCTGCTGGACATCATGCAGGGTTTCGATGTGGCGGCCTATGATACAGAAGTCCTGCTTCCCCGTGGGGCGCCGTTTAGGAAGCGATTGGAGCACAATGGTATTGCTTGCAGGGAACTTCTGTGGGGCGGAGCGTGGACGGCGCCGCGGTGGAAGAAGATGCTGGGCTACCTGCGCCTGTTGGCGCACTGGAGAGAAGAGAGGCCAGGCCTCATCTATGTGAACCAGGGGGGCATCCTGCGCCCGGTTGCGATGATAGCACATCGACTCCGTATTCCCGTTCTCTGTCAAGTGCAGACGCTGGAGGACGCTCACTGGGTGAGCGGGCTGGCATCCTGGCATCGAACGGTGTCGACATTCGTGTGCAACTCGCAATTCACTGCAGGCCATTGCCACGTGCCAAAGGACCGCCTCTCCACGGTCTACTATGGGTACAAGGTGAAGGGGCTTCGACGGGCAAACCGTTCCAAGCCGCTGAATGCGAACGGTCTTGTCGTGGGCCTATTGGGCCGGATCTGTGAATCCAAGGGGCACCACCTGGTTATCGAGGCCATCCGGCGGATGAAGGCGACCGGTACCGCGCCGATGCGATTTCGGTTTGTGGGCGACGCCCCGACCGTGGAGGAGCGCGCGAAGATCGGCCGGATGGCCAAGGACAGTGGCTTGCTCGATGCGATTGAGTTCCGCGGATATCAAGCAAACCTGGCTGAAGAGTTTGGAGCGATGGACGTGCTCGCCATTCCCAGTGTCGCCGAGCCATTCGGTCGGGTATTCTGCGAGGCTGCGGAGGCCGGCGTACCAGTTGTTCTTTCTGACTCCGGAGGGCTGGGGGAGCTTTCCCGCCGTTTCGACATAGGAATCCGGCACCTGCCGATGGACATGGATGACTTCATAGCCAAACTGCTCCTTGTCTGCACAGATTATGAGGGCTGTGTCCGGCAGTTTTCGGCCGGGGCAAAGCGCTTGCTCGGAGCGCTGGATTACAGGATCTATGTCAAGGAGATTGAGAATCTGCTGCTGCGGGCTGCGACTGGCGAAGCCGTGGCGCTGGAGTGGTACGGCGAGCCGCCGGTATGAACAGTCCTGTCCATATCCTCTATCTCGGCCCGAAGTGGCGCGGTTGCGATGCGCGGGCGCTGGCGCAAGCCCTGCGAAGAGAGGGCTGCACGCTGACAGAGGTGGACTGCGAGGACTTTGTGCCGCCACACTGGTCCGGCATGGCGCTCAGAGTTCTTCGGCGACTATTGAGCCCGCTTCTGGTCCGTGCGTACAATCGCGCGGTGTCAAGGTATGCGGAGAACCGGTCGTTGGATTTTGTCTTGGTATTCAAGGGTATGTACTTGGGCGCCGAGACCCTGCAACGGTTCGCTGTCCCCCGTTACTGTGTCTATCCGGACGTGAGTTTCACCGATCATGGGAGCAGTATCTGGGGCACCCTGCCCGTGTATGACTGCGTCTTCACCACCAAGGCGTTCCACCTTGAGGATCCGCGCGTGACAGGGCGGGCACGGCGCCTTGAACTGGTCTCTCACGGGGCGGATCCGGATGTTCATCGCCCGGTGCATGCCTCGAGCGCAGCACGTGCGCACTACGGATGTGATGTTGCCTTCGTGGGTTGCTGGTCTCCGAAGAAGGAAGGGTTGCTGTCGGCCCTGCTTCAGCGGACACCGGCGGTCGGTCTTGCGATCTGGGGGCCGGGTTGGGAGCGTGCGAAGCGCGGCGTTCGGGCCTGCTGGCGAGGCGGATCGGTCTTCGGGGACGAACTTGCATTGGTGTACGCATGCGCCCGGATCAATCTGGGGCTTCTCAGCGAAGCCGGGGGTGGGCCGGGGGCTGCTGCGGATACGACAACGGCACGCACATGGCAGATCCCGGCCTCTGGCGGATTCATGCTGCATGAGCGCACAGCCGAGGTGTGCGCGTGTTTCGAAGAGGGCGCCGAGATCGCCTGCTTCGATGGTCCGGAGGACCTGGCAGCCAAGGTGAGCTTCTATCGGGAGCGTGATGACCTTCGCGCGTCCATGGCTGCGGAGGCTCATCGGCGATTCAAAGCCGGGTCCTACACCTACGACGCCATGGCCCTCCAGATACTGGATTTTCATCGTCGCGGCGGGGGGCGTGCGACATGAGGGAGGGCGAAGACCTGCAGCACCCAGAAGGCGGATGTCCTCCGCCGGTGGATAGGGGGCGGTGCGCCGCCCCTCCGATGACTGGAATTCCACGTCCATTGGTCCCCAGGGGAAACCTGAGTGCGTGGTTTGCCAATCCTGACGACAGGGCATTCGCCGTTGCGCTTGCGACCGTGGCGGCATTGGTGCTGCTCCCGCTGTATGGCAGCCTATCCCTGTGGATCGGATGCGGCATCTTTCTCGGAGCGTTGTCCGTATGCAGCATGGCCTCGCAGTGCAGGCGAGTGATGCCCTTTCAGCAGTTTTGCGTCACAATTGCGGTTCTTCAGTTGGTCGTCGCGCCTTGGGCTGCGCACTACTTCCCGCTTCCGAGTTCCCTCGGATACAACATCGGGGATCATCTCTCCGAGTATATGGACTACGCCGGTCCCGCGTGCCTTGCCCTGGCACTGGGGCTCCTGTTGCCTATGGCGCTGAACCACCCGGGGCCGCCAGTTGTGGTGCGTGAACGCCATGGTCCTCAGGACGCACGTGTCTTCGTTGTTCTGTTCGCCGTGGGCATGTTCTTCAAGATCGCCGGGTATCGTCTGCCAGGAATGGGCACATTTGTGGGAGAACTCCTCCAAAACCTCGCCTATGTGGGGGTCATGAGTCTGCTGATCCTCCGGCATCGCTGGTGGAAGGCGGCTCTCGTTTTGCTGCTGGTTCAGGACATCACATGGGCGGTCCGGACGACGATGTTCCATGGCCTGCTTCTCTGGGGCGGGTTCTCCATGCTGGCGGTACTGCGCGCGCAGCGATGGAGCTATGTGCGGAATCTGATTCTGCTGTCAGTGGGGTTCATATCCCTTCTCGGCGTGCAGCAGGTGAAGTTCGAGGCGCGTTTGGAGCCCCGGACGCCGACCGAATTCGAGACCAAGTACCCGGCGCTCGGGTTCGCAGTTCGCACGCTGGGCCGGTTGCGGGACCCCGAGACGCTGCTGGACCCGGAGAGGCTTGCCTGGACGGCCATGCGTTTCAACCAAGGCTGGATCGTGAGCAAGGTTATGCGCTGGGTTCCGGCGCATGAGCCCTATGCGCGGGGACAAACCCTTCGTCGGGCCGCGGAGGCCGCCCTTCTGCCCCGATTCCTGGCGCCGGGCAAGCTCTCTGTGGGGGGCTACGAGAACTTTGAACGCTTCACTGGGCACGGCCTTATGGGCGCCAGCATGGACCTCGGTTTTGCGGGGGAGATGTACGCCAATTTCGGCCGCGTTGGCGGCTGGGCGGGCGTCTTTGTGTACGGGCTGATCGTGGGGCTGGGCTATGCATTCTTTCAGCGACTGTCGTGGCGCCTTCCTCTGTGGATTCCGTGGGGCGTCTACGTGATGCTGATTACGGTCAAGACGGAGGATGGCGTGGGGAATGTCCTGAACTGGATGACGAAATCAATGGTCGTCGTTCTGGGCCTGACGTGGTTTGAGCCGCGGTTGCGGCGCTGGCTTTGGCCAGCTACTCAACGTGTCTTTCCGGGCGGGACTGCAAACCGATAGCGGCATGCATCCCTGAACATCAACTGCGCCGGTGTATCGGCGCCGGTCAGCTCGCAAACGTCATTCCTCCTCATGCATGCAAGCGTTCCAGTGGGAGGATCCAAGCCGCGAGTGCTTCTTCTGGGGCGCAGCCTCGAAGGCGGCGATGGCGTCTCTTGCGTGGCGCGACTGATCGAACGGCTTCTTCGCGAGAGGGAACAGGGCGGTGAGCTGGATCTGGACGTCAGAGTCCTATCGGGTCCCGCCAAGCAGGACATGAGGGTGGCTTCGAGCGGGGGTTCGTGGATCCGATTCGTGGCTGGCGCCCAGATGTCACTGCGATCGTGTGCGCATGTGGTGGCGGATTGCTGCAACATGGCTCAGGCGGCTTGGAATCCCGTCGTTCACCGGCCGCTGGCCACCTTTATCCATGGAGTCGAAGTGTGGGAGGGCGCGCCGGCCCGGCGCCTCGCCATGGCGCACCGGGCGGAGCTTCTGCTGTCGAACTCGCGGTACACCATTTCGCGGGCGCATGCGGCTCACCACATGCGGGTGAAAGCCTCGGTGTGCCCGCTGGCGACAGAGACCGACTCAAAGCCGTCCGAAGGGTGCCCGATGGAGTCGCGAGCGCCCCGGATCCTGATTGTGGGGCGAATGATGGCTTCGGAGCGATACAAAGGGCACCGCGAGCTTCTGGCATGCTGGCCGGCTGTTCGCCGCGCCATTCCCGGCGCCCTGCTGGATATTGTGGGTACCGGGGATGACGTGGAGGCGCTGTGCCAACAGGCCCGCCAATGCGGCATGGAAGAGGCCGTTCGATTCCATGGCCGGATCGATGACACGCGGTTAGAGCGACTCTACTCATCGGCGGTTGCGTTCGCGATGCCAAGCCGGGGCGAGGGGTTCGGATTGGTCTACGTCGAGGCCATGCGTCATTCGCTTCCGGTGATCGCATCGGTTCATGATGCTGGCCCCGAGATCGTCATGGATGGCGAGACAGGATTCACGGTGAGTCTGGACCGGCCGGGTGAACTGCAGGATCGCGTCATTCAAATCCTGAAGAACCGGGCCATCGCGGAGGAACTTGGGCGAGCAGGCCAGAGACGATGGCAGGAGCATTACTCGTGGTCCGCGTTCAGGCGACGTGCGATGCCTTTGCTCGCGTCTTTCCTCGGCGGCGACGCGTGAGGTTTTGGCCGGTGGCTTTCTTACTAACCGTCTCATAATAGGCTAGACACCGCCGCGATTCTGTGCGAGGATGC
>CAYODK010000271.1:0-6285 GCA_964402695.1 uncultured Verrucomicrobiota bacterium
AGGGATCGTGTCCGCACAAAAAGGCGTTGCCGGTGTCGAAGTTGATGCCGATCGACGGGGATTTCACCAGGTTGTAGATGCGGTCGAGACCGTCGGGATGGCGCGAGTACTGCGCGTGGGGCTCCAGGCCGATCTTCACGCCGCGCCGTTCCGCGATGAACGCCGCCTCCTGAAGCGTGTACTTGATCAGCGTGAAGTCCTCCTCCTCGGTCGTCCATTTCGCCTTGATGCCCTCGTCGGTGTTGATCACCGGAACCCCGATCTCGGCGGCGACCCGGATGGCGAGCTTGATGTACTCGCCGTGGACGTCCGGCCGGCCCAGGGGTCCGTGGGACTGGAGACCGGAGATCTTCAGCCCCGCCTTGTCGCAGGCGTCCTTGATCCGGTACGGATCGTCGAACATGGAGACCGTGTGGAAGTACCCGGCCTCGCTCATCAACTCGCGGCCGAAATGCACCATGGGCTCGAAGTAGCGGAAGCCCATCTCCGCGGCCTTTGCAGCGGCCCATTCGAACGGCTTGTCCGAGCTCCGCGAGTATTCCGCGTTCAATCCGACATGGATCCTGGCCATGGTCATCCTTCCTTTCCGGTGTGGGGTTTCCTGCCTGCGGACTGCGGGGTGTGGCGGGAGGCCTTGGACCGGCCGCCCTTCCAGATGTCGTACTCCGGGTCGGCGTGGGTGGCGAAGAACTCGTCGAGGCGCCGGGCGAGGGCGGCGCGGGTGGACTCCGTGCCCGGCTGGCCGTAGAGGTTGAACCGTTCCTGCGGGTCCTTGCGCATGTCGTAGAGTTCGAAGGGGCCCTCGGGGAAGCGGGCCACGTACTTCCAGTCTTCGGTGCGAACGGCGCGGGTGGTCTCCATCTCGTAGAAGACCGTGTTGTCCCACGGTGTCGTCCGTCCCCGCAGCACGGCCGAGAAATCGCGGCCCGGCGACCTGGGGGCCCCCGGCATCCGGTCGCCCAGGCCCAGGTAGCCCAGCACGCTGGGCAGGAAGTCGTAGTTGCTGACCAGGAGGTCGCAGGTCCTGCCGGCCGGGATCGCTCCCGGATGTCGGAAGATGAGCGGGATGTGCATCATCAGCTCGTGCGCCCCCGTGGGCCGGAAGTGGTCGCCCATGCCCCACATCCCGTTCTGGCCTCCCATCCAGCCCTGGTCCGACGTGTACGCCACCAGCGTGCGTTCATCGAGTCCGAGCCGCCGGAGGGCCGCCATGATTTCGCCGACGCCGTCGTCGATGCCGCTCGTCTCCGCGGCGCAGCGCTCCATGGCGGTCTGCGAGTTATGGAAGGCCTTGTTCGCCGTCTGCCACGGGTGCATGGCGTCCACCGGGAAGCTCTGGAAGTGCCGGTCCTTGTAGTGGCCGGCCCACCGGTTGCGGGCCGGCTTCGACATCAGCGGGCCAAGGTTGTAGGGGCCGTTGTAGGCGAGGAAGAGGAAGAACGGGCGCTCCCGGTTCTGCTCGATGAACCGGATCCCGTTGCGCGTCCACAACTCCGTCGTGGAGCCGGGCTCCCGCCGCACCCTGCCGTCCTCGATGACGTCCTGGTCATAGAATTCCCGGGTGTGTCCGTCCGGCTTGGTGATCCAGAATCCGAACCCCTCGGAGGGGGTCAGGTTGGCGCCCAGGTGCCATTTCCCGCTCAGGCCGCAGGCATACCCCGCCTCGCGCAGGATCTCGCCCATCGACGTGAACTCGTCGAGCGTGTTGAAGGCCGCAGGTCCCATCATGTACTTGGGATCCAGGAACGAGTGCACGCCGTGCTGGGACGGCAGGAGGCCGGTGAGGAAGGTCGCCCGCGTGGGCGAGCAGACCGGGTTGCTGCTGAGCGCCCGTGTGAAGCGGATGCCCCCGGCGGCAAGCCGGTCGATGTTCGGCGTCTGGATGTCCGGATTGCCGTGGCACCCGAGGGTCCATGCGCCCTGGTTGTCCGTGAGGATGAAGATGAAGTTGGGCGGTTGACCCGGCGCGGCGGCCGACGATGCCGGCGGGACGGCCGTCATGGAGGCCATCAGTGCGGCGGCGAGGCGCGCGGGGGTGCGGAGGCCCGGGTTCATGCGGAGGATCATGCCCGCGGGACGGCGTCCCCGCCAGAGCCGGGAGTCTCATTCGTTTGCACGGAAGCATCAGGGGGCCGCCGCCGGCCGGGGGACATCGGGGGTGTGTCCGCCGGTCAGGCGCCCTGCGGTGCCGCCGCGGGGTCGACGGTCCGCGGCGAGCGGATGCGGATCGCGCCGGAGGGGCAGACCTGGCGGCAGAGATCGCACCGGACGCAGGTGTCGACGTCGATGCGGTGGCGCCGGTAGGGATCGGCGGGGATCGCATCCACCGGGCACGACTGCGCGCACCGGGTGCAGCCGATGCACTCGGGGCCGACCTCGTAGGCCACCAGCTTCGCGCACCGGCCGGCCGGGCAGCGGCCCTGGAGATGGGCCTCGTACTCCTCGCGGAAGTAGCGGAGCGTGGTCAGGACCGGGTTGGGCGCCGTCTTGCCCAGTCCGCAGAGGCTCTGGGTGCGGGCGATCTCGGCCAGTTCCTCGAGTCGCGCCACGTCGTCCGGTTTGGCCCGTCCGTCGCAGAGGCGGTTGAGGATCTCCAGCATCCGCTTGGTCCCGACGCGGCACGGCGTGCACTTGCCGCAGGATTCGCGTTGCGTGAACGCGAGGAAGTAGCGCGCGACATCGATCATGCAGTCGGATTCGTCCAGCACGACCAGCCCGCCGGAGCCCATCATCGCGCCGACGGCGTGCAGGGCCTCGTAGTCGATCGGCGTGTCGGCGAGAGCCGCGGGCACGCAGCCGCCCGAGGGGCCGCCGATCTGGACGGCCTTCCACGCCTTGCCGCCGGCCGCGCCGCCGCCGATGCCCTCGACGACCTCGCGGATCGTCATGCCCATCGGGATCTCGATCAGGCCGCCGCGCGCGACCTTGCCGGCGAGGGCGAAGACCTTCGTCCCCTTGCTGTGCTGCGTGCCGATGGCGGCGAAGGCCGCGGCGCCGTGGCGCAGGATCCACGGCACCATCGCGAGCGTCTCGCAGTTGTTGACCAGCGTCGGGTGCCCGTGCAGGCCGTGGCGCGCAGGGTAGGGCGGGCGGAGCACCGGCATGCCGCGCCGGCCTTCGATGGAGGCGATGAGCGCGGTCTCCTCGCCGCAGACGAAGGCGCCCGCGCCCTGGGCGACGCGCAGTTCGATCCGGGTGTCCGTGCCGAGGATTCCGGCGCCGGCCAGTCCGGCCGCGCGGCAGCGGTCGAGGGCCTCGCCGATGCGCTTGAGGGCCAGAGGGTACTCGGCGCGGATGTAGAGGATGCCCTCGCGCGCGCCGACGGCCCACGCGGCGATCAGCAGGCCCTCGAGGACGCGGTAGGGATAGGATTCCATCAGCATGCGGTCCATGAACGCGCCCGGGTCGCCCTCGTCGCCGTTGCAGATCGCGAAGCGGACCGGGTCGGGCGCGCCGCGGACCGCCCGCCACTTCCACCCGGTCGGGTAGCCGGCCCCGCCGCGGCCGCGCAGGCCGCTGGCCTCGATCTCGTCGATGACGCGATCCGGCGTCAGCGTGCGGAGGCAGGTGGCGAGCGCCTCGAAGCCGCCGTGGCGGCGGTAGTCGTCCAGGTCGGTCGGGTGCATCGCGCCGGAGTTCTCCGTGGCGATGTGCTTCTGATGGCAGAGGAACGCGCTGACGTGCGCCTCGCGGGGGTCGAGGTGGCGGCCGGCGCCGGGGACGGCGTCCGCGCCGCGGCCGGCGAAGTCGTCCAGCCATGCGTCGAGCCGCGCCCGCAGGCGCGAGGCGGGATGCGCGGCGAAGTGAGCCCCGACGATCCGGTCCACGTCCTGCGGCGTCACGCGGGCGTAGCGGACGGGCTCGATGCCGGGGCGGAGGACCTCCACCATCGGGGTCTGGTGGCACATGCCGACGCAGCCGACATGGCGGATGCGCACGTGGGAGCCGCTGCGCAGCACCGCGTCGCGCAGGGCGGCCTCGACCTTCGCGCTCCCCCCCGCGATGCAGCACGAGCCGAGGCCGACGCGGATCTCGCCGTCCACCGCCTCCGCCTCGCCCGCCAGCGCCCGCACCGGGTCGCCCTCGGCCCCGCCGCCCCGGGCGGCGAAGTCGTGCAGCATGCCGCGGATGTTGTCGGCGGCGCGATGGCCGTAGGTGACGTGGTCGATCGTGACGACGGGCGCCAGCGTGCAGCAGCCGAGGCACGCGACCTTCTGCACGGTGAACTCGCCGTCGGGGTCCGTGTCGGCCCCCGCTTCGATGGCCAGCTCGCGCGCGACGGCATCGTGGACGCGCTCCGCCCCCTTGACGTGGCAGGCCGTCCCCACGCAGACGCACAGCGTGTGGCGTCCCATGGGCCGGTGGCGGAACTGCGGATAGAAGGTGGCGACGCCCCGCAACTCCGCGGGGGCGATCGACGTGATCTCGCAGACGCGCCGCAGCGCGGCCTCGGGCAGGTAGCGGTAGTGCGCCTGGATCGCCTGCAGGACCGGCAGGGCGTGCTCCGGGCCGGACCCGGTGCGCGCGACGATGCGGTCGACCTCAGCCAGGTCGATCTCCGCCGCGTCCGCCGCTGCTTCACTTCGGCGCATCCGCACTCCCGATCGCGAAGAGGTGCTTCATGCCGCGCAGGTAGATTCGTCCGCCGGCGAACGCGGGCGTGGAGGTGCAGTCCTCGCCGAGCTGGTTCTCGGCAACGGGCTCCCAGGTTCGGGACGCCTTGAAGACCCGCGTCAGCCCCGTTCGGTCGGTGAGATGGACGAGCCCGCCCGCGGCCATGGGCGACGAGTAGAAGCCCTCGTCGAACTCCTTCATCCACACCTTCCCGCCGGTGGCGGCGTCGCGGCAGGTCAGGATGCCCGAACTGGCGGCGAGGAGGACGAGTCCGTTGACGGGCAGGGGGCTGGCGACGTCGGGCATGTCCTCGTCCGTCTCCCAGATCTGCTCCCCGGTCTTCGCATCCGCCGCGACGATGCGCGCGTACTCGTTGCCGCCGAAGATGCGTCCGTCGGCGAACGCGGGAGAGACGCCGATCTCGGCCTCCAGGTCGCCGAGGTGCCACACCTCGCTGCCGTCGGCGGGGTCGTAGGCGGCGAGCATGGGGTTGGCCAGCGTGGCGATCAGGGCCCTGCCGTCCACCTCGAAGACGATCGGGGAGGACCAGCCGGCCTGGACGGCGCGGCGCGTTTCCCAGACCTTTTCGCCGGTCGTGGTCCGCAGCGCGAGCAGGAGGCCGTCCTTCTCCTGGTCGTACTGCACGATCAGCAGGTCGCGGTGCGTCATCAGCGACGACGCGTGGCCGTAGGGGTTCTTCGGCGCGCCGAGGTTCTTCGCCCACAGGCGCGTTCCGTCGAGATCGCAGGCGACCAGGTCGCCGGTGCCGAAGATGGCGAAGACGCGACGGCCGTCGGTGGCGGCGGTGCAGGGGGCGAGGCCGGTGTCCTCGGCGACCTTGGGCGGCTTGTCCGGCGAGCCGGGTATGCCGGAGGCGGCGTGCCGCCAGAGGAGCGAGCCGTCGACGGCGTTGAAACAGTAGAGTTCGCGGGTGGTGTCGTCGGCGCCGGTCAGGAAGATCCGGTCCTTCCAGACCACGGCGGAACTGAAGCCGGGCAGCGGCGGCTCGACCTTCCAGGCGATGCCCTCGCCGCTCTCGCCGTCCCACGTCGTCGGCATCGCGCCGGCGGCGCCGCCGAGCCCGCGGAAGCCGCGGAACGCGGGCCACTGCGCGAGCATCTCCTCGTCCGTCGCGAAGTCCGCCGCGGGAGGCGCAGGGACCGGCGCAGGGGTCCCGGCGACCGGGCCCGGCTTCGGTTCGGCGGGTCCTGCGGACGCGGGCGCCGGCGCGGGAGGCGGAGGTCCGGGGGGACGGAAGACGATCCCGGCCGCAACGAGGGCGACCGCGAGGAGCGAGCCGTAGACCGACACGGCGATGCGGGCCGCCCTTGCGGCTCGGTCCGCCTCCTCGGCGGGCGTCGCGGTTCCGGGCACCGGCGCCGGGGCCTGCAGCCAGCGCAGCCCGCGCAGGGAGACGACCACGAGGACGGCGCCGGCCAGCAGCAGCCACGCCCCCCGCTGCGCGAAGGCCTGGCTCGTGAAGAAGGCCCGCCGGGCGAGGAGATCCATGGCGCGCACCTCGGCGACGAGGTTCGAGTCCGCCGGATTGGTCTGGGCGCGCTTGACGAGGTCCAGCAGCGCCGGGCTGTTCAGGGGGTCGGTCGCCTTCGCCTGACGGTGGTTGATCGCCAGCACGGCGCCGACGACGGCGCAGAGGAACCCGGCGGCGAA
>CAYODK010000272.1:0-6248 GCA_964402695.1 uncultured Verrucomicrobiota bacterium
GATCGCCTTGTGGATGTGCAGGCGGTTCTCGGCCTCGTCGAAGACGACCGACTGCGGGCCGTCGATGACCTCGTCGGTCACCTCGCATCCGCGGACCGCCGGCAGGCAATGCATGAAGATCGCGCCCTTGCGCGCGCGCTTCATCAGCGCCGCATTGACCTGGAACGGAGCGAAGCGGGCCGTCCGGCCGGCCATCTGCTCCTCCGGAATGTGGTACGACATCCACGAGTCCGTGTAGACGACGTCGGCGCCCTTGACGGCCGCCGCCGGGCCGGCGGTGATCTCGACCGCCGAGCCGCTCTTCCCGGCGAGCAGCGCGGTGCGCCGGACGACGGCGGGATCCGGGCGGTACGCCGGGTCGTCGGGGCAGCCGACGCGCACGTTCATGCCGACCTTCGCGGCGGCGAGCATCAACGAATGCGTCACGTTGTTGAGTCCGTCGCCGACGTACGCGAGCGTGAGTCCCTGCAGCCGGCCCTTGGTCTCCAGGATCGTCATGAGGTCCGCGAGGATCTGCGTCGGATGCTCGTCGTTCGTGAGCCCGTTGATGACCGGCACCGTCGCGTGGCGCGCCAGCGCGACGATCGTCCTGTGCTCGAAGAGCCGCGCCATGATCACGTCCGCGTAGCGGCTCAGCACGCGCGCGGTGTCCTCGGCGCTCTCCTTGCCCTTCCCCAGCGGCGAGGTGCCGAGGTCGTAGTAGATCGCGTGGCCGCCCATCTGCGTCGTGCCGGCCTCGAACGAGACGCGGGTGCGCAGGCTGGGCTTCTCGAAGAGCATCACGAGCGTCCGGTCGCGCATCGCGTCGCGGTATTTCGCCGGGTCGCGCTTGAGATCGAGGCCCAGTTCGAGGACGGCGTGGATCCGGGGGGCGGTCCAGTCGGAAATGGAGAGCAGGTCTTTCATGGCGTCGTTTCTCCCCGCGCCGCGCGGGGCGGGGTTCAGCGGACCAGGTCCGCGTAGTACTGGTGGATCTCGGACTCCTTCGCGAAGATGTTGAGGATCAGCGCCACGCGGATCCACATGCCGTTGCGCGCCTGCCGCCAGTACATCGCGCGCGGGTCGTTGTCGACCTCGACGGCAATCTCGTGGCGGCGCGGCAGCGGATGCATCAGGATCGCGTCGGGACGCAGGACGTCGAGGTGCGCCGGCGTGAAGCAGAACCGGCTGATGTCGACCGGGCGGCTCTCGCCGGGCTTGTCCCACTCGTCCTGGATGCGCGTCATGTAGATCGCGTCCGCCTCGCCGACGACGCGGTTGAAGTCGTCGGTCAGCTCGAACTCGACCCCGGCGGCGGAGAGCTGCGCGAGGATGTCCTTCCCGATCTGGAGGCTCGGCGGGGCGACGAAGCGCATGCGGACGCCCGGGTAGAGCGTCAGCACCTGCGCGAGCGATCGGACCGTGCGGCCGCGGAGCAGGTCGCCGACGAAGGCGATCGTCTTGCCCTCGATCCCGCCGCGCGCCTCGAAGCTGCGCTGCAGCGTGTAGACATCCAGCAGCGCCTGGGTCGGATGCTGGTCCTTGCCGGAGCCCGCGTTGATCACGGGCACCGCGCGCTCGGTGTTCGAGAGCAGCCACGCGATCTTCTCGGCGAAGCCGCCCTCGGGATGGCGCATGATGATGAGGTCGAAGTAGGAGCTGAACGTGCGGACCGAGTCCTCCGGCGACTCGCCCTTCAGCTCGCTCGACGTGCTCGTGTCGCGCACCTCCGCCGGGTGGAGGCCGACGATCTGGCAGGCCGCGTAGAACGAGAGGAACGTGCGCGTCGACGGCTGCGCGAAGTAGAGCATCGCGCGGCGGTCCTGCAGCAGGCTCTGCAGGAACATCCGGCCGCCCTTCGTCTTCGCGATTCGCCGCGTCCGGGTGGCGGTCTCGCAGAGGGCGTCCAGGAACGCGCGGTCGAACTGCTGCGCGAACAGCGCGTGGTACACCCGGCCGTCCCCCGACTGGAACAGGCGGGCCTTCTCGGTCGGTCCGAGCGCCTTGAACTCCTCCCACGGCGGCATGACGCGGTCTTCCATAGGCATTTCCCACTCCGGTTGGCAGGCTCGCGATGCTAGCCCCGCCCCCCGTCCCCGCGCAAGCGCGGGTTTCGGGCGGGAAGCCGATCGCTGAGAGCAACGAGCCGAGAGACGGGAGAGGGGAGCCGGGTGGGATCCGAAGTCCGAGACCCGAGGTCCGAGGTCCGACTCTCCTTCGCTGGAGCTTCACAGGGCAAGGGCGCCGAACCTGAAACGTGAGGCCTGGAACTTGAGACTCCTCCTCCCCGACACCTGAAACCTGACATCCTCTCCGCGACATCTGGAGCGTGGAACTTGGAACTCCCCCGCGGTAGGATTCCCGCGATGAAGGCGCTGGTCCTGGCTCTTCTCGCGGTCGCGGCATCCACCGCCGGCGCCGGCGGCGCGGAGCGCGTCGTGCTGCTCCACGGCATGGGGCGGACCCCGCGCTCGATGGCCCGCATGGAGCGCGGCCTGCGCGACGCCGGCTTCGACGTTGTGAACCTCGGCTACCCGTCGACGAGCCACGGGGTCGAGGACCTCGCCCGGGAGACGCTGGAGCCGGTCTTCGCCGCGGCGGGCGCGACGCAGCGCGTCCATTTCGTCACGCACTCCCTCGGCGGCATCCTCGTCCGCGTCTACGCCGCCGCGCGCCGTCCGCCGGCTCTCGGGCGCGTCGTGATGCTCGCCCCGCCGAACGAAGGCAGCGAGCTGGCCGATGCGCTCGCGTCGAACGCGCTCTACCGCGCCGCGACCGGCCCCGCCGGCCAGCAGCTCGGCACGGGCTCGAACTCCGTGCCGCTCCGTCTCGGGACCGTGGAGTTCGAGCTCGGTGTGATCGCCGGGAACCGGACGCTCAACCCCCTCTTCTCGCACATCGTCCCGGGCACGGACGACGGCAAGGTGTCGGTCGACCGCGCCCGCGTGGAGGGCATGAAGGACTTCCTGGTCGTCCCCTCCAGCCATACGTGGATCATGAACGACGGCGAGGTGATCGCACAGACCGTCCGGTTCCTGCGAGACGGGAAGTTCGCGAGGTAGTAGGACAGGTTTCAGGTGTCAGGGGGGAGTTTCAAGTTCCAGGTTTCAGGTTTCAGGTTCAGACCGGAACGCGACCCGATTCGACCCGACGTATGACATCCGTCCCCTGAGCTCCGTTTTCCCAGCTCAGCCATCGGGCCGCAGTTCTGCCCTCTCCCTGACACCTGAACCCCGACACCTGACACCTCCCCCCGTCAACTTGAAACTTGAAACTCTGGAGCTTGAAACCGCGGCCCGCGTGGCGGCCCGCGCGGGGGCCGCTCCTCAAGCCTCCGGATTGTGCCAGTCGGTGTCGTAGTTGGCGAAGATCGAGGCGGCCTCGGGAGGGCCCCAGGAGCCGGCGGGATAGAAGGCGACGGGGGAGCAGTCGTCGAGGCCCTCCCAGGCGCGCAGGACGGGCTGGACGACGCGCCACTGGGCCTCGACCTCGTCGGACCGGGTGAAGAGCGTCGAGTCGCCGCGGACCGCGTCGAGCAGCAGCCGCTCGTAGGCCTCCGGCAGCGCGCCGGGCCATTTGTCCGAGTAGAGGAAGTCCATCACGACGTCCTCGACAAGCACCTGGAGCGCGGGGCGCTTGGCCGAGAAGCGCAGCGAGATGCCCTCCTGGGGCTGGATGCGGAAGATGAGCCGGTTCGGCTTGGCGCCGGTGAGGTCGCACATGTCGCCGACGCACTCGACGGTCTGGAAGAGCTGCAGCGGCGGGACCTTGAACTGGACCGTGATCTCCGTCACGCGCCGGCGCAGGCGCTTGCCGGTGCGCAGGTAGATCGGCACACCCTTCCAGCGCCAGTTCTCGATGTCGACGCGCAGCGCGACATAGGTCGGCGTGGAGGACTCGGGCTGGATGCGCTCCTCCTGCCGGTAGCCCGGCACGACCCTGCCGCCGACCTCGCCCTCGACGTACTGGCCGCGGACGGCCATGCCGTCGACACAGCCGGGCGCCACGGGCACGACGGACTGCAGCACCTTGACCTTCTCGTTGCGGATCGCGTCGGCCGTCATGCGCGACGGCGGTTCCATCGTCACGAGGCAGAGCAGCTGCATCAGGTGGTTCTGGACCATGTCGCGCAGCGCGCCCGTCTCGTCGTAGAACGCGCCGCGCCCGCTCTCCATGCCGACCGTCTCCGCCGCGGTGATCTGGATGTGGTCGACGTAGCGGTGGTTGAAGATCGGTTCGAAGATCGCGTTGGCGAAGCGGAAGGAGAGGATGTTCTGGACGGTCTCCTTCCCGAGGTAGTGGTCGATCCGGTAGATCTGCGACTCGCTGAGGTAGTTCAGGCACGCGCGGTTGAGCGCCAGCGCGCTCTCGAGGTCGCGCCCGAACGGCTTCTCGATCACGACGCGCGTCCACAGCGGGTCGAAGGGACCGTGCACCATGCCGTACTCGCTCAGGTGCCGGATGATCACCTCGAAAAGCTCGGCCTTCACCGACAGGTAGAAGAGGTGGTTGCGCGGCAGGCGCGGGTCGGAGTCGAGACGGCCCTTGAATCCGGCGAAGGTGCGCGGGTCGGCCTCGACATCGCCGAGGTGGTAGTAGATGTGCGGAAGGAAGGCCTCGAGTTCGCCGGGGTTCGGCGGCGTGTGGGCGAACTTGACGATCGACTCGCCCATCCAGGCGCGGAACGACTCGTCGGTGTAGTCGCGACGGGCGAAGCCGACCACCGCGAACTGGTCGGGCAGCAACCCCTGGCGGAACAGCGAGAACAGGGCCGGCATCAGCTTGCGGTGGGTCAGGTCTCCGGTGGCTCCGAAGATCGTGAGGGTGAACGGATCGCGGACACGGAAACCGCCCGACGCAATCCCGGCATGCTGTTCGGCCATGGCCACGCCCTTCCCCTGGGACCGGCCGCCGGAGCGGCGGCGCGATGGCGGTAGTGTACGCGGCCCCGCGCGGGCGTCAAATGCGCCCGCCGCCGCATTCCCCGTTGCCGCGTCCGACGGGCTGCCGTATCCTTCCGCAAAGCGAGGGGAGCCCACGATGATCCGGGAAGCGATAGCGGCGCTGACGGAAGGTCGGCCGCCGACGCGGGAGCAGGCGCGGGACGTGATGCGCGAGATCATGTCCGGCGCCGCCACGCCGGCGCAGATCTCCGCCTACATCACGGCGCTTCGGATCCGCGGCGAGACCGCGGAGGCCATCGCCGGCAGCGCCGAGGCCATGCGCGAGCACTTCACGCCCGTCCCCGCGCCCGAGGGCGTCGTGGTCGACACCTGCGGCACCGGCGGCGACGGCGCGAAGACCTTCAACATCTCCACCGCCGCCGCGTTCGTCGCGGCCGGGGCGGGCGCGGTCGTCGCAAAGCACGGCAACCGCAGCGTCTCCAGCGCCTGCGGCAGCGCGGACGTCCTCGCGGCGCTCGGCGTCAACCTCGACGTGACTCCGTCCGTCATGGCGAACTGCCTCCGCGAGATCGGTATCGCCTTCCTCTTCGCCCCGGCGCTCCACCCTGCAATGAAGCACGCGATCGGCCCGCGCCGCGAGATCGGCATCCGCACGATCTTCAACATCCTCGGCCCTCTCTCGAACCCCGCCGGCGCGCGGCACGGCGTCCTCGGCGTCTACCACGAGGCCCTGGTGCCCGTCCTGGCCCGGGCCGCCGCCGACCTCGGCGCCGCCCGGCTCTACATCGTCCACGGCTCGGACGGCCTCGACGAGATCACCCTCACCGGCCCCTCGACCGTCGGCGAGGTGCGCGACGGGAACGTGCGCGTCGTCTCCCTCGACCCGCGGCAGGAGGGTTTTCCGGTCTGCGACCCGGCCGACCTGGCCGGCGGCGACGCCGCGGTGAACGCGGCGATCCTGCGCGAGATCCTCGCCGGCGGCGCGGGCCCGCGCCGCGACATCGTCCTGCTCAACGCCGGGGCCGCCATCGCGGCGGCCGGGCTCGCCGCGGACATCCGGACGGGCGCCGCGCGCGCGGCCGCCTCGATCGACTCCGGCGCCGCGCTGGCCAAACTCGACGCCCTGATCCGCATGACCGCCCCCTCTCCGCATTCCCGATGAACACCCGCCCCACCACGCAGGAGCGTCCATGACCGCCGAACTGACCCGACGCCGCTTCACCGGCAGCGCCCTCGCCCTCGCGGGCTGGGCCGCCCCCCCCCCCCCCCCCCCCCCCCCCCCAACCCCCCCCCCCCCCCCCGGGGGGGGGGGGCCCCCCAACCCCCCCCCCAAACCGGGGCCCCAACGAGCCCCGACCCATCAGC
>CAYODK010000273.1:0-6238 GCA_964402695.1 uncultured Verrucomicrobiota bacterium
CGCGCCGCGCGCCGGCGCGTCTCCCGAGACCGCCGCCGGCCCCGGCTTCCGCGAGCCGGCGCGCGACCTGTCCCTCCGTTCCGACGCCGACGTGATCGTCTGCGGCGGCGGCCCCGCGGGTCCCGCGGCCGCGCTCGCCGCGGCCCGCTGCGGCGCGAAGGTCCGGCTGTTCGAACTGCAGGGCTCGCTCGGCGGCGTCTGGACGTCCGGCCTGCTGACCTTCATCTTCGACTTCGACAAGCCGGGGCTGACCCGCGAACTCGCCGCGAAACTCGATGCGCGCTCGGCGCGCACCGTGGTCCGGCCCAGCCAGTTCGTCTATCACCCCGAAGACATGAAACGCCTGCTGGAGGAACTCTGCATCGAGGCTCGCGTAGACATCCACCTCCAGTGCCCGATCGCCGCGGCCTATCGCGAGGACCGCCGGCTCGCGACGATCGTCACGGAGTCGAAGTCCGGTCGCGAGGCCTGGCGCGCGCCGGTCTTCATCGACGCGACGGGCGACGGCGACCTCGGCGCCCTGGCCGGCTGCGCGTTCGACATCGGCCGAGGCGGCGATACCTGCGAGTGCCAGCCGATGACCCTCAATGCGGCGGTGGTTGCGAAGGATGCAGCCCTGTTGAAGGACTTCATCTCCTTCCAGGGCGGTTCCTCCATCCACATCCCCGCGGTGATGAGGTTCCGCGAGGAACTCAAGCGGGCCGGCGTGGAGACGTCGTACGGCCACCCCACGCTCTTCCAGGCGCGCGGCAACCTGCTGACGTTCATGATCAACCAC
The DNA here is from genome assembly GCA_964402695.1 of uncultured Verrucomicrobiota bacterium. Taxonomy (GTDB): domain Bacteria; phylum Verrucomicrobiota; class Kiritimatiellia; order PWTM01; family PWTM01; genus VGWF01. The sequence goes on from CAYODK010000273.1 coordinate 779, forward strand.
GAGTACGGCGTGCGCCCCGACGACGAGCGCCAGCTCACGGCGGCGACCCTGCGCGCGCGGGCGGAGGTCCACCGGATTGCGGCGGCGCTGCGCGCCCTCGGAGGCGCGTGGGAGGGCTTCCAGGTCGTGGCGACGGCCGAGCAGATCGGTGTGCGCGACGGACGGCGGATCCGCGGCCGGTTCCGCGTCACGCGCGACGATCTCGCCGCCGGCGCGCGGCACGCGGACGGCGTCGCGCGCGTCACCTTCCCCGTCGACATCCACGCGTCCTCGCGCGAGAAGAACGATGCGGAACCGATCTCCCACGGCGACCTCACGTTCAGGCCCTACGACATCCCGCTCCGGGCCCTCGTCGCGAACGATGTCGACGGGCTTCTGATGGCCGGCCGATGCATCAGCGGGGATTTCATGGCCCACGCGAGCTACCGCGTCACCGGCAACTCCGTCGCCACGGGCGAGGCCGCGGGAGCCGTCGCCGCATTGGCGGCCGCCTCGGGGAAGCCGCCGCACGAGATCGCGTGGGCCGACGCCGAGGCGGCGCTGCGCAAGGCGGGGCTGCGAGGCTCACCGTGAACTGGAGGGGCGAGCTACTGCGAGCCCGAACGTTGGACCCGATGCGCACCGGCGGCCTCGCATAGCTCGGCCCTCCATCATCACAGCCACAGCGGACGCGGCGCGGGGCGGGAGGCATCCAGACGGCCGGATGCCAGCAGGGCATCCAGGGCTGCGAGAACCGCCCCGCGGTCGCGGGGAAACCGGGCCTCGACGGGCACGACATTCGACGCATGGTTCGCGCGAAAGACCGTTCCCTTCAACTCCAACGCCGCCACCAGATCGCGCAACTCCCGGACCGCCTCCCGCTCGGTCAGCATGCGGAAGATGCCTTCCTTCTCCCACCGGCCCAAGGGCGTGCCCGGCACCGGGATGACCCTCAGCGCCGAGAGGAGGCGCGGCTGCATGCGGTTGAGGGCCTCGGCGGTCGCTCGCGCATGGGCCGTGCTGCCCTCCGGCCCACCAAGCCCCAGCAGCACCATGACCGACATCTTCAACCCGGAATCGCGGGCGAGCCGTCCCGCCTCGACCATCCCGTCGACGGTCTCCGCCTTGCCCATCCGACGCAGGACCGCCGGGTCGCCGCTCTCGAGTCCCATGTAGAGCGTTCCCAGCCTGCGGGTCCGCAGCGCGGCCAGGCCCGCTCGCCCGAGGGCGAGGATCGACGTTCCGTTGGCATAGCTGTTGACCCGCGCCAGACCGGGAAGCGCATCAGCAAGTTCGTCCAGGATGGCGGCCAGACGATCGACCCCGAGGCGCAGCGCGTCGCCATCCGCCAGGAACACGCGGTGCGAGTCCGGCCGTTCCCGGGCGGCCGCGCGGATTTCCGCCGAGACGTCGACGGCCGGGCGCGGGACGTACGGACCGGAACGGTACATGCCGCAGAACGCGCAGGCCGGGTGCGGGCAGCCGTACGCGACGCGCACGATGAGGCTGTCCGCCTCGGCCGGCGGCCGGAAGAGCGGTGGGGCATCGTCCCCGCGGTTCACCGCTGCGCCGGCTTCGTTCCGCCCGGTCCCTTGCGCGCGCCCGGGGTGGGGCCGTCGGTGAACGGCGACCGCTCGAAGGTCATGCCATCGCCAGTCACGCGGGGATCGCCGGTTTCGGTCAACACCTTCATGAGGCGGTCCGAGAGATCCTTCCGGGCCGCCGCATAGGCGGGATCGCCCGCGACATTCCGGGCCTGGTCGGGATCCTTGCGCAGATCGTAGAGTTCCTCCGCCGGACGCTTCCCGAAGGCGTAGTCGTAATGCCACTTCCACGCGGCATCGTTGCGGACGCCGACGAGCCACGCCTTGGTGGGGCTGGCATCCATGTCGGCGAACGCGATCCGGGTGTTGTGTTCGAGTTCCCTGACCGGCGGCATGCTGTCGGCGGTGACGGCCAGCGGGTCGCCCATCGGCCAGCGGTCGGACTTGAAATTCCGGATGTAGTGGAACTCCGCCGTCCGGAAGGACCGGTGCGGATAGCCGACGAAGCCCTCGCGCGCGTTATCGACATGGCGCTCGCGCCCCGTGACGACCCAGGTGCGGGACGCGTCGACCTGGCCGGATTTGTCCGACGTCAGCACGGGCCACAGGCTGCGGCCGGTCATGACCTCCGGCGGCTTCACCCCGCCGGCCTCGAGGAACGTCGGCGCGAGGTCCATGAGGTTGGCGAAGTCATCGACGATGCGGCCTCCCTTTCCTCCCGGAACCCTGGCGAGAAGGGCCACGCCGGTGCCAAAGCTGTAGAGATTGCACTTGCCTCCCGGCACGCCGGGCATGCCGTGGTCACCGCTGACAACCACGAGCGTATGGTCCAGTTCACCGGAATCCTCGATCATCTTCAGGATGGCTCCGACGCCCGCGTCCCACGCCTGGATCTCGCCCGCGTAGTCGGCGAAGTCCTCGCGCACCTCCGGCACGTCGGGCATGAACTTCGGGAGCTTCCCCTTGAACGCGTCGGGGTCGATGCCCCACAGCGCCTTGCCGGAGCCCTTCTCCCATTCGCGGTGCGTGAGCGTGGGACCGAACCAGTAGCAGAAGGGCTGCCCGGCCTTCCGGTCCGCCAGGAATGCCGCAAAGTTACCGCGCACCTGGTCGAGCATCTTCGTCTTCGCGGCCTCGAACGTCATGCCGTCGCGGACCATCTTCGTCGCGTTCTCGGAGAAGTTGTTGAACTCGCCGCCGGCCTTCTCGTATTCGTGGTCGCGGCCACCGAAGGGGCCGTCGTTCGGCGTGCCCGGGCTCCACACCTTGTAGGTCTGGCCGATGTGGTAGCCCGCGTCGCGGAGCAGGAGCGGAAACGTCGGGATGGCGGGATCCCACACGGCGCCGAGGAGGATGGCGCCGCGGCCGGTGCGGAAGAAGTACTGGCCGGAGAGCAGTGAGCTGCGGCACGGCGTGCAACTCGGCGCGGTGACGAAGGCGTTGCGGAAGAGGACGCCCTCCCGCGCGATGCGGTCGATCACCGGCGTCTTCACGACCTCGCTCATGGACGGCCGCCCGTCGAGGCCGGCGTAGCAGCCCGCATGTCGACCCCAGTCGTCGGCGAAGCAGAAGACGATGTTCGGGCGGCGGGCGTCCGCGGCGATGGACGACGCGGCCGCCGCGAGGATCAGCGTCAGGACGGCGATCGGTTTCATGGTTCTTCCCTCGTGTCTTCCATCAGGCGCCGGCATTCGGGACTGCCGTCGCGGAGACCGGCCGCAGCGTGATGCCGCGCAGGTTGATCACACCGCCCTTGGGCTTGCCGTCCGGGCGGACCTCCAGCACGGCCAGTCCCGCCGGCAGGCGGATGCGGCCGACCGTCACGTTGGTGAACATCTGCCACGAACCGGTGCCCTTCAGCTTGACCCCGACCCGCTCCCGGCCCGCGGCGATGAGCATCGTTCCGCCCTCGTTCTTCGGATCCAGGGCATAGGTGAAATCGATCTCATACTCGCCCGCGCGGGGCGGACGGATCCGCCAGAGAAGGTAGTCGTTCGGATCGGTCCAGAAGCCGATGCTCGTGACCCCATCGATGACCTCGGCCCTGAACTTCTTGCCGTAGCGCTCCGCCTTGTCCACAGGAAGCGTCATGACCGAGAGCGCGTCGAGCACGCCCTGCATGGCCGCCTCGCGCCGTTCCCCGGCGGCGCGATCCTCCGGCGCCGGGGCGGCCGGCCCGGCGACCGCGGTCGCGTCCGCCTCCGGGCGCCCGCGCCCCCGGACATGGCGAACGATCGCCGCCGTCCCGACGGCGAGCACCCCGGTCGCCGCGAGACCGAGAGCGATGCGGGCCGCGGGACTCCGCCGGCGCCGCGGCACGGGACGCGCACCCGCCGCCCCGGGCCGCGCCGGCTTCGGATCCGGCGACTCGGCCAGACCCGCGAGCGCGCTGCGCCGGACGCGGATTCGCGGACGCTCGGCAATCCTCTGCACCTTGACGAAGGCGACCTTGGTCGCCGTCATCGCCTCGTCCTTGGCCCTCAGGATGCCGTCGGGCCCGCGCACCCTGCAGAAGAGCGGGATTTCGAGATCCGGGCATCGCCGGATCGCGGCGAGACAGGCCTCGGTATCGAAGGCAACCTGGCGCAGCTCGACGCGGGCGGAGGTCCCGTCGAAGATCGCGTAGCTGGCGCGATCCGTTCCGTCGCGCGGATCGCCCACGGAACCGACGTTGACGAGGTAGCGCCGGCCCTCCTCGGCCAGGAGGTCCATGCGCGGGTCGTCCGCGACGGAGCCGTCCGGACCGAGGACGAACGTCCCCGGGACGTGCGTATGGCCGAGGAAGATGAAGCGCGCGTCGGCCGCGCGGAAGCACGCGAGCGCATCGTCGGGCTCCTCGACATAGCCGTAGTCTTCCGGCGCGGGCGTTTCGGCATGGACGAAGAGGGCGTCCTCGCCCTCCATCATCAGCGGCGTCGACGCGAAGAGGGAGAACGCGTGATCGTCCAACTGCCCGCGCGTCCACTCGGCCGAGCGACGGGCCCCGGCGCGGAATCGGGCGATATCGATCCGGCCCACCATGGCCGCGTCATGATTGCCGAGGACGAAGTTGAAGCAATGGGAGCGGAGATCGCGCAGCACCCTTGCCGGCTCGGGACCGTAGCCCACGACGTCGCCGAGGCACACCACCGCATCAACCCCGGCGGCGAGGAAGTCATTCCGCACGGCGGTCCAGGCCTGCCAGTTGCCGTGGATGTCCGAAACAACGGCGTACCGCACGATTCAGCCCCTGCGCGCCGGTCTTCCGGCCATGCGCCCGGCCATCCTAGCCGATCGATGGGGGATTGGCACGCACTCGTTCGGCGACCGGCGCGCCGTCACGTGCCGGCACCCACGCGCGAGAGGCGAACACCCCGGCGGAGGAACGTGGGCACGTCCAGGTCGACGCCGTCATGGACCGTGGGCTGGACATCGCGGAAGCGCCCCTTGGAGATGCTGTCCAGCGTGAGCTCGGCCTGCACGGGCTTGCCCGAACGGCTGCGCTTCCCGCCCTTGGCCGGAGACTCGTCGCCCGCCCCGGGGGGAATGCCATCGTCCACGGCCGGCGCCGGCTCGGACGCAACGGGCTCCGACCCGTGCGCCTCACCCTCGGTCAGCACCAGGCTCACGCACAAGCGCCCCTCGCTGGCATCGTCGATCGCCGTGCCGACGTGCAGATGGACGTCCGGGCGGGCCTGCCCGGTCAGCTCCGCCATGACCTTCTGCAACTCGGCCAGCGTCAGATCGCTTCCCCCGGAGATGCCGATCAGGAGACCCCGGGCCGCCGGCAGCAATGCGCCATGGTCGAGGAGCGGCGAGTTCCGCAGCTCGTCGAGCACGGTCACCACGCGGTCGGGACCGCTGGCCTCGGCCGACGCCAGGGCCAGGGTGCCGCCCGTCTGCTGCACGAGTTGCCGAAGATCGGCGAAATCCAGCTTCAGGAGTCCCGGCTCGGTCA
>CAYODK010000274.1:0-6232 GCA_964402695.1 uncultured Verrucomicrobiota bacterium
GGTGGCCGCACCATGCGCCGGAAGAAATCTGCACGCACCCCCCTTACGCTCGACTGGACGTATGCGATAATTCGATTCATGGAGTCCGCGTGCGGGCTTGTGGGACTCCGAGGAGTGAGGACACAACGATGAGCCTGTACACGAGAAACCGCCGGGAAATGTCCGGAAACACGGCCATTCCCACGCGTGGCGAGTGCGCGCATGTCACGCCTACTTTCGAACATTCAATGTTAGAAACGCCCTCCCCGACCGAGCCCGGAACGCACTGAAAGGACCACGCAGATGAAGACCAACCTCGAACACCTCGCCTCGCTCTGGATGACCGCCGATCCCGGCGCGCGCCGCGCGGCCGTCTCCGCACTCGAACGGAAGCCGGAGCCCCGCGCGCCAGCGACGGAGCCGGCCGAACGGCCGATGCTGCTCTCGCAGCGCGATGCCGCCCGGCTGCTGGGGCTCTCTCGGCAGACGATCTTCCGGTGGAGCCGCGTGGGCATTCTGTCGCCCGTCGTGATCGCCGGCGTCCGGCGCTACCGATACGCGGACCTGGAGAAACTGGCGCGGGGAGAGAGCGCAACCGCTTCAGCCGGCATCCCCTGACCATACCGGGCAGACGCCAACCCCGAAACCGAGGTGGATGATGTCGACGGTCGAGTTCGAAGCCCCGCCGGCTGCCGACCCGCAGGATATGGCCGCGGGTGGTGCCGCATCATCCACGGGCAGCGTGGTCATGGAACTGAACGCCATGACGCGCATCCAGGCGGCGCACTACTACCGTGACAGGCTCGGATGGGCGGTGCATCCGCTGAACGGCCCCGACGAGGGGACGGCGGACGAACAAGGGAAGAAGCCCAAGACGAAGGGCTACAAGTCGCATACGGCAGACAAGGCCACGGACGCATTCCTGGCGAAGTGGTTCGGCGATGGATCCCGGTCCAACCTGGGCATCATGAGCCGGCTTCCCTACGTCGTCATCGATCTGGACTCCAAGGCGGACCAAGGCCGGAGCGCCGAGGAATGGGACGCCACACACCCGGAGATGGCGGCTGTCCCGGTCGAACGCACCGGCGGGGGGCTGCACTTTCACGTGCGGTGCCCCGACGTGCCATCCGCCGCCGTCGATCAGGCCGGCAAAGGGGGCAAGTTCGTCAGCAAGCTGAACGAGGCCGTCACCGCCGAGGTGTTCTTGGCCGGAAACGTCACCGTAACCCCGTCGGTTCACCCCTCCGGACACAAGTACCGTTGGGTGCGAGGCGGCGTCATCCCGGAGATGTCCTGGGGGGATCTGTGCCGCATCTTCCGCATCTCGATGCGGCCCCGGACCCGCAATGTTGATCCACTGCGAGGCCGTCGCTGGTGGGTTCACTACGACGGCGACCTGACGTCCCTCGACCTGGTCGGTGTCGCAAAGCAAGTCGGCGTCTATCAACGAGAAATCGATGCCGAATCGGGGAAACACGCCATCCGCTGTCCGTGGTCCGACGAGCACAGCGGACAGGGCGAGGGATGCAACGGGAGCAGCACGGTGGTCTTCCAGCCCGGCCTCAGGAAGATGCCCGCTTTCAAGTGCCTCCATGCCAGTCACGCGGACAGGGACATATCCGGGTTCCTGGATTGGGCAGAGTCGCAAATGCCCGGAATCGTGGACCTGCACTGCTCCCGCAAGCGCATTTGGGAGGAGGGCCAGACGTCGCCCGACGGGCGTCCCCGGCTGCCCCTGCCCGGCCGTGACCGACCGCAATCCACGTTCGCGGCGGAGGCCGGCGCGATGCTGGGACCGAGCGAACGGCCCGACCGTCTGTTCGTGCGGCACGATCAGGTCGTCGAGATCCGGGACGTTCAGGTCGCGCCAAGGCTCACCACCGTCGCCTTCTCGACCGTGAAACCGGCCCGGGCCATCACCCTGACGGAGCGGTTTGCGGAAGTGGGGGTTCTCAGGAAGGACGAACGGGGCGAGCAGGAGTTCCACGCCGCGTCGATGCTTAAGGCCACGGCCGAGATCATGTTGGCGTCTCCGCAATTTCGCGAGGAGCTCCCCCGCATCGACAGGATCCTTGACGTCCCGATTCCCATTCGCGGCGACGACGGCGTCATCCGGTACCCCCGGCCCGGCTACGACCCCGAGTTCCTGACCTACCTGAGCCCCTCCGCGCCGACCCTCGGCGAGATGCCGCTCGAGGAAGCCCGGCGGTTGTTTCGGGGGATGTACGAGGAGTTTTGCTTCAAAGACCCACAAAGCGTGGTCCATGCGCTCGCCGCCATGATCACGCCATTCTGCCGTGGGTTGTACGGACGCTGGAACGCCCGCACGCCCGTGTTCCTTTACAAGGCGAATCGCGAACGTGCGGGAAAGGACTATCTGGCCAATCTGGTGGCGATCGTGTTCGAGGGCCGTTGCCGGGAGGATGCGCCGCTCAATTCGGATGTTCCTGAGAGCCGCAAGAAATTCACGTCCGCCCTTGTGTCCGGCCGGCGCGGGCTTCACATGGCCAACTGCCGGGGCCACATCGACAACGCCGCCTTTGAGATGCTGGCCACCGCGGAGGTCTGGGTGGACCGGCTGCTCGGCGAGAACACCGAGGTCACGATTCCCAACGAACTGGAGCTGAGCCTGTCGGCGAACACGGGGCTGACCTATACGGCGGACTTCGCGAATCGCTGCCGCATCGTCGCCCTTCACTACGAGGAAGAGGATGCCAACGCCCGCAGATTCAGACAGCCGGACCTGCACGGCTGGGTCCGCAGCAACCGGGACCGGATCGTGTCGGCCCTCGCGGCGCTGGTGCGGCACTGGGATCACAAGGGGCGGCCGGCGGGGCCCACCCCCTTCACGAGCTTCCCGCTGTGGGCCCGCACCGTGGGCGGCATCATGGCCGCCGCCGGGCTTGGCGATCCCTGCCTGCCCATGCCCGACGAAAACGCCGCCATCGACGGCGACCGTCAGACCGCGGACATGAAGAGCCTCTTCCTGCTGGCGCACGAGGCATTTGGAGAGGAGTGGGTCAAGAAGGACAGGATCTACGAGATCATGCGCGCGGAGGGCAATGAGCTGTTCCCCTGGCTCGACCTGGACAAGCGGCCGGATGTGACCCGGTTCGGCACGATGCTGGCGAAGTTCACGGGGCGCATTCTGGGCGGCATCCGCCTTGGGCGCGATGCGACATCCGGTCGATCCACGAACCACACGTACCAGTTCTCGTGTGTGGACCCCGGGACTTCCGGACCGGACCGGGCTGCGAGGTTCCTGAAGGATGTGTTTGGAGAAGCCAACGGCGGGGAGCCCGTCCCTGACCCGCCACCCCCGGAAGCCATGGCGGAGCGGCAGAATGCCTCGGGCGAAGCCCCTGCCGCGGGGACTGACGCCCCGAGGGTGGCTGCAGCCGCCGCTGCGCCCGGCAGGATCACCGACCGCGACCTTCTCGGCGACATCGCGGAGCGAATCGCGGTGTCCGACGCGGTCGTGGCGCTGGACGTGGAGACCTATGGCGACGCCGCGCTGAACCCGTGGCGGGGCGACATCCGGATGCTCTCCCTCGCGATCCCGGGCGTGGAACCGTGGCTGTTGGACCTTCGCGCGCTCGGCTACGATCTCGGGCCGTTGGCCGGGGTTCTCTCTTCGGGCACGGTTCTGGGCCATAACGTGAAGTTCGACTCGCTCTGGCTCAAGGTGAAGTGCGGCCTCATCCTGCCCAGTATGCTCGACACGATGACGGCGGGCCGGCTGCTGACCAACGGCACCGGCGAGCCCAACGACCTCGGGGCCTTGTTGAAACGGCACCTGAGTATGGACCTTCCCAAGGTGCTCGGGAAATCCGACTGGGGCGGGATGCTGCTGACGGAGGAACAACTGCGATACTGCGCCAACGACGTCGCGCATCTTCACAGGCTTCACGACCGCCTTGCAAGCGAACTGGAGGCCGCCGGTCTCTCCGACGTGTACCGCGAGGAGATGAAACTGCTGCCCCATGTCGTCGACATGGAGGCGAGAGGCGTTCCCGTGGACCGGAGGGCCCTGACGGACTACCGCGCGGCTGCAGAGGCGGCCGCGCAAGCCGCAATTCAAAGCCTGCGGGATGTGTTCAAGCGGCCGGATCTGAATCCGGCATCGAACCAGCAATTGATGGCCGCCCTGGCGTCCGTGGGGATTGCGGTCAAGGCGACCGGCGAGGAATGCCTCCTTGCCACAGGCGACAGGATCTATGTGCCCCCGATCCTCGAGTGGAGGGCCGCCCAGAAGCGCGTCCAGCAAGCCAAGACGCTTCTCGCAGGCATCGAGCGTGACGGGCGCATTCACGGTCGCTTCGAGCCGACCGGCACCGAGACCGGCCGTTTCAGCAGTTGTGGTCCGAACATGCAGAACATCGGCCGGGGCCCGGTCCGCAATGCGTTCGCCGCGCCGCCGGGATCGAAACTGATCGTGGCCGACTATTCCCAGATCGAGCTTCGTCTGGCTGCCGCGATCGCGGGTGAGGAACGGATGATCGAGGCGTACCGGAAGGGCGCCGACCTGCACCGGCAGACCGCCGCGCTGGTCCTCGACAAGGATCCAAGTGCCGTGACCAAGGAGGATCGCCAGCTCGCCAAGGCCGTCAACTTCGGCCTTCTTTACGGTCAGTCCCCGTCGGGGCTCGTCAACTACGCCCAGACGGCCTATGGCGTCACACTCGACGAGAGTCGCGCGAGGGAGATTCATCGGCGGTTCTTCGCCGCCTACAGCGGGCTCAAGGCGTGGCACGCCGTAGCCCGGCAGGCCGCGAGGCAGGGGGCCACGGAAGTCAGGACGGTCGTTGGCCGGCGGCGGCTCCTACCCGCCGGCAGAGAGTACGAGTGGGCGCGGTTCACCGGCCTGGTCAACACACCGGTCCAAGGCGGGTCTGCCGAGGGGATCAAGCGGGCGATCGTCAGCATTGCGGCGAAGCTCCCGGCTGGCGCGGGGATCGTCTCCACGGTTCACGATGAGTTGATCGTTGAGGCGCCAGAAGGTCTCGCTGCCGACGTGTGCACGCTGGTGCGCGACGAGATGGTCGCGGCCACGGCCGGCCTGTTCCCACAGGTCACCATTGAAGTCGAGGCGGGCGTCTGCGACGGGTGGGGCCAGAAGAAGTGAAGAATGCGCCGCCCGACATGGGCGCGCACCGCTACGCGGCCGGGACCACCCGGCCCGGGCCGATGGCGAATACGTTCCCCTGCCGTTGCCCTGTCGTCGGTTCACATACCCTGCCCGCCAAAGCAACCAAGGCGCATGTCACAGCCGGTCACGGATGCCTGTCAGGCAGGCATTATGCAGCGTTTTTCGCATCGGGAAAATCGCCCTGGTTGTACGCCTGCCAGCACCGCAGGTAGCACCGTAGCCTGATGCCGCAGGCTCAGCACGGGTCCCCTGCCCCGCGAGCGTCCGGATTCTCCCGCATGACGTACGGCATTACGAACGGTCGAGACACCCTTCATGATCGGCACGTCCGAGAAGAGCACGCAGTGCGGCGACGACGAACGGGCGCAAGGCGGCCCTGAGGGACTCACAGCCGAACCGGGCAGGTGGGGAACTTCCCCACCTGGATCCGGCGCAGCCGCAGTCAGTGGCGGAGTCCATCCCAAGCGCCCCAACCGTCCCGGATCCGGCGGATGGGCCTGCCGATCCATCAGGCCATGGCACTCGCGTGCGACGGCGTCCCGAGCCCCGCCCGGCCATACGGCGGCATGCCTGACACGACGGGGCGTAGCAGGGTTTTTCGCATCGGACAAATCGGCCCTGCCCGCCTGCAAGCACCGGGGTTAGCACCGTTGCCTGACGCTGCAGGCGGAGCACGGGTGCTCTGTCCTGCCGGTGCCGCATGGGTACGGCGTTCCGTACGGTCGGGGTCCCCACAGGCCCACCCGATCCGCCCTGCACACCTTGCATACCTTGCATACCTCGGCCAACCCCGGCGTTGTCAGAGGGGGGGGTACTTCAATCATGAGTTTGGAAATGAGGGGGGGGTACATTTCATATCGATAGGTTTGAGGTGTGCAAGGTATGCAAGGTATGCAGGGGGCGGGTCCGCGGGCGTCCGCGGTTGTCGGACAGCCCCCCCACCCCGGCGGGCGCGAGGGCCGCCGCAACGAGGGCCATCAACCGCGCCCGATCTACGCGGCGCGCGGGTGGCGCCTCCGTGTCGCCGCCGAGAAGAAACGGGGCCGGGAGAGGGTGTCGCGGAAGCCTGCGAACGCGGCAGCCCGAAGCAAGGGCGCGGCTTCT
>CAYODK010000275.1:0-6186 GCA_964402695.1 uncultured Verrucomicrobiota bacterium
GGAGGTGCGACGCTGGTGCGGCAGGATCTGGCCCGGCGTGCGCACCTGCTGGCGGGCAAGAGGATCGTCGTCTGGGAGTTCGTCGAGCGGGACCTGAGGTTCGCTGCCGAAGGCTGGCCCGACATCGGGCTGGGGGACGCGCGCCCCGGAATCGAGTAGGATCGCGCGCCATGCACGAGATCCTCCGACGCGGCTGGGCGGCGGCCCGGAAGAACTTCTGGCCCGGCATGGTGTTGCAGGGCGTCGCCCTCGCGCTGGTCCTGCTCCACTACGTCCACACGCCGACCCGGGAGGCCCTGTCGCGGATCCCGGAGCTCAAGGACCGGATGGGCCTCCTGTTTCCCGTGCTGGCCACGGCCCTCACCGGGGGGCTGATCCCGTTCGTGTTCCTCGCCGCGCGGCGGGAGATCCCCGCGGGGCGGCGGATCGCGCATCTGCTCTTCATGCTGGGATTCTGGGCCGTGAACGGGCTCATCATCGACTTTCTCTACCAGGCGCAGGCGGCGGTGTTCGGCGACCAGGCGGATGTTCCGACCGTGGTCAAGAAGACGCTGGTCGACCAGTTCCTCTTCTGCCCGCTCTGGTCCGCGCCGTTCGCGGCGGTCGCCATGCGCTGGAAGGACGGCGGCTTCTCGTTCGGCGCCCTGCGCGCCGGCCTCACGCGCCGGATCTTCCTTCTGGACACCCTGGCGGTCCTGCTCGGCATCTGGGCCGTGTGGATGCCGGCGGTCGCGATCATCTACAGCCTTCCGCTCGCGCTCCAGTTCCCGCTCTTCAACGTCGTTCTCTGCTTCTGGTCGCTGCTGCTGGCGGCGCTGGGCGGCCGGACCGCGGATACCTGGCGGGCTCCGGTCATCCGCAGCAGCCGGCTCGTGGCGCCGTTGGAGGAACTCCATGGAACGGCGGCGGACGAGGAAAGCGATCCCGGACCGCCCCGGTGACGCCTCGCGATCGCCACGGACGCGATCCCTCTCCGGCGGAGGAGAGTGCCCTGCGATGACTACTGCTCGAAGTACGTGTACCCGCGCAGGCCCGTCTCGTAGGCGTCCATGATCTCGCGGCGTTCCTGGGGGGTCAGGAGTCCGAGGCGGACGGCGCGTTCGGCCTGGGCGCGGACGCGCTCGACCATCTCCGCGGGGGTGTACTCGACGTAGCTGAGGACGTCGGCGACCGTGTCGCCGTCGAACTCGCGCACGTACTCGATCTCGCCCTTCTCGCCGATGCGGATGTTCACGACATTCGTGTCGCCGAAGAGGTTGTGCAGGTCGCCCAGCGTCTCCTGGTAGGCGCCCGCGAGGAACACGCCCAGGATGTACTCCCGGCCGTCCAGTTCGTGGAGGCGCAGGGTCGGGCTGACGTCCTGCAGGTCGACGAAGCGCGTGATCTTGCCGTCGCAGTCGCAGGTGATGTCGGAGATCGTGCCGAGGCGCGTCGGGCACTCGCCCAGCCGGTGGACCGGCATGATCGGGAAGAGCTGCTCGATGGCCCAGATGTCCGGCAGCGACTGGAACACGCTGAGGTTCGCGTGGTAGACGTCCGCCAGCGCCGACCGGATGCCCTGGAGTTCCTCGGGCACGTACTTGTGGTCGCCCATCGTCTCGCTCGCGCGGACGACGATGGACCAGAAGATCCGCTCCGCCAGCGCGCGCGTGCGCAGGTCGGCCAGCCCGTGCTCGAACATGGAGCGCACCTCGTCGCGGTAGAACACGGCGTCGTGGTAGTTCTCCTGGAGGTTCTTCACGCTCATCGTGCGGCTGACCTCGAGCAGGTTGCGCAGCGCCTCCGGGGCGTTGTCCGGGAGGGCCTCCGGCGGGGCGGCATCCTCGAACCGCGTCACGGCGAGGACGTTGAAGAGGAGCACCGAGTGGTGCGCGACGACCGCGCGGCCGGATTCGCTGACGATGGTCGGGTGCGCCACGCCCGCCTCGTCCATCGTCTTCATCACGACCTCGACGACGTCGGCGGCGTATTCCTGCGGCGTGTAGTTGCTGCTGCTCGCAAAGTTGGTGTGCGAGCCGTCGTAGTCGACCGCGAGGCCGCCGCCGACGTTGAGGTAGCCCATCTTCGCGCCTTCCTTCGCGAGCCCGGCGTAGATGCGCGCGGCCTCGCGGCATGCGCTCTGGATGTTGCGGATGTTCGGGATCTGCGAGCCCACGTGGAAGTGGAGCATCCGCAGGCAGTCGAGCATGTCGAGTTCGCGCAGGCGGTCGACGACGTCGATGATCTGCGCCGACGTGAGGCCGAACATCCCGCGGTCGCCGCCGGAGTCGGACCAGTGTCCGCCGCCGCGCGCGGCCAGCTTGGACCGCACGCCGAGGATGGGGCGCACCTTGAGCCGCTCGGCGCGCTCGAGGATCATCGGGAGTTCCTCGGGCATGTCGAGGACGATGACCGTCTGCAATCCCATCTTGCGCGCGTGCAGCGCGAGATCCGCGAACTCCTCGTCCTTGTAGCCGTTGCAGACGATGAGGGCCTCGGGATCGTCCATGTAGGCCAGCGCCGCGATCAGCTCGCCCTTGCTGCCGGCCTCGAGGCCGTAGTGGTACGGGCGCCCGTAGTAGGCGATCTTCTCGACGACCTGCTGCTGCTGGTTGACCTTGACCGGGTACACGCCGCGGTACTCGCCGCGGTAGCCGGCGTCGCGGATCGCCTTGGTGAAGCACTCGTTCAGCAGCGCGAGGCGCGAGCGGAGGATGTCCTCGAAGCGCACGAGCACGGGCAGGGTGAGACCGCGGTCCCTCAGGCCGGAGACGATGTCCATGAGGCTCACGGACACCCCCTCGGGCAGGCTGTCGGAGCGCACGACGACCTCGCCCCGGGGCGAGATGTCGAAGTAGCCGCGTCCCCAGTTGCGGATCCCGTAGAGTTCGGCCGAGTTCTCGGTCGTCCACCTCGTCAACATCTCGGGTTTGATCATCGTCGCTTGGACCTGCCGCGCCGGAGGCTTGCATTCCGGCGCGCCGCGCATCCTACGACATCGCCCCCGCAATGCAATACCCAGTGCCCCGGGGCGACGCGCGGGCCGACGGAGGCGCGTTCGCATCCCGGCCCCCGGCTCGCGCCGCGAGGAGTCCGGGGCTATGCTGGGACCGGAGAGCGCCGACATGACCGCACTGCGGATCGTCGACATGCACGCGCACGCGTTCCCGGACGCGATCGCCGCCCGCGCCGTGCCCGAACTGGCCCGGGCGGGCAACGTGGCGCCGGCGTCGGACGGCACGTTGCGGGGCCTGGTCGCGTCGATGGACCGTGCCGGCATCGCGACCTCGGTCGTCTGCTCCATCGCGACCCGGCCGGCGCAGTTCGACAAGATCCTGGAGTGGTCGCGGGCGAACGAGTCGGACCGCCTCGTCATGCTGCCGTCCATCCATCCGGCCGATCCGGCCGTCGTTGCGAATGTGCGGCGCGTCGCCGAGGCCGGCCTTCGCGGCATCAAGCTTCATCCCTACTACCAGGAGTTCGAGATCGACGAGCCCCGCCTCTTTCCGGTCTACGAGGCGGCGCGGGACCTGGGCCTCGCGATCGTCTGCCACGGCGGCTTCGACATCGCCTACCCGCACACCCGCATCGCCGACCCGGTCCGCACGCGGCGGGTGATCGACGCCTTCCCCGGGCTGAAGCTCGTCGTCGCACACCTGGGGGGCTGGGAGGACTGGGACGAGGTCGAACGTCACCTGCTCGGACGCCCCGTCTGGCTCGACACGTCGTTCTCGCTGGCCTTCCTGCCCGCGGACCGTGTGCGACGCCTCTTCGCGGAGCATCCGGCCGACCGGATCCTGTTCGGCACCGACTCGCCGTGGGCGGATCAGGCCGGGGAGATCGCCCGCTTCCGCGCCCTCGGCCTGCCGGAGGATCTCGAGCGGCGCATCCTGGGCCGGAACGCGGAAGAACTCCTCGGTGGAAGCACGAAATCCTGATTCCGAAGCACGAAACAAATCCCAAATCGGAAGCAGCAAATCGGAAACGGCCGCATGGTTTGGAGCATTGGGATTTCGTGCTTCCCGCGCGTCGTTGATCCAGGACCGGTGGATCGGCATGTGGTATTGCGCGGTGCTCATCACGGACCGGTCCGCCGGCTCGGGGTGGGGCAGGCCGAGCGTGTGGCCCAGACCCTCGTGGTAGGCGACGCAGTCGGATCCCTCGTAGGGCACGCGCCAGCCATCGGTCGTCACGAGCGCGATGCCGCCGCCCGACCGGGGATCCATGCGGGCGCGCGAGCCGCCCGACTTCGCGCCCGGACGGGTCCGGCCGTCACCGCCTCGGCGGCCAGCCATCCTGCCAGGACCCGTGCGTGGCGCATCATGCACCTCCCCTACACTTTAGCGTGGAGGCGCGCAAGGCGCCGCGAAACGAAAGAACCCCGGCCGCGGGGCCGGGGTTCCTTCGCTGTCCATCCGTCCGCTTACTGCTGCGCAGCCGGGGCCGCCGGGGCAGCCGGGGCCGGGGCAGCCGGAGCCGCCGGCGCCGGCGCGGCCGGAGCCGCTTCCGCCGGGGCGGCGGGGGCGGGAGCCGGGGCCGGTTCCTTCTTCCCGCAGCCGTACGACATGGCCATTCCGGCCACCAATGCGATCGCCATCAGGTACTTGGTCATGACAACTTCTCCTCGTCGGGCTTGTCCGGTGCGATCTCCGCACCGCCGCCGACAAGGGAACTATACCAGCATCCCCGAGGATCGGCAAACCGGGGGGGGCGCGACCGTGCGATCCGGGTGGATTTCCTCGGGCCTGGGGAGCAGAATGGCGGCGCTTCACCAACGGGGGATGCCATGATGCGGCGTGCGATTGCGCGGGTTGCGGTCCTGTGTCTGCTGGCCTCGGGCGCACGGGGGGCGGCGAGACCGGATGTGCTGTTCATTGCCATCGATGATCTCAACGACTGGACCGGCTGTCTCGGCGGCCATCCGCAGGCCTCCACGCCGAACCTCGACAAGCTCGCCGCGCGCGGGACGCTCTTCGCCAATGCCCAGTGCGCCGCGCCGGCGTGCAACCCGTCGCGCGCCGCGCTGATGAGCGGCCTGCGCCCCTTCACGACCGGCGTCTACCTCAACGAACAACCCTACGGGAAGCCGCTCAAGGATGTCCTGACGCTGAACCGCTTCCTCAAGCGCGAGGGCTACGCCGTCCTCGGCGGCGGCAAGATCTACCACGGCGGCGGCGGGCTGCCGGACGAGGCGACGGCCGACTGGGACTTCTACTTCCGGCGCAGCGGCGATCCGCACCCGCCCGTGAAGTCCGCCAGCGGCCTGAACCGCGACCATTTCGACTGGGGCCCGGTCGATGCGCCGGACGAGGAGATGGGAGACCACCGGCTCGTCACCTGGGCATCGGAGGAACTGCAGAAGAAACACGAAAAGCCGCTCTTTCTCGCCGTCGGCTTCGTGAAACCGCATCTGCCGTGGTATGCGCCGAAGAAGTACTTCGACCGTTTCCCGCTCGAGTCCATCCAGCTGCCGGTCGTGAAGACCAATGACCTCGACGACATCCCCGCCGCCGGTCGCGCGATGGCAAAGCCCGAGGGGGACCACGCGGCCGTCGTGGGGGCCGGCCAGTGGAAGAACGCGGTTCAGGCCTACCTGGCGACGATCGCGTTCGTCGACGGGCAGATCGGGCGGCTGATGGAGGCCGTCGATCGCTCCCCGCGCGCGAAGGACCTCATCATCGTGCTGTGGTCCGACCACGGCTGGCACCTCGGCGAGAAGGAGCACTGGCGCAAGTTCGCCCTCTGGGAGGAGGCGACGCGCCCGCCGTTCCTCGTCGTCGCCCCCGGCGTCACGAAGCCCGGCGCGCGCTGCGAGGCGCCGGTGGACTACATGAGCATCTACCCGACGATCGTCGACCTGATCGGCCTGCCGGTTCCGAAGCACGTCGAGGGGCCGTCGCTGCGCCCGCTGCTCGAGAATCCCGCGGCCCCGTGGAGTTCCGTCAGCATCTGCACGCACGGCCGCGGCAACCACGGCGTGCGCGACCGCGACTGGCGCTACATCCGCTACAAGGACGGATCCGAGGAACTCTACGACCACCGCAACGACCCCTACGAGTGGACCAATCTCGCCGGCGACCCGAAACACGCCGACGTGAAGAAGGCGCTCGCCGCCCGCCTGCCCGCGACCGAGGCGCCGGACGCGCCCCGCGCCGGCGAAGGCAAAGGCGGCGGCAAGGGGGGCGGGAGGGGCGGGAAGAAGAAGGC
>CAYODK010000276.1:0-6149 GCA_964402695.1 uncultured Verrucomicrobiota bacterium
CCCCCTCATTCCGGTGGGCCTGATCTCGGACGCGGTCTGGTGGTTCGACGACGTGGAGCGGATCCAGCGCGCGATCCTCGACAAGCAGTCCGCCCTGGACACGGCGATCTTCAAGGCCGTGTTCCCGCTCCTCGTGGCCCCCGCGAGCCTGGCCGAGCAGTCGAAGATGGAAGGATCCACGTCGGCTGAGGCGCGCCGGAAGATCGGGATCGGCAACCCGGTTCTCGAGACGGCCGAGGAGTCCGGCATCACCCGCTGGCTGACTGGCGTGGCGACCGACCTCAAGTTCATCCGCGAGGAGATCGCCGCGGACGCGAAGGAACTGATGGAGGTCGTCGGGCTGAACATGTCCGTTCCCGAGAGCCGCCAGGTCGCCAGCGCCGAGGCCAAGGAGTGGGATCACCTCGACGTCGGCGCCGTGCTGGCCAACTACGCGGCCGTCGCGGAGGAAGCCGAGAAGAAGGCCGTCGAGGTCTCCGTCGCGATGGGCGGCGGGACGTTCAATGGGTGGACTCCGAAGTACGCCCGAAAGTTCGACATCCGGAACTTCGCCGCGGACATGCAGGCCGTCACGCAGGCCTCCGCCCTGCCCCTGCCGCCGGCAGCCGAGAAGCTACTCCTGCGCGCGGTTGTCCGATCCTTGGCCCAGCAGTTCGGCGCCGACGACAAGGAGCGCGACGAGGCGATCAGGGCCGTCGACGAGTACGACCCCGAGGCCGAACTGCGAAAGGTGACCGATGCAGGTTTCGATCCGAATGCCCAACGTCCAGGCGGCGCTGCGGGCGCTTGACCGGGCGAGCGGGCAGACGCGCGACGGGATCCGCCGCGCGCTCTTCCGCATCGGCGCCACGGTGAAGCGCACGGCGGTCCGCTACGCCCCCATCTCGCCGTCGAAGAGCCTGCTGCAGCGCTTCAAAGACGCCGGAGGGAAGGAAGGCACGACCCTCATGTCGGGTCGCGGCAAGAAAGCACGTGCGGTCACGCTCACGAAGTTCTACGCCGACCGGCTCGACGACATGCTCTCGGACGATCCGCGGTCGGTCGAGGGGCCCAAGCCCGGCGGCCTCATGCGGTCCATCACCTTCGCGAGCGACGCGGAGAAGGCTGAGATCTTCGTCCCGTCGAACAGCGACGCCGGGAAGTACGCCCGCCGGATCCACGACGACAAGGGCATCTCGTGGTGGAAGCGCGGTCCTGGGACGCAGGCCAAGGGGCCCAAAGCGGACGACCGCTTCATCCTGCGGGCAATCACGGACAACGAGGGACCGATGCTGAAGATCATCGACGGCGAGATGCGGAGGGTACAGGGATGAATCCGAACGTGAATCTGCGGGCCGCACTGGACGCCGAGGAGGCCTGCCAGAAGGTCTTGGCCGCCGCGCTGGCCACCTTCGGGGACGGCTACGTCGGCGCCCCGCGGCTCACCGGCGGCAAGCTCGCCGGCGTCAACTGCTGGTGGTTCTCCGTCGGCGGCGGCCCCACGACACGCCCGGCGCCGAACGCGCCGGTGGCGTCCCTGGACATGGACGCCCGCATCGAGGGGGTCTTCGCGGACCGCCATCGCGGGTGGGAGTTCGCGTTCTCCGCGATCGCGGCGCTCCCGATCAAGAGCGGTATCGTGCAGACCGCCTACCTGAACGGGAACCCGTCGAACGAGTACGACTACTTCACCCTCGCCGAGCGCGAGGGGAAGCACGGTCTGTGGCACGCGCACGTTCCGCTCCGGATCGTGTTCAACTGCCTGAAAGGAGCCGGCGTCCGATGACCCCCGACCAGTACTTCGCCGAAGGCCATCACATCTCCGCCCGGATCTGGAGCCGCTTCGACCCGGCGCTGCGCGAAGCGGCCGCCGCCCAGGCGACGCGCCAGATCGACGCCCTCGTCGGCACGACCGACGTGCCGGCGACCTCGCGCGAGTACGCGATCGCCGAGCAGGCCCTGCACGTCCTGAAGACCTCCGGCGTCGCCCTCGACCACGACAACAACCGGCCCGACTTCATTCCCCCCGACAGCGAGTCGAAGACGGGCGAGCCGGCCGGATCCCCGAACGAGATCTGCGCCGCGGCGCTCGCGTGGATCCACGGGTACGGCGCCGGCGGCACCCGGCCGCGGCCGATCGTGACGTTGGAGCGGGGATGAGCATCGAGAGCCGTGAGGCCGACCTCGCTCGCATCAAGGCGGCCGTCGAGTCGCTTGGCGAGCATTTCTCGTCCATCCAGGTTCTCGCCACGAAGCACGATCCGGAGGCAGAGAACGGAACCGTCTCCTACGCGTGGGGATCCGGTGACTGGTTTGCGCGGTACGGTGTCACCAAGGAGTGGATCACACAGGCCGACGAACGCGCCAGGGAGATGGTACGGAAGGAATCGGAGGAATGAACGGCCGCCGCAGACTGGCCAAGCTGGAGCGCGTTGAGGCCGATGCCCGGCGCGAGCTGCTGGCCGCCATGCGCCGGACGCAACGCGATGTCGCCGAGACGATCGCCAAGGCCGCCCGAGACCGCGGCATCGTCGCCAGCGAGCGGCGCCGGATCCGTGCCTTCTCCGCGATTGGCGGCTTCTACGACCGGCTCGAGCGGGAGCTGACGGCCCACATCCATGACGCCGCCTACGGCGCCGCACGCATGTTCCACGAGGAGGCCGTCGAGGACATCCGTGCGGCCCGGGGCCGCGTTGCCCAGGCCGTGGTGAAGTTCGACCGGCGCCGCGTCGACGCGATCTGGTCCGTCGTCGCCCCCGACAACGGGGTCAACCTGGCGGCCGTCTACACGAAGAAGCTCGACATGCTGCAGCGCCAGCAGCTCCGGCAGGCCCTCGTCGACGTGTGGCGCGAGGCCGACCTGCAGGGTATGACGCTGGTCGAGCGTCATCGCGAGATCCAGCGCCGTTGGGACCAGCTTGCCGGCGACACCCTCTCCAACCGGTTCGTCGACGCCGCTGGCCGGCGCTGGAACAACGCCGACTACCTCGACATGCTGACCCGCACGACGTGCGCGCGGGTGGCCCGGGACACCTACTTCGACACGCTGATCGCCAACGGCGACGACCTGGCCATCATCGAGAAAGTCGACGGCGACGCCTGCGAGGTCTGCGCGGAGTGGGACGGGAAGGTCATCTCAATCACCGGCCGGACCGCTGGCCACCCGTCCTACAAGGACGCGATGGCGGCCGGTTGGGGCCATCCGCGGTGCAGGTGCACGGCTGAGCGGGTTGATGCCACCGATGAGCCCTAGAAGCTACGCCTGCTCGTGAGCCTTGAACGCATACGCGCAGAAGTCTCTCCACTCCGTGAAATCGAACCACCAGTTCTCATTTGTTGAGCCGTCTTGTTTGATCCGGCTGGAGAGGCTGGACAGCATCTTGAACATGTCGTTCTTCTCTGGCCCATCTGCATCGGGAAATGCAGTCAGGTCGCCTTTCGATCCTGCCCAGTAGACTGGGTGCCCACGGTCGTTATTGTGAAACCCATCACCGCATGTTTCGACACTACGTTTCAGGGCCCTGAACACCATCTCTGCCTGCCAGATACTCAGATCCTTGAACATGATCATCTCCCGGTTTCTTCGTGCCCATTTACGGTCATCGGCACTCGTTATCTACCCCTTCGGCTTTGGTGATGGTCGCGGCGGGGGCGGTGGCGAGAACCCGCGCCCCGGATCTCCCGATGGCCGAGGCGCCGGCCGCGGCGGAGGCGGAGGGGTGTATCCTCCGGTATGACCGGACGGACGATCTCCCGGACCTATACTACGATCGTTCTTCTTGCACATGGCGTCATCCCCCTACTTCATGTTCATCCCGCTGAAAACGCACAACGCAAGCACCCCAACCATGCACGCCACAGTTGCCGCCCAATTTAGGCATCTGGTCGCTCCGGCCCACCCGGTTCCCCCCGTCTTCGTCCAGTCGCCCTTCGCATATGCATCGTCCATTCTGTCGCGGTACTTCTCAATGGCCGCGATGCTCGTCACCTGTGACCATAGTCCGGCCAGCAAGGAGCAGGAGAGCGCGATCCATGCGCACACGAGAAGCCACGGACATTGCGAGGGCGGCTGGGCAATCTCTTTCACAAACGTCAGCGACAGCGCCATCGCTCCGCCCGCGATCGTCATCACCCAGTTGTCGAACCGACCCGACACCTCGAGCTGCTGATGATCGTAGGCAGACCTGGCAGCCAGGTACTCGGATCTTTCGCGATCGCAGCTTGATTCGCTCACCGTCGGCACCTCATTGCCCTAGATCCCCAGATCCCCATCCACGAGCCCCTTGCCCTTCGCCTTCGCCGCCTTCTTGAACGTCGCCTGCACCTGTTTGATCGGCGGCATGTCGACCGTCCGATTGTCGAGGAGCTGCGCCACGGTGAGGATCTGGAGCCGCGGGTACTTCTTCCCCCATGTGGCCGACTCGTAGAACCCGGCCCCGGCAGCCTCGGTCTTCATCGGCCCGGTCGGATCCTGCATCGTGATGAGAACGCCGATGGCCGCCTTCTCCCGCTCGATCACGCCGCGCAGATCCCGAACGTGCGCCACGCTCGTCTTCCCCGCCTTCACGCTGAACAGGACCGCGCCGAACTTGCCCGGCTCATCCGCCTGGAAGACCAGCTTCCCGTCGATCCCATGGTCCGCCCCCTTCTTCTGCTCCACCGGCCGGGCCCCCACCAGGTCCAGCGCCCACCACTGGAACTGGTACGGGTTGGAGTCCGCAAGTTCCTGCGCGTCCTGTAGGCTCTCCGGCTCCCCAACAACGTCGAAGGTGCACTGACTGCCGTAGGCGTCGAACAGCCGCCGCTTCATCAGGTTGATTGCTAGAAACGTGATGTCGATCCCGATCCACTGCCGTCCGAGTTTCTGCGCCGCGTCCACCGTCGTCCCGCAGCCGCAGAACGGATCCAGCACCAGCCCCCCGGGCGGACACGAGGCGTTGATGATCCGCTCGAGCAGTGCGGCGGGTTTCTGGGTGGGATATCCCAAACGCTCATCGTGCCATGACCGAAGCGATTGAACATCGGTCCAGACGTCTTGCGCAGGAAGGCCCTTGGACTCATCGAGATAACGCTTGCGCCGCGGGATTCCGTTGCGAGTGTAGAAGATGTAGCCCTCCTCGTCCCACTTGGTCATGGTGCCGATTGGAACTCGCCAGATCCGACGCACACCTTTCCACTCATAGTCATAGCCGCCGCCCTGCAACCCGGCAGCC
This sequence comes from uncultured Verrucomicrobiota bacterium, assembly GCA_964402695.1. Classification (GTDB taxonomy): domain Bacteria; phylum Verrucomicrobiota; class Kiritimatiellia; order PWTM01; family PWTM01; genus VGWF01. Next base: position 5,193 of record CAYODK010000276.1, read on the forward strand.
CCGAGATCGCCAGACATAAATCGCCGGCCGTCCTTGTCCTGATAGCGGTAGTACTGCTCTACGTACTCAGGGTCGTAGGGCTGGTAGCTGTCCTCCCAGAATGCGTCGGCCGTCTTCGCGTAGAAAAGGATCGTGTCGTGAACGCACCCAAAACCGACGGCATCGCTGTGCCCGGATGTACGCTTCCAGATGATCTCGTTGTGAAAGTTCTCCGGCCCAAACACGCCATCCATCAGCATCTTCAGGTAGTGGCTCGCCGTCGGGTCGCAGTGCAGGTAGATGCTCGCCGTCGGTTTCATCACGCGCCGCAACTCGACCAGCCGGGGCGCCATCATCACGAGGTAGGCCAGCATGTCGCACGGCCCGAGGAAGGTCCGGAACGCGTGGAGGCAGTCGGCCACCTTGCCGCCCTTCGTGACGAGGTCAGCGAAGACGGCCTCGTCCTCCTGGTCCCACGTCCACGTGTCCTCGAATGCCTGGATCTGGCTCGCGGCCTTCGATCCGTCCTTCTCGGCGAAGAGGACGTTGTAGTTCGCGTTGGAGTTGAACGGCGGGTCGAGGTAGACGAGGTCGACCGTCTCGTCCCCCACGTACTGCTGAAGGATCTTCAGGTTGTCGCCGTAGTAGAGGATGTTCCCCTTCGTCTCCATGGGCGGCACTGATACCACCCCGCCCCGCCCCGTGTCCACTTTGAACCGGCTTGAACTTCCTGCCGCCAGCAGAGGCACCCGCGCCCTCTCGCGGGGGAAGCGTACCGGCCCGCTTTGACCGGGGGTGGCACTCGCGCCGCACTCGCGAGGAACGGAGAAGCGAACGACCATGGACATCAAGGCCATCATCGAGAAGCTGAAGAAGGGCGAGACCCTGGACGACGCCGAGAAGAAGGCGCTGGCGGAGTTCGACCTTCAGAAGCACGTCGACGGAAGATCGGAAGAGCGTCGTGTAGGGAAAGAGTGT
>CAYODK010000277.1:0-6145 GCA_964402695.1 uncultured Verrucomicrobiota bacterium
TGGAAGGGTTCATGGAACGCGTGTCCTTGCATTCTGGATGAGGCCCGTCGGCACCGCCGCGCGGAACGCGTCGCGCTGCAGTCCGATCCATTCGAAAGGAATCGGCGTGGGGCCGAGGCAGGGCGGGGCCTTGGCGCCGGACTTGAGCCGGAAGTCGCCGCGTGCGGCGTCGACGAACGGCGCGGCATCGGCGGCGACGGACAGGTTCGCGATGAGGTGGTTCGGCCCCGGCGGACGGTGGGTGATCCGGTCGCAGGCGACCAGGTAGTTGCGTCCGATGTGATTGGCGTTGATGCCCTCCATGAGCCGTGCCAGCGCCGGGAACCGCGCGGTGTGAAGGGCGGCGTCGATCTCCCGGTGGGCAAGGGCGTCCTTCACGAAGTCGCGCCACTTCGCCTCGCTCCATGGGGAGAGGCTGACGGCGGCGGGGCCGTGCGAGACGACGTTGCCGTCGACCTGGTTGTCCTTTCCGCCGTGGATCTGGACGGCGCCGAACCACCCGGTCCCGGCGCCGCACCGGTGGAACACGTTGCCGTGGATCACGACGCCCGAGATCGCGTCGTCGAGGCGGATCGCGGCCCGTCCGACGCGCGCGGTGGCGTCGGAGCCGGCTCGGTTGCCGATGTGGTGCCAGTAGTTGTGAAGGAAGACGTTCCCGCGGTAGGTCGTGTTGCCCCACATGTCGATGCCGCCCTGGTCGTCGGATTCGACGACCACGTCGAAGACCTCGTTCATCTCGACAAGGTGGTTGTCGCCGCCGATCCGGAAGGCGCTGCTGGCGACGTCATGGACGAGGCAGTGCGCGATCCGGTTGCCCACGCCGCTGAGGAGGATCGCGGGCGTGTAGGTGGGATGCAGCCGCGAGAGGTGGTGGATATGGCAGTTCTCCACGGCGTTGCCGCCCGGCTGGAGCGTCTTGCGGCTGCCACCCGAGAGCGAGATGCCGCCGCGGCCCATGCCGGAGATGTCGCACGAGCGGACGGTGTTCGAGAGTCCGTCGAGCCGCATCGCGTCGCCCCCGAAGTTGCGGATCGTGCAGCCCGCGACCATCACGTTCGTCGCGCGCGACACCGACACGGCGTCCGCCGCGCCGTAATGCCATGCGAGCCCGACGAGGGCGACGTGGGCGATGCCCTCGGCCTTCACCATCGTGCCCTCGAAGCGCGAGAGCACGATCTCCGCGCCCTCGCACGGGGCGGGGGGCAGCAGACGAAGCCGCAGACCGGCCGGGTCGAGGCTCCACTCGCCGGGCTCGTCGATCTCGCAGGCGAGGTTGACGCCGTACCACGCGCCGCCGGGCCGGAATCCGTAGCGATGCCACGGCTTCCGCAGCGCGATCCGATGGGTCGCGGGGTCGATCGACTCGATCGGCTCGTAGGAGTCGGCCCACGTGTGGAACCAGTAGCCGTAGAGGAAGCCGGCGGGTTCGGCGGTCCAGCGCGCGGGCCGGTCGCCGGCGTACGAGATCGCGCCCTCCACGCTCCCCCGCATGCCGTGCTTGTCCGTGATGGTCGTGCCGTGGACGTCGACGACGTTCTCGAAGCCGCGGTTCGGCCAGCGCGCACGGGGCAGGGCGGCGCCGTTGAAGAAGAGTTCCGGCGTCGGCCGTGTTTGGAAGCCGCTGCCGGAGGCGTACCCGCCGAGGACCATCGGCGGGAGATTCGTGATGCCGCAGGCGCGGAGGTCGACTTCGACGACCCGGTCGCGGATCCCGGCCGGCAGTCGTTCGCGCAGCGCGGCATCGGTCAGCGGGCGGAAGCCGGTCAGCCTTACGCCGCCGTCGAACTCCGGCGGCCGGGCGGGGTCATCGGCGCGGTAGACGATCGGCGCGCCTGCGGCCCCGGAATCCGAGGCCGCCAGTTCAAAGGTGCGCGTGACCGGGAACCGCCCGGGGGCGATGCGGACCTCGGCGCCGCCGGCTGGAAGGCGGCCCCCGGCGCGCAGGGCGCGGATCGCATCCCGCGCACGCTCGAGCGTGGCGAAGGGCTTGTCCTTCGTGCCGGGGTTCGCGTCGTCGCCCGAGATCGCCACGAAGAATGCTGCGCCCGGGGCGGGCCATGCGGGGGCGGGGGAGAGACGCGGACGGTTCGCGGCCGCGGGCTCGCGCAGCATCGCCAGGGCCCGGCGCGCATCCTCGCGGTGCGTCTCCAGCGCCGTGGCGTCGTCCGCGACACTCGGGAGAATCGCGCCGGCGCCCGCGGCGTCGCCGGATTCGATCGCCAGCCGCGCGAGCGCGAGCCTTGCGATGGCGACGTGCGGCCGGTCGGGGCCCGGGATCGCCAGAATCGCGTCGTATCGTTCACGGGCCCTGGCGGTCCGGCCGGCGGCGGCGTCGGCCTGTGCAAGGATCATCAGGACGTTGAGACGATCGGCCGGGGTCGCTCCGGGTAGCGCGGAGGTGCGTTCCAGAACACCGGGTGGAAGGGCTCCCGGGGCGGCCCGGATCAACCCGAGCAGGGCCTCCGCCGCGGCTGCTCGCCGGGCGTCGGGCAGGCCGGCGAGGTCGATGAGCGGCTCGATCGCCGCGGCCGCGGCGGCCGGGTCGCCGCGCAGGCGGGCGGCGTCGAACGCCGCGCGGTGGGCGGCGGCGCGAAGGCGTGGATCGAGGGCGCGTGCGGTGGCGATGCCGTGGGTTGCGGCGGTCGTGGCGGCGGCCGCATTCGTTGCGGCGAGCGATTCCACCACGGCGTCGAACGCGCGGACAAAGGACGCGGTGACGGGGGCGTCGAGCGCGGTGAGCCGGAGCACGTCCGAGGGCGACAGCGCCCTGGAGTAGATCCGGACTTCGTCGACGTCCATCTCGACCGAGCCGACGCCCGCGTTGGCGAAGCCGATGCGGAGCATGTCCTGCCGGGGACGTGTGTAGGGCTCGGCGAAGGCCCGCCGCGCCGCGAGGGCGCCGTCGATGTAGAGCCGCATCTCCCGGCGGTCCCAGGCCGCCGCCAGGTGGATCCACGTTCCGATCGGGACGGGATCGGACGTGAGCGTGACCGAATGCGGAGGCTGCGGCCGGCCGATCGAGAAGGAAAGGGTTCGCCGCGGCGTGTCGAGGGTGACGCGCCATCCGTCGCTGTAGCCGTTGCCGACGGCGATCAGCGTGCCGTTCGAGGCGCCCGCGTTGCCGAAGAGCCCGCCCTGCCTGCGCAGGTTGACGCACATTGCGGCGGTGAATCCGTCGTTGGAGTCGCCCGTGCCGGGGCCGGCGAGGCAGGCGCGATCGATGCGGGCGGCCGTGCGGTCCGGCGTCCGGCCCTCCGCGGCGCGGGCGGACTCGACCGGGGTGTCCTTCGCGCGCACGGGCTGCAGCACGAGCGTGCCGTCGCTGCCGGCGCGGCATGCGACGCCCGTGCTCGCGGGGCCGTAGCCATCGAAGCTGTAGTGCCGGGCCGGCCCCGCCAAGGGAGCCGCAGGCTCGGGGGCCTGGCACCCCGCCACGGTGAGCCATGCGGCGGCGGCCAGCATCGGAGGTCCGAGGACCATGGGGCGGCGGCGAAGGGGCGGGCGATTTGAATGGACGGACCGCCCGATCATGGTTGTCTTCATCGAGGTCCTCGTCTTTCCGGATCCGGTGCCAAGCGAAGGCCGGATGCTACAGGAAATCACGGGGCCGGGCGACCGGATACCCGGAAGAACGAGCAGGCCGGTGCGTTGGTGTCACTCAGGGTGAGGAGACCGTCCGCCGCGCAGGCGACGTCCACCTGGTCCGCGACGGGGTCCCAGTCGCCATCGGACAGGCTGCTGCGGCGGTACAGGGTGTAGATCCAGCCGGCGGCACCCTGCACCTCGACGGTCCGGGCGCCGTCGGACTGCCGGAGGCCGCCGACATCGAAGGAGAAGACCACGTCGAGGTGGTGCCCGCCGGTGACCCGGGCCGCCCAGGCCGCGTCGTCCAGCGTGCCCCGCCAGAGCCCGCTGTTGATCCAGTCATAGCGATCCAGTCCCTCGCCGGCGTCGGCGCCGTCGGCAAAGACCCGCTGCACGGGCAGCGTGCCGCCGGGCTGGAGGACGATGCTGTTGGTCGCGCCGAAGGCGACCACGACGGATCCGCTCGGCGCGGTCTGGCCCGGCCCGATGCAGCGCATCGTGACGAGGCGCGGAACGCCCAGGAAGACCGTGCCCCAGCCGGCTCCGGACGTCGCCTTGGCCTCGATCGCCGTCGAGGTGAAGGCGGACGTGTCCGGTGAGTACACCGCGATGCGGCCGCCGCCGCCGGCCCCGCTCATGAAACCGGAGGTCCCGCCGTTGGCCTGGAGGGCACCGGCCCCGGACAGGTGGTCGACGGCAAGCAGGATCGATCCGCCGCTGCCGCCGCCGACGTAATCGACGGCGTTCTGGCCGTTGGCGCGGATCGTGCCATCCAGCGCGAGGACCCCGGCGACCACCAGGATCCGCCCGCCGCCCCGCGTGGCCGAGCCGCCGGACCCGAGGTCGACCGGCTGGGTGGCGTCGCCATAGGTCGGGCACGAGGTACCGGAGTAGGGGCTTCCGAGACCGCCGTGGCTGCCGCCGGAATTGCCGGTGGTGCCGGCCCGCGGTCCCGTGCCGCATGCCGAGGCGTCGATGCTCGATGCGACGGCCACGGTCACGGTCTGTGCCGCGATCTGCAGTCCGTTGGTGTCGCCTGCGACATGGCGCAGGACCGAGGCGCCGGCGAGCGTCACCGCGTTGCTGAATCCGAACAGGCCTGCGTGCGTCCAGTCGAAGTCGGTCAGCGTCACCTCGGGGCCGGCGACGTCGGCGACGACCTGCATCCACGACCCCGTGGCGACGACCTGGGACAGGCCCAGCGGCACGGAGGAGGTCAGGTGCAGGCGCGTTGCGCCGCGGACGGCAAGACGGTCGAACCGGTTGCTCGCCACGACGATGGCGGTGGGAATATCGGCCGCATGGGCGCGGCCGAGGTTGTCGAGGGCCAGCGCGCCCTGCTGCTGGGCGCGGTCCTGAAGGAAGACCGTTCCGGCTCCCGCGTTGCTGTTCCCCGCGCATTGAATGGCATCGAGGTCGAAGGCCGATGCAATGTCGTAGTAGACCGCGATGCGGCCGCCGCCGCCCGAGCCGCTCATGAAGGCGGCCGGTCCCCCGTTGGCCTGGATCGATCCGGACCCTGCGATCGCGCCGACCTCCAGCAGGATGGATCCGCCGCTGCCGCCGCCGACGTATGCGACGGCGTCCTGGCCGTTGGCGCGGATGGAACCATCCACGACCAGGCTGGCGGCGGCGATGTGGATCCGTCCGCCGCCACGGGTGCCGAGACCGCCGGACCCGAGGTCGATGGGCTGGAAGGGGTCGCCGTAGGTCGCGCAGGAGGTGCCGGAGTACTGCTGGCCGCGTCCGCCGTGGCTGGCGCCGGCACGTCCCGTCGTGCCCGGCCGGTTCGTTCCGCCGCACGCCGTGGCGTCGATGCTCGATGCGGCGGCCACCGTCACGGTCTGCGCGGCGATCTGCAGTCCGTTGGTGTCGCCCGCGGCGTGGCGCAGGACCGAGGCGCCGGCGAGCGTCACCGCGTTGCTGAATGCGAACAGGCCGCCATGCGTCCAGTCGCAGTCGGTCAGGGTCACGTCCGGACCGGCGACGTCGGCGACGACCTGCATCCACGACCCCGTGGCGACGACCTGGGAAAGAAACAGCGGCACGGAGGAGGTGAGGTGCAGGCGCGTTGCGCCGCGGACGGCGAGCCGGTCGAACCGGTTGCTCGGCACGTGGACGATCGTCGGGATGTCGGCCGCATGGGACCGGCCGCGATTGTCGATCGCCAGCGTGGCTGCAAGCTGGGCGCCGTCGCGCACGTAGACGGTTCCCGCCCCCGAACTGCCGCCGCCCGCGCACTGGATCGCAGCCGGGTCGAAGGCCCCCGCGCCGTGCTGGACCGCGATGCGACCGCCGCCGCCCGCGCCGCTCATGAAGCCGCTCGATCCCCCGTTCGCCTCGATGGAGCCGGCGCCGGAGATCGCCCCGACGTCCAACAGGATGGACCCGCCGCTGCCGCCGCCGACGTAGTCGATGGCGTTCTGGCCGTTGGCGCGGATGGACCCGTTCAGGACCAGGCTGGGGGCGGTGATCTGGATCCGCCCGCCGCCGCGGGTGCCGAGGCCGCCGGACCCGAGGTCGATGGGCTGGAAGGGGTCGCCGTAGGTCGCGCAGGAGG
>CAYODK010000278.1:0-6125 GCA_964402695.1 uncultured Verrucomicrobiota bacterium
TACTCCTGGCCCGGCAGCCCGGCGGAGGCGGGCGAGCAGGTGAAGGTGTGGAGCATCATGTGGTTGAGCCCCTCGCAGTAGGCGCGGTCGAGGTCGTGCTTGAGCTCGCCGGGGCAGCGCTCCCAGTGCGGACCGATGGTCGTGAAGGACTCGGCCTGCATGCGGGGGCGGCCGTAGATGTGCGCGGCGGAGGCGCCCTGCTTGATGAAGAACCGGAAGTTGTCCTCGATCCGGTGCCGGTTGTTGCGCGTCCAGAACTCGCCGGTCGGGAAGTCGCACGCGCCCATCGTCTGCAGCGCGTCGATCGGCGCGGCGTGCGGGCCGCCCATCTCGGCCTGCAGCTTGAAGCCGCGCGCGTGCGCGAGCGAGGCGAACCTCCGGCAGTGCTCCGCGAACAGGTCGGCCAGCGTGCGGCGGAAATCGGCGAGGAAGCGGTTGGACAGCTCGCGGCTGCCGACGACGACGCCGGCGAGCGCGGGCATCCACGGCGTCAGCTCGTAGCCGCGCCGCGCCTTGAACTCGGCCGGGAACGCGGGCGTCCAGTTGATCGGCCCCAGTTCCCAGCTGTCGGTCTGCACGCCGAGCCAGGTCTTCCCGACGTGCGGGCCGGCGGCCTCGATCAGGCCCTCCATCACGTCCTTCCAGTACCGGTCCACCATCGCCGGATCGAGGTGGTCCACCGCGTGGCCCTCCCAGCCGGGGCTGCACGTCGACACGTGCGAGCCGGCCGCCGTGGTGCCGAAGCGCAGCACGCGCCAGCGGCCCGCGGGGGCGGTCCAGCGCAACCGGCCGGAGGCGTCCATCGAAGCGGTCAGGTCGACGACGTCCGCCGCCGCGCACGCCGCCTCCGCCGGGTCCGGCGACTCGGGGCGGACGAGGTGCTGCGCCTTCGTCGCGTTGAACTTGCCCGGATAGACATGGTAGGCCTTCTGCTCGAAGTCCGTGATGCGCGACTCGTCCGCCGCCTTCATCGGATGCTTCCGGCCGCCGCCGGAGACGGACCACTCCGCGATCTGCACGTTGCGCGGCGTGTCGGGGAACCGTGGATCGTGCGCGGCGGTCACGACGAGCCGCACGACGTGCGTCGTGCAGGGGGCCGTGTCCACGCGGATCGCCCCATCGGCCTTCGCGCCGTCGAAGGCGGCCACGGCGCGGAAGCCGCCGCGCCCGTCGGGGATCTCGACGCGGCCCGCCCTCGGTCCGTAGCCCTTGCGGCCGGTGAACTCGACGCGATCCACCGCGACCGGCCCGGCGAACTCGACCTCGATCCATGCGGGCGCCGACGGCTTCGGCCCCTGCCCCGGCTGGCCGCCGGAGGAGACCCAGAACGTGTCGGCGCTGCCGTCCGCCGCGTGCGCCGCCATGTGGTCGGACTGCTGGGATTCGGCGCGGAGGACGACGCCACCGGGCGCGTCGCCGCGCACCGGGACCGCGACGACGGCGACGTCGCCGTAGACGTCGAGTTTCGCGGCGGGCTTCGGGAGGACCACGTCCACCGCGCCGCCCGCGACGCGGGTCTCGGTCCAGACGATCTTCTTCGTCGAGTCCTCCGGCTTCACCCTCGGCCCGCCGAGGTTCCATCCGCTCTGGATGTTGAGGCTCAGCTCGAGCCCGTGCCGCGCGGCCTCGTCAAGCGCGTGGCGGAAGAGCGCCTTCCATTCGGGGCCGGCGAAGACGGGACCGCCCGGCACCGGCCGGTGGCCGTCCTGCGTCGCGCCGCCCGCGTCGAAGATCGCGGCGCCGCCCATGCCCTGTTTCTTCATCTCGGCGAGGTCGCGCGAGATGACCTCCTTGTCCACGTTGCTGTTCAACCACCACCACCAGCAGCGCGCGCGGGCGTCGCGCGGCGGGGAGCGGAAGCCGGTCTCGAGGTCGCCGGCCGTGGCCGCGAGCGCCGCGAACGCGGCGGCGAGGAGCGGGATGCGCGTCTTCATGCCGCGCACCCTACCAGCCCCGCGGGCCGGAAGTCCAACGCGGGCTCCAGCCCGCGGGTTCACAGGTTCGCAGGCTCGGAGGTTCCGCGCGCCGCACCCCGAGGGGCCCGGCCGGTTCAGAACAGCGTGTAGATGAACGGCGCGGCGGCCTGGCCGGCGACGATGATGAACATGAGGAGGAGCAGGACGAGGACGAGCGGGATGATCCACCACGCCTTGTGCGCGGCCGCGAAACCGAAGAACTCCCTCAGAAGCCGTGCGAAATGTCTCAGGAATCTCATGACCCCATCCCCTCCCCGTCAGTCGAGCACGTAGTCGCGCCGCCAGTCGGCGACGTCGGTCCACTTCGGCTGGTTGCCCTTCACCAGCAGGTGCGAGCCGAGGACGAGGCAGTCCATCTCGGTCCGCATGAAACACCGGTAGGCGTCCTCGGGGGAGCCGACGATCGGCTCGCCGCGGACGTTGAACGACGTGTTGATGATGACCCCGCAGCCGGTCATCGCCTCGAAGGCCTTGACCAGGTCGTAGAACCGGCCGTTGCGCTCGCGGCTCACCGTCTGCACGCGCGCGGAGTAGTCGACGTGCGTGATGGCGGGGATGTCGGAGCGGGCCTGGTTGATCGTCTCGCGCAGGTCGTCGCCGCGCGTGGCCGGCGCCGCGAGCCGCCGCTCGGGGCGGACGTTCGCGACGAGCAGCATGTAGGGCGACGGACGGTCGAGCTCGAAGTAGTCGGACACGCGCTCCTCGAGGCAGACCGGCGCGAAGGGCCGGAAGGACTCGCGGAACTTGATCTTGAGGTTCATCAGCGACTGCATGTCGGTCGAGCGCGCGTCGCCGATGATCGACCGGCAGCCGAGCGCGCGCGGGCCGAACTCCATGCGGCCCTGGAACAGGCCGATGACCCTGCCGGCGGCGATCTGCTCCGCGATCCGGCGCGGCCAGTCCTCCGCGGAGAGCCGCTCGGCGGGATAGCCGTGCTGCGCGAGGAAGCGGCCGATCTCGTCGTCGCTGAAGGACGGGCCCAGCTGGGCGCCCTGCATGGCGTCGTGGACGTCGTCGGCCTCGCGCGGCTTCTCCATCGCCAGGTGCCACGCCGCCAGCGCGGCGCCGAGCGCGCCGCCCGCGTCGCCGGCGGCGGGCTGGATCCAGATGTCCTCGAACGGCCCCTCGCGGAGCAGGCGCCCGTTGGCGACGCAGTTGAGCGCGACGCCGCCGGCCAGGCACAGCTTCTTCTCCCCGGTGACCTTGTGGACGTGGCGGGCGGTGCGCAGCAGCACCTCCTCGGTCACGGCCTGGATCGACCGGGCCAGGTCCGTCTCGCGGCGCGAGATCGGCGACTCGGGCTTGCGCGCCGGACCGCCGAAGAGCGCGGCGAACCGGTCGTTCGTCATGCGCAGGTCGTCGAGGAAGCCGAAGTAGCCCATGTTGAGCCGGAACGAGCCGTCGTCGTGGAGATCGATCAGTTCCTTCAGGATCGTGTCGACGTACCGCGGCTCGCCGTAGGGCGCCAGGCCCATCAGCTTGTACTCGCCGGAGTTCACGCGGAAGCCGGTGAAGTAGGTCAGCGCGGAGTAAAGCAGCCCGAGCGAGTGCGGGAAGCGCTGTTCGGCCATCAACTCCAGGGTCCGGCCGTCGCCGCGGCCCCAGGTCGTGCAGGCCCACTCGCCGACTCCGTCGACGGTCAGCACCGCCGCGCGGCGGAAGGGCGACGGGAAGAACGCGCTGGCCGCGTGGGACTCATGGTGCTCGGGATAGAGCATCTTCTCCGGCGGCAGCCGGATGCCGCAGTCCTCGAGGCCCTTCTCGACCACCATCGGGATCCAGAGCTTCTCCTTGAGCCACAGCGGCAGCGCCATCATGAACGACTTCAGGCCGCGCGGCGCGACGCTGAGGTAGGTCTCGAGGATGCGCGCGAACTTGGTCACCGGCTTGTCGTAGAACGCGACCGCATCGATGTCGCCGCCGTGGAGCCCGGCCGCCTCGACGCAGTACTTCAGCGCGTGCTGCGGGAAGCGCGCGTCGTGCTTCTTGCGCGAGAAGCGCTCCTCCTGCGCCGCGGCGACGATCCGCCCGTCGCGGATCACCGCGACGGCGGAGTCGTGGTAGAAGGCGCTGATGCCGAGGATGGTCACGGGGCGGCCGTCGGGGGAAGGGGTCTGCATGGCATTAGTAGAGATTGCGGTAGCCCGCCGGGCCGCGCGACGGCGCGCGCTGCAGCCAGCACGAGGCGTCGCGGCACGGGAATTCCCGGCGCAGCGGATCCTTCCCCGTCAGCCGGAGCATCAGGTGGCCGAGCGAGAACCCGACGAGGAACAGCGGCGCCAGCAGCGACCACGTCAGCACGAGGCCGACCGCCCCGACGAGACGGTCCTTCCACCGCAGCGCCGCGGCCGCGGAGGCCGGCGCCGCCGCACAGAGCAGGAACAGCCCTCCGATCGTCAGCGCGACGATGCCGACGACGCGCCAGTGCAGGAACGCCCAGACCGCCGACCCGACGGCCAGCCCGACCGCCCCGTCGACCGCCACCCTCGCTTGCGCCTTCACCGGGCTCCTCCCGCGCCGGACGCCCCGCCGGCGTCGCGGACGTCCCGCTGCTTCCGGAGCAGCTGCTCGAGCAGCTTCCGGTTCGCGTTGATCAGGTCGGACAACACACCCACCGTGAAGAAGAACGCGCCGGCGATGAACAGCACGGCGCCGAGGATCAGCGACTGGACGTGCCCCGCCGCCCCCGTGCGGATGAAGTAGTAGAGGAACCGGCCGAAGGGGATCATCGCCGCCGCCACCAGCGCGAGGGCGGCCAGCGAGAACACCTTCAGCGGCTCGTTCGTCGTGTAGACGCGGACCATCGTCGCCGCCGACTGCCGCACGAAGGAGAAGATCGACCGGAAGAGCCGGGACTTGCGCAGGACCTTGTTCGTCCGGATCGGCACGCTGACGACCGCCAGCCGCTTCCGCCCGGCCTGGATCAGGGTTTCGAGCGTGTAGGAGAAATCGCTGATGACGTTCAGCTCCAGCGCGGCCTCGCGGGAGATCGCACGGAACCCGCTGGTCGCGTCGGGGACCTCCATCCCGGCGAAGGATCCGACGAGCAGGCTGCCGTGCTTCTGCAGCGCCTTCTTGAGCGCGGAGAAGTGCTCGATGGTCTGCGTCTGCCGGTCGCCGACGACGATGTCCGCCTCTCCGGCGACGATCGGGGCGACGAGCTTGGCGATGTCGGGGCCGTAGTACTGGTTGTCGGCGTCGGTGTTGACGATGATATCCGCGCCGCGCGCGAGACAGGCGTCGATCCCGAGCTGGAAGGCCCGCGCCAGGCCGCGGTTCCGGCGGAAGCCGACGACGTGATGGACCCCGCAGGCCTTCGCGACCTCGACCGTGCGGTCGGTCGAACCGTCGTCGATCACGAGGATCTCAAGGACGTCGATCCCCGGCAGCGACTTCGGCAGGTCGCCGAGCGTGACCGGAAGGGTTTTCTCCTCGTTCAGGCACGGAATCTGAATGATGCACTTCATCGGCGCTATCGGAAGCCGGCGGATGGTATCCGCCCCGCCCCCCCGGCGCAAGCCGGCCGGCGGAATCCGGATCAAGGCCGGGGCGGAGCCCTCTCCTTGCGGGCCGCGTCGAGCCGGAGGGCCTCGGCCGCCATCATCCGCGCGATGCGGTCGCTCGCCTCCCGGCCGTAGTGGCCCTCGCCGATCCACGGCAGCCGGTCGATGTCCCCTATCAGGGCGGCGTGGGTGTCGAGCAGGCTCAGTTCCTCCGGGAGCAGCGGGACGAGATCGCGGTACAGGTCCGCCGGCTTGTTGCGCTGGGGGATCAGGACGACGCCCACGGCCGCCCCCCCGCAGACGGGCGATCCGGCGATATGCCGGAGAAAGGCCGCGAGACCCTCCGGGCGGGCGGGCGGGCGGGCGCCCTCCTCAAGTTCGGCCTTCCGACGCGCGACCCACTTTCTGGCCTTGACGAGATTGCCGATGATCCGATCTTCAATATTGCAAATACCGTATATCAAATAACTTACGTTATGCCTTCGGCCGAGGCTGTTGACCATCGGGCTCCGGCCCCCGGCGATGCCGTCCCAGAGGACGAAGATCTCCTTCTCGGTCCCCGGGGGCGGGGGAAGCCGCGTGAAGTCGGGCGCGAACTCCGCGAAGAAGGAGGGATCCTCCTTGTAGACGCTGATCAGGACCACGT